>NZ_JBKIWR010000013.1:0-105031 GCF_046599595.1 Trueperella sp. LYQ143 | reverse complement strand
GTCCTGAGCCAGGATCAAACTCTCCACAAAAAACCAGAGAGCAAACCAGCTCAAAAAACCAGAAACATCTGGCACAAAAACCCAGCCAGCACCAAACAAAACATCCAGCACCAACCAGAAAACAAAACATAAAAAACTAGCACACTATTGAGATATCAAACAACACATCTGCATCCGAAGAACTGCCCCGAGGACCGAACTCCGAAGAGACCATGGACTTTCTAGTTTAGCGTCCATATCACCGCTTGCCAACACTCACGTGTTTTGCGCGCAACTATCACCCAAGAGGTTCATCTTTGGATTTCGTCGCACCAGCGGCAACAGATAAATACTTTATGCGATTAGCTATCCAAGGTCAAACTCTGCTGTAGTGTTGCTGGTCACAGCCACTTTTTGGCTATATAGTGCGACTTTTTAATCACCACAGTAAACCCGCAACAATGCAGCAAAGCCTTACATCACGAAAACCTACGCCGTTACTTCCGTACCCGAAGCCTCACCTACCGCTGTGTTCCCCGATATGGTGACAACAGCGAGATTCTTGCGCCCCTTGCGCAACAAAACGTAGCGATCAGCTAACACATCAGAAGGCTGCAATACCCGTTCTTCGTCCTCAACGACCACATTGTTGATGTAAACCCCGCCAGAAGCAATGGTTCGCCGTGCAGCACCGCGCCCCTTTTCCAAACCAAGAGCCACCAAGACATCCACAACCGGCATACCTAATTCGCCACAAGCCGCCGGTAACTCCGCAATCGCATCGGCCAAGGTTTGCCCATCCAGCTCCCGTGGCTCCGCTTTACCAAACAGTACCTGCGAAGCCTGCTGCACCCGCTGCGCCGCCTGCTCCCCATGAACCCACGTCGTTACGGCTGTCGCCAAAGCTCGCTGCGCCTGACGTGCATGCGGCCGCTCAATGACTTCCTGCTCTAGCTCCTCAATTTCTTCCCGAGAAAGGAATGTAAAGACCTTGAGCATAGAGATAACGTCTTCATCGGCTGTGTTCAGCCAGAACTGGTAGAACTTGTACGGGCTGAGCATCTGGGGATTAAGCCAGACTGCTCCCCCTTCCGTCTTTCCAAATTTCGTTCCATCAGATTTGGTAATCAACGGATTAGTCAAAACACTGACCGAAGCACCCTCAACCTTATGGATCAGATCCATTCCGCCAACAAGATTTCCCCACTGATCATTACCGCCGGTCTCCAAACGACAGTTATACCGACGAAACAGCTCGAGATAATCATTAGCCTGAATAATCTGATAAGAAAACTCGGTAAACGAGATGCCATCTTCGGAGGCGAGTCGCCGCGCCACAATATCCTTCGAAAGCATCGTGCCCATCCGGAAGTGACGACCCAGATCTCGCAGAAGATCAATCGCCGACAGCTCACCCGTCCAGTCCAAATTATTGACGGTACGTGCCGCATTCTCACCCGAAAAATCCAACAATCCCTCAAGCTGCTCGCGAAGCGCCTGCGTCCACTTCGCGACTTGCTCTTTGGGATTCAGGCTACGCTCTCCACTTTCACGCGGATCTCCGATAAGCCCTGTTGCTCCGCCGACTAACACCAAAGGGTGATGCCCTGCCATCTGTAAATGCCGCATAACTTTCACCGCGACCAAATGCCCATGATGGAGGGAAGGACCCGTCGGATCAAAACCGCAATAGAACGTCACTGGACCCGAATCAAGCATCTGACGTAACTGCTCAATATCCGAGTGTTGCGCGATTAGCCCACGCCACCGCAACTCTTCCAGAACATCAACCACGGTAGATCCTTTCAATATCCAACATTCCGTTGAGTAGAACGTTTCACTATGACGTTAACATCAGCCATACAATCGCCGGCATGCCGGCCACTAGATGAAATATAACAGTATCCCGCACGCCACATCCACATCCGCGAAATAGCTACAGCGCAATAGCTCGCCGTGCTGATGGCGTGAAATCCTTACAGGTTACCTCCACTACTGAGCCACAATTCGCGAATCAGTAAACTGGCGCCCCTGCCTACATTTCTCCGCCAAATATGCGCGCTGTGCTGCCACCTGTTGCGGAGCCGTGCCGCCACGGGCGCAACGAGCTCGAACGGATCCCTCCACCGTCAGCACCTCTCGGACACCGGCAGTGAGCCGCGGATCAATGGCAGCAAAATCCTCATCGGATAACTCCCACAGCTCGATACCGCGCTGTTCGCACTGCGCAACACACGCCCCAGAGATCTCATGTGCCTGGCGGAATGGCACTCCCTGACGTACTAGCCACTCGGCAATATCCGTCGCGAGAGAAAAGCCTTGCGGAGCCAGCTCAGCCAAGCGCTCATAGTTGAGCCGCATCGTCGCAATCATGCCGCTAACTGCCGGAAGCAGCACGTCTAAGGTGTCGATCTGATCGAATACTGGCTCTTTATCTTCTTGCAAATCGCGATCATAGGCCAACGGTAAGCCCTTCAACATCGCCAATAGCCCAGTTAAATCCCCAATTAAACGCCCAGCTTTACCTCGCGCTAACTCCGCAACATCCGGGTTCTTTTTCTGCGGCATGATTGACGAACCAGTGGAAAAGGCATCGTCGAGAGTGACAAAAGAAAATTCCTTCGTATTCCAGATAATAATTTCTTCACTCAACCGCGACAGGTCAATCCCAATTTGCGCAAAGACGTAGGCACATTCGGCAACTACATCCCGGGCTGCCGTCGCATCAATAGAATTCCATGCAGCCTGCGCAAAACCTAAATCTGCAGCAATTGCTTCTGGATCCATTCCTAAGGTATTACCTGCTAAAGCACCCGACCCATACGGGCTGACGGCTAATCGCCGATCTGCATCCACTAGCCGCTGGACATCACGGATTAGCGGCCAGGCATGAGCTAGCAAATGATGAGCAACTAATACTGGCTGTGCATGTTGCAAATGGGTTCTCCCCGGCATGATCGCCTCGCCTGCGCTCTGTGCCTGACCGACCAGCGCATCTACTAAATCCAGAACCTTTGCCCCGATAATTCGTAGCTGATCACGCAGGTACATGCGAATGAGCGTGGCAATCTGATCGTTGCGTGAGCGTCCAGCACGCAATTTTCCACCAAGATATGCCCCAGCGCGTTCTATGAGGCCGCGTTCGAGAGCAGTGTGTACATCCTCGTCCTGCGGATCAGGCGCAAACCTTCCACTAGCCACATCCTCATCTAATACTTCAAGCGCGTGCAACATCTGCGCAAGCTCATCTTCGCTTAGCAAACCGGCGCTATGTAAGGCACGCGCATGTGCCCGAGAACCGGCAATATCATAGCGAGCTAAACGCCAGTCAAAATGCGTAGACCGCGACAGCTCCCGCAAAGCCTCTGCTGGCGCTCCAGAAAATCGACCACCCCACAGTGCCAACGGAGCTTCACCCGATACGTTCTCCATCTTCGCCATGACGAGACACCCTTCATCGTCGCTAGTGCACACATAAACAATGGCACATATATCTTCCTGGCTATGATTGTGCCAAAGCTGAAACCCCGCTTCCAAGCTCACGGCAGAAGCCAGAGGGATACATGAGAAAAAGCACGTATCTCGCGACGTCCGCTGGCAGTAAACTTCCTCATTCATGGCACAAGATCATCCCAATACCGCAGATCAGAGGATTACGATAAAGATATGAGTAATCTGTATGGTCGATCTGTCATTAAAGAAGCTGACTTCACTACCGATGAGTGGCTTTCCCTCATTACGCTTGCCCATCAGGTCAAAACAGAGCGAATTCATGGGCGGGAACGGCCTCGTCTCACGGGAAAAGTTATCGCGCTTATTTTTGAAAAGACGTCAACCCGTACTCGAACCGCATTTGAAGTTGCCGCCTTTCACCAAGGCGCTCACGTCACCATGCTTGATCCGAGCAGCTCACAGCTTGGACACAAAGAATCTATTGCTGACACTGCCCAGGTTCTAAGCCGTTTTTATGATGCTATTGAATACCGTGGCGGTGTTCACCGCGAATTAGAAACCCTCGCCGCATACGCCCACGTGCCGGTATATAACGGGCTGACGAATGATTGGCATCCTACGCAAATGCTGGCTGATGCGTTAACGATCCGCGAACATCTCACCTCAGATTTCACCAAGGTTACTCATGCATATATCGGCGACGCACGGTTCAATACTGGCCGTTCCATTCTCGTCTCTAGCGCTATGCTCGGCATGGACGTGCGAATCATTGCCCCTGAGGCATATCAGCCTGATCTGACCGCTCAAAAAATTGCCGCGGATTTCGCCGAACACACCGGCGCTCGAATCACAATAACTGACGATATAAACGCAGTACGCGGCGCTGACGTCATCTCCACCGACGTCTGGTTATCAATGGGTGAATCTCATAGCGCATGGGCAGAACGTATCGAGGCGCTTAGCCCCTATCAGGTCAATGCCAGCCTCATGGCTCGCACCGATAATCCGCGAACCATTTTCATGCACTGTCTACCGGCGTTCCATGACCTCAACACCTCGGTAGGACGCACCATCCACGCCGCCACTGGGCGGAGCGAGCTTGAAGTTACTGACGAGGTATTCTCTTCGCCAGCGTCAGTCGTTTTTGACCAAGCCGAAAACCGCTTGCACACTATCAAAGCAATTCTTATTGCCACGTTATGCGATGACCTAAATATCGACGCTAGCGAGGTTTAAGCCCTATGCCATCCCCGTCTAGTAACCGCAATCCACTGATACGCCTGATTTTGCCGATCTATGCCCCAGCGCTCATTTTCGCTATTGGCAATGGCACAATCATGCCGGTTCTTACCCTGGCTGCCCTCAGCGTCGGCTTCGATAAATCTGGGTCATCAGCCGTAATGGGTCTGCTTGGGTTTGCTGGTATCGCGATGTCTCCCCCAATCGGACGAATCATCGCCCATATCGGGGATCGAGCCGCCCTTATCTGCGGGTCAGTTATCTCGCTGGCCTCACTCAGTGGGTTTTTGTGGAGTCTGCACTACCACAGCCATCCGGCTACTCGAACCGTATTTGTGGTCGCAACGATTCTTCTTGCACTGGGAGCTAATACGTGGTCGCTCGCACGGCAAGCCTATGTTGCCGAAGCTGTGCCGGTGCACTGGCGGGCACGCGGCCTATCAACGTTAGGTGGCATGACCCGTATTGGAGTATTAGTTGGCCCGTTACTTGCCACTGGCTTATTGGCTATATGGGCCCTAGATTCCATTTTTATCGTCAATATCGTGCTCGTCGTCCTGGCTGCCCTCCTCGTTATCGGATATGTGCTCCCCGAGCCGACCGCCACGCTCCACACGCCCAGCGAAAACCACACCGAGGGAGAAATTCACCGCTCCCGATTATCGACAGCTATTCTCGGCGTCGCCCTGAACTGTTTGACGGTTCTGCGGGCAAATCGCACTGTCATAGTGCCGCTATGGGGAACAGCCCAAGGGTATGAACCACATTTTATTACTGGCACATTTGCCGTCACCGCACTGGTAGACACAATCATGTTTGTCGTCTCTGGCGCAGTTATGGACCGACGTGGACGCCACTGGGCGCTCATACCGTCCTTTATCTTCATGCCAATAGGAATCATCGTGATGTTGTGCTGGAACACCCCGATTGGTTTCGTGGTTGGCGCCGCTATCTTAGGATTCGGTAACGGTTTTGGCGCAGGTATCGTCATGACGGTAGGTGCAGATCTATGCCCGCCGGAACATCGCGCTGAATTCCTCGGGCTGTGGCAAGCCATCGTCGCTATCGGGGCAGCCTGTGGTCCCTTTATTATCTCTGGCCTCACACGCCTGTTCACCTTAAGTGTCGGCCTGTGGGCGACGGTAGGGATCGGAATCTTTGGGCTGATCTGGACCATCGTTTTCCTCGAATCTGCCTACCGCCGCCTTGGAGTTAACCTGCGAGGTCAAAGCCTTGACTGATGGCCGCTGCTATCGTGCGATTAGCCTGCAGCGGCGAAGCAATCCTATGCACGACCTGTTGCGTGAAGGGATCAGACGGGCTACCTGAATCTCGCAGATCATAGTAGGTGCGCATGCGTTCGTCATAGTCTGCCAAAGCTGTAACCCAGGACTGCGGCTGACGGTACTCGTCAACCATCATCCGCAAAGAAGCGTCCATTCGCGGCTTGCATTGCGGATCTTGCGCCGGATAGCCGAAAGTCAACCCCACCACGGGGAACGTCAGTTTCGGCATACCCAGCAACCTGACCACAGCCAAAGGATCGTTTTGAACGTTACCGAGGTAATTCGTTCCCAATCCAAGCTCTTCTGCAGCATTGACCACGTTCTGAGCCATCAAGCAGGCATCCGTGAAGCCTTCGACGAACACATCCGCTCGACACGCAGCCTGCGGATCGCCACCACATTCCTGCAAAATGCCGGCACTGCGATGCGCGTCAACAATGAACAAGAAATACTCCGGAGCGCGTGCCACGTATTCTTGCTTACCTATCCGAGCTAGTTCCTGCCGTTTATGCATATCTCGCACTCGGATAATGCCTGCATGTTGCAACCCACGTGAACTAGCTGTTCGCATCGCTACTTTTCCAAGTAGCTCAACAACCTCCTCGGAAACGGGCTGATCCCTAAACTCTCGAATAGTGCGATGCCCGAGTTGATCTTCAATCATCGCTACGACAACTTCAGTTTCGGCATCGCTTCGCCCTTTCCAAAGGTGACGTCGCGAGCAGCGGCGAGTTTCGTCGTCAGTCCGGTTAACTCGATGAAACCTTTCGCGTGAGACTGATCGAAGGAATCGCCAGCGTCATAGGTCGCAAGGTTGAAATCATACAAAGAGGTCTGTGACCGCCGACCCGTCACCGTCGCCCGCCCACCATGCAAAGTCATGCGAATATCTCCGGAAACATACTGCTGGGTATCTCGAATAAAGGCATCTAAGGAACGCTTCAGCGGCGAGAACCACTGCCCCTCATATACCAGCTCCGTCCAACGCAGCCCCACACGCTCCTTAAAGCGCGCCTGCTCCCGATCCAGCGTGACCCGCTCTAGCTCTCGATGCGCAGTCATCAAGGCCATCGCACCCGGGGCTTCATAAATTTCTCGGGATTTAATACCCACCATGCGGTCTTCTACGATGTCGATTCGGCCGATACCTTGTGCTCCAGCCCGACGGTTCATCTCCTGGATTGCCTGCAACGGAGTTACCGTTACGCCATCAATCGCCACCGGAATTCCCTCGTCAAAGGTCACGATAACCTCATCGGGCATCGGGCCATACATGGGATCGTCGGTATAGGTGTAGACATCTTTCGTTGGAGCGTTCCACAAATCCTCAAGGTATCCCGTTTCTACAGCGCGCCCCCAAACGTTCTGATCGATCGAGAACGGATTTGCTTTCGTCGTTTCAATTGGAAGATTGTGCTTATTGGCGTAGTCAATGGCGAATTCACGGGTCAATGCCAGATCACGCACTGGCGATAAACACGTCAGATCCGGGGCAAGCGAGGTGATACCTACCTCGAAACGCACTTGGTCGTTACCTTTTCCGGTGCAGCCGTGTGCAACAACGCTGGCGTCGAATTCGCGTGCTGCCGTCACCAGATGCTTGACGATCAGTGGCCGAGATAGGGCGCTAACCAGCGGGTATGCGTCCATATATAAACCGTTAGCTTGCAGATCCAACATGCAATAATCACGAGCAAATTCTTCACGCGCGTCTGCGACATAGGCTTCAACAGCACCGCAATCGAGGGCCCGCTGGCGAATAACGTCCAGATCTTCTCCCCCTTGGCCGACATCCACCGCAACCGTGACGACCTCTGCGCCCGTTTGCTCCCCAATCCATCCAATCGCTACCGAGGTATCTAATCCTCCGGAATATGCCAGTACTACCCGCTCTTTACTCATTGACGTCCTCCGTCGTTACTCGTTGTGCTTTCTTCTGTGTCGTCATAGTTATTAATTCATTGGTCAGCTCGGTGGCACGTTCTGCGCTATGCACAATGACGAGCACTGTGTCATCCCCAGCAATGCACCCTAATACCCCATCAAATCGAGCATTATCCAGGGCTGAAGCGAGAAGCTGTGCCGCCCCTGGCGGAGTGCGCAAAACGATCTGGTTGGCTGCGCACTGTGCTGAAACAAGCACCTCTCGTGCCCATCGGGAAAATCCCGTTTCGCCGGCGTTTTCTACTGCCATCTCGCCAGCACTGGCCCCAATGCGATAGATCCGTCGGCCAGACGTCGTCACAATCTTTTGGGCATGGAGCTGCTCCAAATCACGTGACAGCGTTGCCTGCGTAACCTCAAATCCGCAATCACGCAACATCGTGCGCAAAGCATCTTGGGAAGAAACGGCCTGCGAGGCGACGATCTGCCGGATTTTGTCCTGGCGTGCTGCCCGCGTGGCTAATTGCGGCGTCTCTAGCTGCATATATGCGATACCTCCAATAATGTATCCAGGAACGGCATGAGTTCTTCCCTGGTAATAGTCAGTGGTGGCGCCAACCGCAACGTGGTGGCATTGGCAGCATTGACGATAAAACCACGCTCCAGTAACGCCCGCTGATAGCTCGGCGCATCTGGCACGTCAATCCCGATCAATAACCCAGCACCACGCACCGGAAAACCACGTAGTGATAGCTCCTGCATTAACCACGTGCCGTTATCCGCAACTCGCCGCAAAAGCGGTCTGATCTCGCTGATAACCGTTTGTGCCACCGCAGCGGCCAACGGGTTTCCTCCGAAGGTTGAGCCATGCATACCCGGCGTTATGAGCTGTGCTGCCCGACCAATTCCAATTGCTGCACCAATCGGGAAACCGCCGCCTAATCCTTTAGCCAGGGTAATAATATCTGCCTGTACGACGTCACTATGAGCATACCAACGCCCAGTTCGCCCCATCCCTGTTTGCACCTCGTCAACGATCAACAAGGCGTTATGGGCATCGGCAAGCCGACGAGCACAGGTAAGTAGCTGCGGATCAAGCGGGTAAACGCCTGCTTCCCCTTGTATCGGTTCGAGAATGATTGCCGCCGTGGAATCGTCGCACAGTGCCGATAACGCCTCAACTTGCGGCGCAGCAAAACGCACATTACTGAGTAGCGGGGCAAAGGGCTGACGAATCTGGGGTTTGTACGTCACCGATAGGGAACCGAGCGTACGCCCATGAAAACTGCCTTCCAATGCCACAATATTTCCACCGGCTTTGTGCAGCATGGCCATCTTAAGGGCGGCTTCATTGGCTTCTGTTCCAGAATTACACAGGAAAATCCGTGCCCGTGCCCCGTCGTATCCTTCAGCTGTAAGTGTTTCCTGTAGGGCATGTGCCACCTGAATTTGTGCCGGAGTGGCAAAATAATTCGAGGTGTGCATGAGCCGCTGGGCTTGTTCACTAACTGTTTGCACAATTGCCGAATGCGCATATCCCAGAGCATTGACGGCAATTCCCGCCAACAGATCACAGTATCGACGCCCCTGCTCATCCCACACGAACACCCCTGAGCCGTGCGTCAAGACCCGCTGCGGCGTGCCAAAAGCATCCATAAGCGTATTCCGATACGCGCCCAAACTATCTGCGCTATCACCTGCTTTGTGATTAGGAGACTCATCGAAACAGGGGCTATTTGGCACGGAATACCCCGATGTGTTATCCATTGCGGCTATTCGAGCTTTACCCACATCTGAATGCTCGCGCGCTACCCCGCTCATGCGCGTTTCTCCGGCTGCGCTGAGCTTTCTTCGCTGCCGTCGCTACCGCCAACACCTGCAGTAGCCGCAGCGGTTGCGGGCTGCTCATTATCAGCATGTTCTACCGCGACGTTATGCGTCACTTGGGTACCAATGCCCGCGTCGGTAAAGATCTCCAACAACATGGAATGGGATAAACGACCGTCAATAATATGTGCTTTCGGCACACCGCCATCAACTGCTGCTAAGGCCGCCATCATCTTTGGTTTCATGCCCGCATCCAAATGAGGAATCAATGTGCGAAGCTCATCGGGATGGATCTCTGAGATTAACGTATCCGTATCCGGCCATGACCGATATAGGCCTTCAACGTCTGTCAATATCACCAGTTTATGAGCGCCAAGCGCCACGGCTAAAGCCCCCGCCACGCTGTCAGCATTCACATTGAGAACGTCTTCGGGCGCATCGGCATTCAAAGCAATAGAGGAAATGACGGGAATGCGGCGGGCCGCTAATAAGTGCTCAATTGCAGCGGTGTTGACCTGGGCAATATCTCCCACATAACCAATATCTACTGGCTCCCCGGCTATCGTGGCATAGTGTTTATGCGCGGCGAGCAGCCCCGCGTCTTCTCCAGAAATACCGACGGCATGCGAGCCATCGAGATTGAGCAGAGTCACCAATTCGCGCTGTACTTGCCCAGTGAGGACCATGCGCACAATATCCATAGTGGCTCTATCGGTAACGCGCAGACCTCCACGAAATTGCGGTTCAATACCCAGTTGACGCAACATTTCGTTAATGTGCGGGCCACCGCCATGCACGACGATAGGCTGCAGCCCAACATAATGTAAAAACATCACGTCTTTGGCGAAGGCTCTCTTGAGCTCTTCACTCGTCATCGCGTTCCCACCGTATTTAATGACGATTCGAGAACCGGAAAACTCTCGAATCCACGGCAGCGCTTCAATCAGCGTCGCGGCTTTTTCTTGTGCGCCATCTAGGCGTTGGATCAGGGAATTATTCATGAGGAATACGCTGAGTTCTCTTCGACGTAGGCATGGGTGAGATCATTGGTCCACAACTGCCCGCAATGTTCTCCGGCGTGTAAATCAATGACGATTTCGACGTCGCGTTGGGACGCCAGGTCCACCAGATCGCGCGGGGCATGGGCAGCGCCGTTACGGCATACCTGCACGCCGTTAAACCAGACGTCAAGGCGTTGCGGATCAAAGGGAGCAACATCTTCAGGGACGGTTCCCACCTGGGAAATGACCCTCCCCCAATTCGGATCATTACCGAATATAGCGGCTTTGACGAGATTCGATCGGGAAACCGCCCGAGCTACCGCCTGAGCAGCACTGCGGCTAGAAGCGGAATTAACCTGAATGTGAATATCGTGGGAGGCACCTTCAGCATCGGCAATGAGTTGCCGAGCAAGTGACTGGCACACTGCCGTCAGTTCATCAATAAATTCTGCTGCGGATCCAGGGGCTTTTCCGGAGGCACCTGAGGACATCAGGATGACTGTGTCATTTGTTGACATTGCCCCGTCAGAATCAATGCAGTTGAAAGATTGTGCGACTGCGGCAGATAGCGCACGCCGAGCTAACGGCCTATCAATAACCGCATCAGTAGTGATGACGCACAACATGGTGGCCAGTGCCGGGGCCAACATTCCAGCGCCTTTAGCCATGCCACCGATCGTATATGCTCCCGTCACACCTGCTTGTTTTGGGCGGGTATCGGTGGTCATAATTGCGCGGGCTGCCGCCTGACCGCCAGTTGGCGATAGGGAGCACATGGCCTGCTGCACGCCAGATAACACTCGTGGCATGGGAAGATATTCCCCGATCATCCCCGTTGAACACACACCGATCTGAGCTACCGGACACTCTAAAAGATCAGCCACGCACTGCGCCGTACTCTGCGTATCTCGATAGCCTCGCTCCCCAGTTGCCGCATTTGCGCCTCCCGAGTTGAGGACGACAGCACGCAATTCATCATGCGCGCAATCTTTCATCCACTGCACGGGTGCGGCGTACACCCTATTTGAGGTTAATACGCAGGATGAAATACGCTGCGGACCGTCATTGACGATTACCGCCAGATCCAGGGCTCCGGAGGTTTTAATCCCTGCAGCTATGCCGGCAGCTCGAAAACCACGCGCCGCCGTGACCCCAATTCCCATATCGATATGGCGATTCTGCTGTGAAAACACCATTATGGCGCCACCCCTACTGTACTTAGCCCCGTCGTTTCCGCATATCCCAATGCGAGATTCATTGACTGGATTGCTGCCCCGGCAGTGCCTTTAACAAGGTTGTCGATTGCACATATCGCAGTGATACGCCGGCCATCGCGATCCAGCTCAGCATGAATATATGCAGTATTTGATCCACGAACCATTGCCGTCGTCGGCCAGGAATCACTCCAATGCCAAAATGGTTCTTCAGCCAAAGCAGCGCGATACACCTGGAGCACCGAAGCTGCTGTCGTCATTTTTGCTAGCGGAATGGAAACAGTGGCAAGAATCCCGCGGGACATCGGGGCCAATATCGGAGTCATGGATAACGTTGGGTCCAACGCCCCAGCAATACGGAAATTTTGCTGGATTTCTGGGATATGCCGATGCGCACCAGCGACGGAATACGGCCTGGCACATTCTGCCGCCTCAGCAGCTAATAAGTGCGGTTTTGGAGTTTTCCCCGCGCCGGAGTATCCGACACACAGTGCCGCAACAACATCATTGCCTACCGCTATACCCGAGGAAATCGCTGGTAGAGCAGCGAGGGTAATAGCCGTTGCATTACAGCCGGGAGCCGCAATCCGGCGAGCTTGCCCCAATAGCTCGCGTTGACTTGGCCCCTCGCTCCGAATCAGCTCTGGCATACCGTAAACCCACGGTTCGGCGGCCGGCCCGTCATAATAGGCAGCCCAATCAGCTGGATCAATGAGACGATGATCTGCGCCGAGATCAATGAGGAGCACATCTGGGTTAATGCGTTCAATATCTCGGGCTAGCTGCGCCGAAGCCCCATGCGGCAACCCCAAAAACACCACATCATGCTGAGCAAGACGCTCAGCATCCAGCGGATATAGCGGCATATCTGCAAGCGGCAAAAGATGCGGTTGATACTCCCCGAGCGTCCCAGTTGATGTGTGTGCACACACTGTAGCAAGACGAACCTGCGGGTGAGATAACAGGAGACGGGCAACTTCACCGCCGGCATAGCCGGTAGCGCCCGCAATAGCAGCCAGGTAAGTCATATGCATAACTATACACTTGGCTGTATTGAATTAATAGAGCGCTACACAGTGAAGACAGCCACGCCTGCCTGGAATCTCCTATCTAGCCTCGTAACTGTGCATCACATTCGCGAGCTACACCCTGAATAATATGCTCACGTATGCGCGTTGTATCAGCCGGAGTCAAAGTCTGCTCACCACGCAACCGCACCGCGAAAGCCAATGACTTCTTACCCGCAGGGATCTGATCGCCGGTGTAGACGTCAAATAGTCGCACCTGCTCAACCACATCGCCTCCAGCCCGCTCAATGGCTTCACGCACCCGAGCTGCAGGTAACGTCTCATCCACCACAAAAGCCATATCTTCTTTCGCTGCCGGACTCGTCCGAACCGGAACAATACGACGAGGCTCACCCGAACGCGCCGCAACCAATGCGTCTGCATCACATTCAAAAGCAATCGAACGCGACGGCAGCTCCCAGGCACTACACACCCGCGGATCCAGCTCACCGGCATAGCCAACTGCACTATCGCCCACAAACAATTGCGCACACCGCCCAGGGTGGAACGGCGAGTAACTCGCCTGCTTAGCAGAGACCTCCACCCCAATTGTGCGACCGATAGCGACAACAGCCTCAATCGCGTCGCGCCAATCCCAAAGCTGCCTCGGCATTCCCGCTACTGGCTGGCTCACCTCAGGAACAGCTACACCAGCAACATGGTACGGCTGACGTGGCAGAGCACTAGCAATATTCGCCAGTTCATGCGCAGCGGGGCGTGCACCCGCAGACGGAATCTCCGCCTGCACAACATCACCAGGGCGAGTCACCGCACCAGCCTCAAAAATCGCCACCTCAGGATTACCCCGAGCCACATTCATTCGAGCCGTAGCCAGTAACGAATCCAAGATAGAGGTACGCAGATAGGGAGCATCTTCTTGTAATGGATTCGCCAAGCGCATCGCCCGTCGGCGCGGATCATCCTCCGCAATCTGCTGGGCATCAAAGGCTGCAGAGGCGATAAAGGGATAACTCAACACCTCAACCCAGCCAGATTCGGCCAAGGTTCGCCCCATATCCCGCCGATCACGCTGACGCTGTGTTAACCCTGAACCGGCTGGTGCAGGAGGCAAAACCGCGTCAATCTCGTCATACCCCACCAGACGAGCAATCTCCTCTACTAAGTGCGCCCCACCTACCAAATCAGTTCGCCAACTCGGCGGCGTAACGCGCCGTTCAGTATCAGATACCGCCTCAACCTCGCAGCCGATTTCGCTCAGAATCTCGTCAATGCGTTGTGCAGACAACTCCAAACCAGTCAGCCGCGCCACCTCAGTGATCGCGAAATCCACAGGCTGGGCCGAGGTCACCTCATTAAATTCGAAATTTGCCTCATCAGCAACGCCGCCGCCATATTCAACAAGCAAATCCACAACACGTTGGGCAGCCACCGGAGCGATCATGGGGTCAACCCCGCGCTCAAACCGCTTTGACGCTTCCGACGGCAATTTATGCCGACGTGCCATACGCGCAACCGACACCGCATCAAAGTGCGCTGCCTCCACCAAGATATTAACCGTGCTCTCACTAATCTCGGTTGCCGCCCCGCCCATCGTCCCAGCTAAGCCCACAGCCCGAGCGCCATGCCCACCAAAACTATCGGCAATCACCAGATCCTGCGGATGGAGCTCACGATCAACGCCATCAAGCGTAACCAAACGTTCACCCGACTGCGCCCGCCGCACCACAATCGGCGCAACTACCGCATCGAGATCATAAGCATGTAGCGGCTGGCCAAGATCAAGCATGACGTAATTCGTTGCGTCAACCGCCAAAGAAATCGGACGCATACCCGCCGCGCTCAAACGCTCCTGCATCCAGCGTGGCGAGGCGACATGCGGATCAACCCCACGGACGATCCGAGTGACAAAACGATCACACCCGATATTCCCATGAATCGGCTGCTCATCGCAGACCTCGATCGGAAAACCCGTATTCGTTACCGGCGGCAACGGCATACTCAGAGAATCTGGCAGACCCCGATCAGTGAATTGCGCTCCGGTGGAATGGGCATATTCACGTGCCACGCCCCGCATCGAGAAACAGTAGCCTCGATCTGGGGTGACATTGATTTCCAGAACCTCACCCGTCAACCCGAGATAGCCTAGGACGTCTTCACCAACCGCCGGAATCCCCTCAGCCTGCGCCTCGTCTTCGTCATGTGCCAAGACGATAATCCCAGAATGATCCTCCCCCAGGCCAAGCTCTCGTCGCGAACAGATCATGCCATCAGAGATGTGCCCATAGGTTTTCCGAGAAGCAATCGCAAAGCCACCAGGAAGCACCGCACCCGGCAAAGAAACAACCACATAATCACCCACCACGAAATTATGCGCCCCACAAATAATTCCGCGAGAAGGTAGCTCTGAGGGCTCTTTCCCTTCTCCAGGCGCATCGTTATGAGCACCGACGTCAACGCGGCAATAGTTGATAAGTTTGCCGTTTGATTGTTCTTTTTTGTCTAAAGTCAGCACCCGCCCAACGACAATAGGGCCAGTAACATCGGGCCGGTGAATCGCTTCTTCTTCCAGGCCAACTTTCACCAAATCCGCTGCCAAGGTTTGCGCAGTCAACTCCGGATCAACGGCAACGTGTTCTGCGAGCCAATCAAGTGGAATGCGTGGCATTTAGTTACCCTTTCCCGTCGGACCAAACTGTGTAGAGAAACGAACATCGCCTTCAACGAGATCTCGAATATCGGCAATCTGGTTGCGCAGCATGAGAGTTCGTTCGATTCCCATACCGAAAGCAAAACCTGTGTATTCCTGAGGATCAATACCAGCGTTGCGCAGCACCTCTGGGTTCACCATTCCGCACCCGCCCCATTCGATCCAGCCTGGTCCGTCTTTCTTCTGCGGAAACCACAAATCCAACTCCGCACTCGGTTCGGTAAAGGGGAAGAACGACGGACGCAGCCGAGCCTTAGCTTGCGGGCCAAACATCTGCTTGGCGAAATGATCGAGAGTCCCTTTCAAATGTGCCATCGTTAACCCGCGATCAACAGCTAATCCCTCAATTTGATGGAACACTGGCGTATGCGTGGCATCTAAGGCATCGGTACGAAAAACCTTGCCTGGGCACACAATATAGATGGGCACTCCACGCTCACACATCACTCGAGATTGAACCGGCGAGGTATGCGTGCGCAACACAAGCGATTGGGTGGTGGCAATATCGCGTGGCTCATGTGAACCGACGTGTTCCACTGAACTGACGTAGAAAGTATCTTGCATCTGGCGTGCCGGATGATCTGGCCCGAAGTTCAAAGCATCAAAGTTAAACCACTCATGTTCTAGCTCTGGCCCATCAGCGACTTCCCAGCCCATAGACGTGAAAATATCGCAGATATCTTCCATTAGCACCGGCAAGGGGTGGCGGGCGCCAAGTGGATAACGCCGAGTTGGAGTGGTGACGTCAACCGTTTCTTCCCGCAGTACTCTCGCCTGATCGGCAGCCTCAAGGCGCTCAGTTGCTTCAGCTAAGGCGCTCTGAATTGCCTGGCGCGCTGCCCCCATAAGTTTTCCGGCTGTCGGGCGATCGGCTTTATCTAAGGATTTTATTTGCATATTGGCAGCCGTAATAGGAGCGTTATCCCCGCTGTGGGCTAATCGGGCTGCTTTCAATTCTGCCAATGACCCGGCCGCAGCAAATGCCGCCTGCGCGGCAGCAACGGCCTGAGCAATACCGGCCTCATCAAGTGGACTGAGACTCATGATTCCCTTTCTTCAGGTATTCCGCGCTCTAGTGTAGTCCGATTGCACGCTTTCGGCGATGCTGGACCATTATTCAACCCACTTCGTACACTGGTACACATGTGCGTTCTTATGTGTGGATTAACGACGATTGATATTTCACATTATGGCTCGCGCCCGCCACGGCCAAATGAGAAAGTAGCAGCCCGCTCAAGCGCGGTTGACGTCGGCGGGCCAGCCGCAAATGCGGCTCGTGTTGCCGCGTGTCTTGGCGTTCCCACCCGCCTAGCGACGTGCTTGGGCGATGGAGTATTGGCTGATCTTGCTCGCAATATCCTTACCCAATATCACGTACACGTCCTCGACATACCAGGGGATGATCCGCTGCCAATATCCAGTATTTTTGTTGATGATAGCGGTCAACGAACCGTTTCGTCTGCGAACAATGCTGGTCGCACCATCGCCCCGATTGACGATGAACAACTCGATATGTGGCTAACAGATGTCAGCGCTGTGTGCGTTGACGCTCACCTACTCGATATTCAGGTTCCGCTGGCTCGCCAGGCACAGCGCCGTGGTATCCCCGTCGTTTTTGATGGAGGTTCCGACAAGCCAGGCACCTCGCGCCTGCTACCGTATATCTCCCACGCTATTGTTTCGGCCGATTTCAGCTTCTCTAACCTCAATCCCGCCGATTATGCTCTGGCAGCACAGTCTCACGGCGATGGTCCGATACAGGCATATTATGCAGGGCAGCTCACTGAGATCTCTGTTCCTCGCGTGAGCGTGCGCGATACCTTAGGAGCAGGTGACGTATTGCATGGTGCTTTCACTGCTTTACTTCCCCGCCACGATGCTTTAACAGCGCTACGCCAGGCAGCCAGTTATGCAAGCGAATCAACGACCCTGCTAGGATTACCCTCCTGGTTACACACGCTCAGAGCGAAGCATAATAAAGATTGACAGCCATGTTCGGCTCTTAGCCGATACAATAGCTATTACACAGACTGCATACAAAAGAAAGGTCTTCCATGACGGATAACACGACACATAACGAGTTCTCCGAGCAACCGGCAGAATCCTCAGGTTTCATTACCAAGCTGGTCGGTGTCGCGAAGAGCGCGCTATCGACCGCCAAGGAGAAGATCACTTCGGAAGAAACTCAAGAGAAGCTGGCGGCTGCAAAAGAAAAGGCTGGCGAGTTCGCGCACGAAGCCTGCCAAAAGGCAGAAGAAGTCGCCCAGACGGTCAAGCATAAGGTCGAAGAGGTTGCCCAGGACGCCAAGCAGCAGATCCAAGGCAAAGGCAAGGTTGAATCCGCTGTTGAGGATGCCGGTCAAGCCATCAAGCAGGGTGCAGAAAAGGGCGAGCTCAAAGCAGAACATGTCGGCGAAGATCTGCGTGAGGGCGCAGAGAAAGTTGGCGAAAAGATCAAGGATGCCCTTGACGGGGAATAGTAACAACTAACCCACTGGAATATTCCGCGCCGTGCGGTCAGTGGTAGGTCTAAATACAGATAGTGGTGGTGTCTCGCTGGTAGCGGGGCACCACCACTACGTTAGGGGCTGTAATATTTGACCACTATATAAGCGAATCCTCACGCCCTGAGATGGTATCGCCGCCAGATGTTAGCTAGGTAGTATCGCCAGGTGTTATGCGTTGAACGCTCAGCTCTGCTATTGCTGCCGTCAGGCATGAACTCTTCTGCTGTTCTGCTCTTTGCCTTAAAATCCGAAAATCTGAACTATGACGAGATTTTGCCCTAAAAAGTCATGCCGTACTCGACGGTAAGCAATGCACATTAAATATATGGCCTTTTAGTTCGCGCGTCAGTACACTCTCTTTCGCACCTGCAAGGCGTGGATGACCTTCCCCGCGAGCTATCAGTTTCACGCAAAATTCCCGGCTCCCACCTTGATTAGTAGGGACGCTTCTCGGGTGTATCTCAGCGTTCAGGCACACCTCGCACATATTGATTCGGCCATTGCATAGGAGTATCAATCTCTCGCGCCCAGTGCCGTGCAATATACGGATCATGCAAAGCTACTCGACCTACATAGACGACATCCGCTTCCTCATCAAGCACAATAACTCGGGCTTGCTGAGCGTTCGCAATAAGCCCAGCAACCCCAACGAGGGCACCCGTCTCTTCACGAATACGACGGGCAAAAGGAACCTGATACCCCGGACCCGTTGGAATCTTCACCGGAACATTACCGCCCGTAGAGATACTCCAAAAATCTACCTCCGGCATAGAGCCAACCAGCTCAATCGAATCCGTTACTCGCCAACCGTACCCGCCCTCGCGATTTTCAAAGAGCTCCGCTAGCCAATCCGTTGCTGATAGCCGGACAATAATCGGCATATCCCCTACCGCGGCACGTACCGCAGAAACAATCTCGCGCAGGATAAGGCTACGCCCCGCCGCATCGCCGCCCCAGCGGTCCGTTCGATGATTAGAAATGGGTGAAAGGAACTGATGAATGAGATACCCATGCGCAGCGTGAATCTCAACCGCCTCGAATCCAGCTTGCTGCGCAAGCCGTGCCGCAGCGGCAAACTGCCCAATAATCTCTAAAATTTCTGCGTCATCCAACACCCTGGGGGTAGGTAACGTCTCGTCAAAGGGTACGTCACTGGGCCCAACAACCGACCAGCCGCCTGCGCTGTGCGGCACATAACCTCCACCTTGCCAAGGCGGAGGAGTTGAGGCTTTACGCCCGGCATGCTGAAGCTGGATTGCCGGAACTGCCCCATGCGCACGAATCGCTTGTGCTAAGCGTGTAAAGGCAGGAAGAGCCTCGGGGCGATCCAGCAAGAGACAGTTTGGCGAGATACGACCCTCCGGGCACACTGCCGTTGCCTCTACCGTCACTACACCAAAGCCCCCGACTGCTCGCGAGGCGTAATGCTGCACATGCCACTCATTCGGTAACCCACGCTGCAATCCGCTGCTTTGCGCCGAATACTGGCACATCGGAGGCAACCATAAGCGGTTACGCACCGTCAGCCCGCGTAGCTCAATAGGATCAAAAAGATCCATCTCCTGCCTCCTTGATTTAGGTTAAGCGATAACCGCGGAACATCGAGCTTTCCGCGGTTATCGCTTAACGTGCATAGAGCATTTTTATCGAGATGCCCCTTAGATTTCTTCCGGAATCATCGAAATCGCACCGCAGGGGCATTCTTCAGCACACACTCCGCATCCCTTGCAGTAATCGTACTTGAACTCATAGACCCCCGAAGCGATCTTCGTTACTGCATTATCTGGGCACACTCCGAAGCAGTTATCGCATCCGAAGCAGTTACCACAGCTCATGCACCGACGGGCTTCAAAGATGGCCGATTCTTCATCCAAACCAATAACCACTTCGTCAAAAGTTGACGATCGACGCGCGCCCTCCAGACGATGCCGAATTTTTGCTGGCGCATCCGAGTAATACCACGTCTCCATTCGATCCAAAGTGGCATCGCCGTGTTTCGCCTCTGGCTCATACGTCCCGCCACGTAACCACGCATCGATATACCGTGCAGCTTTCTTCCCGTGACCGATGGCAACCGTGACGTTCTTTTCTGCTGGAACCATATCGCCACCAGCAAACACACCGGGCCTCCCCGTCATCATCTGCGGGGAAACTTTGACAACGCCCTGTTCAATCTCGATTCCTTCTACGCCTTCGAGCAATGACAAATCAGACTGCTGACCCAATGCCATAATGAGCGAATCAGCAGCGAGCTCCTCAAACTCTCCGGTTGGTTGCGGGAAGCCGTTTTCGTCCAGGCGCATCTTTTCAATCGTGATTTTGCCTTCATCCACATGATCGACGGTGGATAGCCAGCGCATCTTGATTCCTTCTTCTTCAGCCTCTTGGACTTCAGAATCGTGGGCCGGCATCCGATCTCGCGTCCGGCGGTAGAGAATGACGGATTCCGTCGCCCCTAATCGCTTAGCCGTTCGGGCAGCATCCACTGCGGTGTTTCCACCACCGTAAACCACGACGCGCCGCCCCAACATGGGCTGGAATTCCCCTGATTCTGCCGCGCCTTCAGACTCAATATCACGCAGCACATCCACCGCGTCCATAATGTGCGAGGCTGCACCAGCAGGAACATTAATATTCTTCCCGATTTGCGCACCTACTGCCGTGAAAACCGCATCGAATTCTTTGAGGGCTTCCTCAACATTATCGACCCGCGTATTTTGTTCAAAAGTGACGCCCAAATCAGCAATGCGCTGGATCTCTGCATCGAGAATATGCCGAGGCAGACGATAGGACGGGATACCGTAGCGCATCATGCCACCTGGTTTTTCTCCTAAGTCGCGCACCGTCACACTGTGCCCCAGGAGTGCTAAGTGATACGCAGCAGAAAGCCCTGAGGGGCCCGAACCGACCACCAAGACTTTCTTTCCGGACGGCTCGGCGTGAATATCGACCTGCCATCCTTCGTCAATTGCCTTATCCCCTAAGAAACGCTCCACTGAGTTAATGCCCACCGCTTCATCAACCTGACCGCGATTACAGGCCGTCTCGCAGGTGTGGTAACACACGCGCCCCATCGTCGCGGGAAGCGGATTATTAACCATAATCTCCCGCCATGCGGCCTCGTAGTCGCCCTCCTCAGTGTGGTACAACCACTTCTGGATATTCTCACCGGCCGGGCACTGTTTATTACATGGAGGCAGGAGGTCAACATAAATCGGACGCTCGGAGCGCCACGAACCCGTGCGGTTCTCCAGCGACGATCCGACATCAAGGGTAATAGCAAAGGGGCGCATTTCCTCAGAACCATGCGTCGTCGTCATTATTTTTCCTCCTGGTATGAGGTGAGATTCGCTGCAGGATCGGCAGAATCAGCCGATACTGCCGGTGAAGCAGATGATTCCGCAAGATCAGGCTTGACGAATTCGTCTAAAGATTCCTCGTCGATCAAGTTATAACGACGGATATTGCGATCAGCGAGCTGTTGAATTCGCTCTATGACGGACGGATCCGCGCCTTTCTTGAACAAGTGCGCGAAGCGTTTTTGCAGCTTGAGGTATTCCTCAACTTTAACCGGACGACGGATCTTGGATACGGACGTGATCTCCCCATGCTCTGCCTCATACACCGGGAATAGGCCGGACTGAGTTGCCAGACGCGCGATCTTAATGGTGATATTCGAGGCCGTTCCCCAGCCGAGCGGGCAGGGAACGAAAACGTGAATATAGCGCGCCCCGTGGAAGGTCATTGCCTTATTGACTTTGTATTCCAAATCGCGCAGGTCTGCGACAGTTGCTGTTGCCACGTAGGGAATCTCATGAGCCATAGCAATACGAGGTAGATCTTTACCTTGCCCCCAATTATTGCCGGGCTCAGGGCCAACTGGCTGCGTTGTTGCCGTGCGGGCTGCCGGAGGGGTTGCCCCAGAACGCTGAACACCTGTGTTCATATACGCTTCGTTGTCGTAGCAGATATAGAGCACATCGTCATTGCGCTCAAACATGCCCGACAATGCGCCGAATCCAATATCTACCGTTCCCCCGTCGCCGCCTTGCGCAACGACGCGAACATCATGCTTGCCTAATGCTTTCAAACCAGCTTGCGCGCCGGTGGCAACTGCCGGGGCATTCCCAAATAGAGAATGCATCCAGGGCAGATTCCATGAGGTCTCTGGGTAGGGAGTGGAAAACACTTCCAAACAGCCGGTGGCGTTGATCGCGATCACTTGGTTATTCGTCGCTGCCATCGCCGCGTCAAGGGCATAGCGTGCGCCCAGGGCTTCACCGCATCCTTGGCAGGCTCGATGCCCTGAGGTCAAGGAATTAAAACGGTTCGTACCTGACTGCACGGACTTATAGCCGTCCTCAACCAGACGATTACCCACCGCGAAAGATCCAACCTGGTAGAACTTCACTGATTCACGCGATGGGATAGCCGTCTGCCGATATTCCGGCATGGGCAAATCTACAGTCGTCATTTTTATCCCTCCACGTTTCCAGCAAGTCGTTCAGCGTAGTCACGCAACATATTCTCGGGAATAGATCCAGAACGCCGGATACTTGCCTCACGATCAAGCTCTCGCTGTACTAGGTCTAGATCAAGGTCAAGGAAGGTGGTATCAGCTACCTCGTCAACCACAGCCTTATCTAGGTATGCATTGAGCGAGGAAATCGTAATATCGCGACCTCCCAGACCAGCAATTAACTCATGGCAGACAAACTGCGTACCGCGTAACGCAGCTCGGCAATGAGATGAGACGATTCCGCCGATACCGACGGAGAATGCCTTTTCTAAAACGATAACGCGCTTGCGCCCGGATAGTATCTCGCGGATCTTTGCCGAGGGGAACGGGCGGAATGCGACCAGAGATAGCACTCCGATCTTTTCTCCTCGTGCCCGACGCAGATCCACGACATCACGCAGCGTTCCCGTGATCGAACCGAGGCAGACAATGATCGTCTCGGCGTCATCGCACTGGTACTCGTGTACTAAACCGCCGGAATCTCGCCCGAAAATCTCTGCAAATTCGCGCTGAACTTGCGGGATAAGCTCAAGAGCGTCAAGCTGCTTGTGATGTGCCAAGTAGCGCACTTCAGTAAAGGCTTCTGGCCCTACCATTGCTCCAATAGAGATCGGCTCAGCAGGATCGAGGACCTGGCGCGGCTCATAGGGCGGCAGGAACGCATCCACGGCCTCTTGATCCGGTACATCCACCTGTTCTACCGCATGCGTCAAAATGAAACCGTCCATACATACCATCACCGGCAGGGATAGTTCCTCCGCAATACGGAATGCTTGGACATGTAGATCAGCAGCTTCTTGATTATCTTTGGCATATAGCTGCAACCACCCCGAATCGCGCTGGGACATTGCGTCGGTATGGTCATTCCAGATATTAATAGGTGAACCGATAGCACGGTTGGCAACCGTCATCACAATCGGTAATCCCAATCCAGAGGCGTTATATACCGCTTCAACCATATACAGCAGACCCTGTGAAGCCGTAGCCGTATATGAACGGGCACCGACAGCAGATGCGCCAATAACCGCCGACATAGCCGAATACTCAGATTCCACATTGACGTATTCGCAGTTTTTTAAGCTCCCACTTTTGACTAATGCCGACAGGGCCTCAACGATATGGGTTTGTGGAGAGATCGGATATGCAGCGACGACGCCCGGCCGACACGCAGCAACTGCTTGAGCGACCGACTGTGATCCCTCAATTTGTTTCAACATGGAGCGCAGCCCTCTTTTCCTTAACAAGTTCGTATGCTTCTTCGGCGGCAGCCACATTCATCTCGCCTACTCGCCCGGGGAATCTCTGCATAATTGCAGCATTGACTGATTCCATTCGATACAGACCACTGATTGCCGCAGCCGCGCCGAGAAGCACAGCATTGGGGACCGTTCTGCCGGTATGTTTTCGAGCGATATCAGCCGCCGGAATAGTCATGAAATGCCCTACTGGCATATCGGATTGCCGCTGTGCCAATCCCAATTCTGCACTGTGTTTTGCGGAATTAATGAGAACGAAGCCATCAGGTTTCAATCCGGCAAAAACATCAATAATGCTCAGCAAGGTGGGATCTTGAACAATCAGCAGATCTGGCTCAAGAACTGGTTCTCGAGTGCGGATTTCTTCATCACGTACCCGGCAGTAAGAGACAACTGGCGCGCCAGTGCGCTCAGATCCAAATGACGGGAAGGCTTGAGCGTGGCGGCCCTCCGCAAAAGCTGCCATCGCAACTAGGTCTGCAGCCGTGACGACGCCTTGCCCGCCACGACCGTGAATACGTATTTCAACCATAGTTTAAGGGTAGTTCGGAGGTCCTAGAATTGCTCGCCAGAATGCGAAAGACCTGCTTCGCGTAATTCTGCCAAAGGATAGTTTCTCCGTTATCTCACCCTTGCCTGCTGACCACTTCCCCGTATAAAACATCGGATTTCCGGTTTTCCACATCTCATATCTACCCATTAGGCATGTCAATATTAGATGCGCTACGAGCAGTGGACACGACATAAAATCTGCGAACTAGCTACAGATGAGGAACATATCGCCGCGTATTCAGCACCGACGAAACCACACGATTAATTAGTGGAATATCCCCGCTGAGCACATGCGGAGGCATACAGGCATAAACTCGTTGCCACTGCCGCATTAAGAGATTCAGTATGCCCCCACATCGGGATACTCACCACATAATCTGCCCAGCTACGCTGTTCTTGGCTCACCCCATGCGCCTCATTACCCACCAGCCACACAGTCGGACGGCGCAGATCATAGCCGCAGGCATCTGCCATATCGCAATTCACCTCTGCTGGCGCGCTGGCCTGAACCGAGCCGACTCCCGGATCATTACCCGAAGCCACCTGCGCATGAACGATCTGGGGTTGGTACAGGTGATGATCCCCGCGGGCGTCGGCACATAAAATCATCATCCCTGCCTCGCGCGCCGCCTGCACTATTTCCGAGGCAGAGTATCCACTCAGGATTGGCAGATGGAAAACCGATCCTACAGAGGAGCGCACGACTTTCGGATTGAATATATCGACGCTCGTTTTTGCCGTAATCACCGCGTCGGCACCCACCGCGTCGGCAGATCGAATCACCGTTCCCAGATTACCTGGATCTGCTGATTCGAGACATAACACCACCAAGCGCGGTTTCGTGGCAAAAAAATCTGCTACGGGAATCTGATCCGCCTGATTGATTACCGCCAACCAGCCTTGAGTATTGGGGGAAAGTTTCTCCATCACCGTATCCGGCACCAGGTGGACGTAGCGCACCCGCTCATCCGCTAATTTCTCCAGGTGCGGATCAGCATCCAGGGCAGCCTGCGTCACGTAAAGATCACGGATGAGCTCCGGCGCCCACTGCACGGCTTCCCGCACTGCCTGCGGCCCTTCAACAAGCGCTTGACGATAACGTACCCGCTGAGTATGCCGCGCCAATCCAGCAACCTTTTTCAGTTGGCCGGTCATCGTCGTGATGGAATCCCGACGAGAAAGCACTATCCCTTGCCCCTCTAAATCGCTGTTTATTATTGGGCTGCTGCGCGTTGTTCGATGAGCTGCGCGAGGGTTGGGGCGTTAAGATCTTTCTCGGAGATCATGGCACGATTTTCCGTATCAACCGGAATTGGCCAGGCGATATGTAATTCTGGATCCAAGGGAGCAAGTGCGCTACCTGGCATGCCGGGCTTCCATTCCCGATCAAAGAGATACAGGTACTCCGTATCTCCGGGAGCCACCGCTTGGAAACCATTGCACACACCCTGCGGTACGAGCACCATCACCCCTGGTGTAATATCTACCGTCACAACCGCACCAAAGCTCGGGGAACCCTCGCGAATATCAACATAGGCGCCAAATACGCGACCCGAGACGACCGTCACCAGTTTCGTCATTGCCTCTGCATGCAGACCTCGCAGACCACCTTGATGGGTCAACGTGTTGTTCGCCTGTTCGAAGTTATCGACGATACCGTTTTCCGCTAACCAGGAACGACGGATAAGCTCACGAATCGTCCCGCGTTCATCAGTAACACATTTCGGGGTGATGACGAGCAAACCCTCAATATCGGTGTGAGTAATGGTTGCTTCTCGGATCTCTACCATGAAAACTCCTTCTCTCCGCAGGTCATGCTACACCAATTTAGCCCGATATAGCAGCGCTAAGCGCGCACCGAGCCCAATAAAATCTGCTTTCTCTTTTACAACTGCGACCTATACGTCTGCGGAATAGGTATATAGCGTTCGACCCCCTCTAACGGGAGGGGGTCGACATACGTATGCGCTTCAGGATGATTAGGCAACCGGAGCGTTAACGTCCTCCGGCAGAGCTGCACGAGCAGCGTCAACCAGAGCGGCAAAGGCTGCAGCGTCGTTGACGGCTAATTCCGCAAGCATACGGCGATCAACGTCAATACCCGCAATCTTCAGCCCTTGCATGAAACGGGAATACGACATCCCATTTGCCCGAGCAGCAGCATTAATACGAGTAATCCACAGCTTGCGGAACTCGTTCTTACGCACCTTGCGATCGCGATAGCTGTACACGAATGAGTGCGTGACTTGCTCCTTGGCCTTGCGGTAGAGGCGAGAACGCTGACCGCGGTAGCCCTTGGCGCGCTCAAGCGTAGTACGACGCTTCTTCTTGGAGTTAATTGCATTCTTAACGCGTGCCATTAGGTTTTCTCCTCGCTACTACTTGCCAAGCAAACGCTTGACGGACTTGACATCTGCCTTGGCGATCGGCTGATCGGCGGACAGACGACGGGTACGACGGGTTGACTTGTGCTCAAGCAGGTGGCGCTTACCCGCCTGCTCACGCATGAGCTTGCCCGAACCCGTGGTACGGAAACGCTTCTTGGAACCCGAATGGGTCTTCATCTTAGGCATGTGTTCCTCCTGCTGCGCGTGCAGCGACTCTTGCTCCTTAACAGAGCGGTACTAGGTCTATTCGGCGCCTTCTACGCCCTCGCGTGCTGCTTCAGCTTGCGCTTGACGTGCTGCCGCTTCTTCAGCCTTGCGCTGTTCACGCTGAGCTTCACGACGGCGACGCTGATCTGACTTCGTTTGCGACTTGCGTCGAATAGGCGCGAGCACCATCACCATATTCCGGCCATCAACGCGCGGGGCTGATTCTACTGTCGAGTTTTCTTCAGCATCCCGAGAAATCCGCTCCATCAACCGAACACCAAGTTCCGGACGGAGCTGTTCGCGCCCTTTGAAACGCAACTGGATCTTTACCTTATCCCCCGCATCGAGGAACTTCTTGATCCGGTTGACTTTCGTCTCGTAATCATGCTGTTCAATTTTGAGACTCAAACGGATCTCTTTTAGCTGCGTATTTTGCTGGTTACGACGTGCCTCACGAGCCTTCTGCGCGGCTTCATACTTGTATTTGCCATAATCCATCAATTTAGCGACGGGCGGTTTGGCATTCGGGGCAACTTCTACCAGATCGAGCTTGGCTTCTTGAGCAAGACGCAGGGCATCACTGACGCGCACAACGCCTACTTGCTCACCGCCTGGCCCGACGAGACGCACCTCGGACACGGTGATGCGATCGTTGATTCTTGGCTCGTTGATAACGGCTCCTCTTTCTCCTACGACGTGCAATGCGCACGGAGTCCAGAGGGCATGGCACAGCAATGAATAGTGCCTGACCTACTAACCCGAGCCCTTTCGCAGGCCTCTAGGTGGGAAATCTCCGCTTGCATACTGGCATGACGCCAGTTGGTCGGTTAACGACTATACCAGAGGAGGCACTCGACAGCCACGATGCACAGCGCCCAACCCAGTCATATCGTCGGTGATGTTGCCCACCTTCTCCGTTTTTGCGCAGTTCTCGCCGCGCGTAACTACTTTTATCTGCGACTACGCTCCAGCAAAGACCGGACGCATTTCCACAACGTCAAGCCGCGCACGAACATACGGATCAGCCATCATTGCTTCACTGACTTTTTCCGCGATACTCACGACCTGCGCCCGATCACATAGCGCAATCACATACAGCATCACTACTGCACTACCGCCCGCCCCTGGCTCAATAGATATTGACTCCAAGCCACGAACATACCCGCCTAATCCCGCCATAATTCGTTCCACAATATGCGGATCGTCCCACGGCGCTTGCCAGACCTCACCCGTCATCAATGCCATAACCGCGCTGCGCCCAATCCAGGTCGCCTCCGGCTCTCCCGGATCCAAAACCAGCACACCATCCGAACGGGTAATCGCTGCCGCTGCAACCTGAGCGATGTCAACGGGAACTGGCCGCGCCGTCGGATATTGCCGAGTCAACGCTGCCGCATGCGAAAACACTGGAATAGCACGGCGCCCTCCGGGGAAATCCACCATTATTAGCGCTTCTGGCGGGCATTCTAACGGGTTTGAAGAGCTGCGGTCATGTGCGGCAACACTGCCATCGGTATTGCGCCCCGGATGTGGATGGGGATCAATCGGAACGAGTACTCGACGTAGGGCCGAGACGATAGCGCTCATCCGCAAATGTTCGGGAGCAGCTAGCGCCTCACCCAGTTCTGCAGGCATCGAGCCGTCGTCACCAGCAAAGGGATTAGGTTGCAGCAACCGATCCAGATCCGGCATCAGTTCTCCTTCCCCACAGAGTATTTATCCAATGTTCGCTAAGCGCAGTCACCTTAACACGCTCCTGACGCGCTTGATGAACAGTCATTATTTAGCTGACGCAGGCTGGCCACCAGCAATCTCAAGAGCGTGAGCCAAGCTAAAGTTACCTGCGTATAACGCTTTACCGATGATTACTCCCTCAAGCCCCTGCGGGGTTAACGCCCGCAAAGTGGCAATATCCGCCAACTGTGAGACGCCGCCGGAGGCCACAACCGGCCGATCTGTTGCCGCGCAGACGTGGCGCAGTAATTCACAATTCGGGCCGGTTAACGTCCCATCGCGATTCACGTCAGTAACGACATAGCGGGCACACCCTTCCTCATTCAGACGGGCCAGCACATCCCACAGATCGCCACCATCACGAGTCCAGCCGCGAGCGGAAAGTCTCTGCCCACGCACATCTAAACCAACCGCAATGCGATCACCGTAGGTTTCAATAGCGTGTTTAGTCCAGCCGGGATCTTCCAAAGCGGCCGTCCCCAGATTGACGCGCGTCGCTCCTGCGTCTAAAGCTCGCGCCAAAGAGGCCTCATCGCGAATACCTCCGGAAAGTTCAATGGCGACATGTGGATATTCGCGTACAATCTGCGCTAAGAGTGGAGCATTAGAGCCACGCCCAAAAGCCGCGTCTAAATCCACAAGGTGAATCCACCGCGCTCCTTGCTCAATAAAACCCGCGACTGCTTCGCGCGGATCACCAAAGACCTCTTCCGTGCCTGCTTGCCCTTGATGCAGACGCACTGCCTGACCATTGACAACATCAACCGCAGGCAGCAACTCTAATGCGGGAAGATCGGCAAGATCACTCATTTTTCCTCCGGTTCTCGCTGCGAAGTTTCATCATTTTCATTCCCGTGCGCAAACATATTCGGGTCGTGGGCGCTATCCGTATCCTCGCCCTGCGGCGTATTGCCTGCCTGCACAATCCCATTGACCTGCTGCAAGGTCAACGTGCGGGTATCAATCCCCTCTGGTTGGGCACTGCCAATGATGAGCTCTTCAATATACGGATCAAGGACGGATAACAGCACCCCGGCCGGCATCTCCTCGTCACTATGCCCAGCGAGATACCGCTGAGCACGCACCATGCCGGACACCCCGGACTCGCCTCCAACATCATCGCCAAGATCAGCGCTGAATAACACCACTCCGTAACGAGAGAGTTGAGAGAGCACACAGGCAGCCTGCTGGGCATGTTCATTGCCATCTAGTTCGCTATTGCCCGCTAAAGCTCGATCGCTGTTTACCGTGCTGCTATCTCCGTGCGATATACCCTGACTATTTGCCTCCGTATCCCCATCCGGGTCGGCACCTGATAGGTGTTGCTGTGCGGGAGCGTTCTGCGTCGAATCCTTCTGATCCGCATGCCCGTCAACGCCATCGCGGTCATACGGCGGAGTATCATCCTTGCCCTGGCTTAAATCTGGCCCCAGCAGCTCCGCAATATCCCAGTCATCAAAATGATCCCGCTCCTGTTCGCCGACGACACACACCCCTGATTGGGTCTGCACCACATGCGCATCAATATGATGAATACGCAAAATACCAGCAACAATATCCGCTTGCTCAAACGGCGTTAGGACGAGGTAACGCAGACGCGAACTCATAGTAAACCTTTCGTCGAAGGTATCCCGCCCACTCGCGGATCTGGCTCAACGGCACCGCGCAAAGCTCGCGCTACCGCCTTGAACTGCGCTTCCACAATATGATGCGGATCGCGCCCGCCAAGCACATCAACATGTAAGCATATCTGCGCATGATACGCCAAAGATTCCCACACATGCCGCGTTAAAGCACCAGTAAAATGCCCACCAATCAGGTGATATTCCTGCCCCTGAGGTTCACCGCGATGTACGACGTAGGGCCGCCCAGAAACGTCAACTACTGCCCGAGCTAAGGCGTCGTCTAAAGGCACAGTCGCATCAGCAAAACGACGGATGCCCCGCTTATCTCCCAACGCTTGTGCAAGTGCTTGCCCGAGGCAAATCGCCGTATCTTCAACGGTATGGTGGGCGTCAATATGCGTATCACCGTCAGCGCGAATATCCATATCAATAAGCGAATGCTTAGCTAATGCCGTCAACATGTGATCGTAGAAAGGCACCCCAGTAACGATATGCGCCTGCCCTGTTCCATCTAGATCAATGCTGAGACGAATCGTTGACTCTGATGTTTGCCGAACGATAGTTGCACTACGACTCATCCGATAACCTCCTCAAGCGCCTGCAGAAAAACATCATTTTCCTGTGGCGTTCCAATGCTAGCGCGCAAATACCCCGTCGGACCGACCTCGCGGATCAGAACCCCGCGCTCAAGAAGCTGCTGCCACACATCATGGCGATCAGCAAAGCTGCCAAACAAAACAAAATTTGCATCCGATTGTGGCACATTCAAACCGAGGGAGCGCATACGCCCCGTCAGGCGATCCCGTTCCCGACGCAAAACGGCGATCTGCTCCATCAACGGATCTCGATGTTCTAGAACAGCACAGGCCGCCGCCTGCGTTAATGCCGACAGATGATAGGGCAAGCGAACCACGCGAATAACGTCAATCACCTCTGGACGCGCTGCCATATATCCCAAACGCAATCCCGCTGCCCCAAAGGCCTTCGACATCGTTCGCGTCACAATCAGATGAGAGCAGGAACTAATCAGTTCCACTGCAGAAGAAACGCCATCTCGCCGAAACTCACCGTAGGCTTCATCAACAACAACCATTGCTGGCGATTCTGGCTCTGGGCCATGCTGCGCCGCAAGAGTAAGAATGGCGTCTAATTCCTCGCGCTGCAGGGCCGTCCCAGTGGGGTTATTGGGTGAGGATATTAAAATGACTGCCGGGCGAGCCTCAACCATCCGTTCCTCAATCGCGGCAAGGTCTAAGGTGTAATCTGCCCGACGCGGGACCTCACACCAAGTGGAATACACATTGCGGGTGTATTCGCGATACATGGAATATGAGGGCGTAAAACTCATCACTGTGCGCCCTGGGCCAGCGAAGGCTGTCAAAATCTGGGACATGATTTCATTCGACCCATTAGCCGCCCAGATCTCGCCGCGATGTAAGGTCACTCCGGTATCCGCAGCAAGATAGTCACTCAAAGCCGAACGTAGCCGACGCGCCTCCCGATCTGGATAGCGGTTGAGCTGCCGTGAGGCTCGCTCACAGGCAGCAGTAATTGCGGCAATAAGGCGCGGGTGAGGCGGAAAAGGATTCTCGTTAACATTTAGTGCCACTGGAACGTTAAGCTGCGGAGCACCATAAGGGCGTTGCCCAGCAAACTCGGGACGCACTGGCAGTTTCATCCTGCGTTCTCCTCACCTGATCTCATACGTATGCGTATTGCTTGGGCATGTGCCGGTAAATCTTCGGCGTATGCCAGAGCGCAAATATCGTGGCTCACGTGCCCGAGCGCAGGTGCCGAATAGTCAATCACCTGAACGGGTTTAAGGTAGGTCATGACGTTGAGCCCGGCAGTAAAACGGGCCGTTCCTCCGGTAGGTAAGACGTGATTTGAACCAGCCAAATAATCCCCTAGCGGAACTGGAGAGTGTTCACCGAGGAAAATCGCTCCGGCATTTCGTATATGGGGCACTACTTCTCTGGGCGATTGAGTATGGATCTCCAGGTGTTCTGCCGCATAGGCATTAGCCACGGCAATTGCCGCCTGAAGATCATCGACAAGAACTATCGCTGATTGTGACCCGTTAAGCGCGCACTCCACCCGCTGGTGATGCTCGGTTTGGGAAAGCTGATGTTCTATATGGGAGATGCATCTGTTCGCGAGCTCTTCACTAGGAGTAATCAATACGCAGGCTGCAGCCGGATCGTGTTCTGCTTGCGAAATAAGATCTGCGGCCACATATTCTGCATTAGCTGAATCGTCAGCGATAATGGCAATCTCCGTCGGACCTGCTTCCGCATCAATCCCGACGCGCCCCTGCACAGCACGTTTTGCTGCTGCAACATAAATATTGCCCGGCCCGGTAATGACATCAACCGGCTCACAGCCTGAATCCGCAACAGCGGCAGCCAAGGGAGCATCTCGAACAGTGCGCGGTGCAGGAGTCGGGTCATACCCGTAGGCAAACATGGCAATAGCTTGCGCCCCACCGACGGCATATACCTCGCGAATATCGAGCAATTTACTGGCTGCCAAGATCGTCGGATGCGGATACCCACCGTATGCTGCCTGAGGTGGCGAGGCTAGAGCGAGAGATTCCACTCCAGCGGTGCGAGCAGCCATAGCGTTGTGGATGACTGACGAGGGATACACAGCCAATCCACCCGGAGCATATAGCCCAACGCGATGAACGGGAATCCATCGCTGACGAATATATCCCCCAGGAACAATCTCGATCTCTCGCTCTGTCGGGCACTGAGCCAGATGCCCGGCAGATAAATGTTCAATTGCGTGTTCCATAGCGTGACGCACCGGCTCAGAAAGGCGATCGAGCGCCGCGTCAATAACCGGCTGAGGGACGCGCAATTGTGGCGGGCGTACCCCGTCAAAACGTTCACACAGATCGCTGATTGCCGCAGCTCCGCCCGTGCGTACCTGATCTATGACGGGAAGAACACTAGCTAAAGCGGCTGCCACATCAACGCGAGCGCGTGGCAAATGCTGTGCGAGCACTGATCGAGTTAACGTCACACCACGAAGATCACACTGCTGCATACCTCAAGTTTACAAAGGATTAGTATCTAAGGATCAGGGCGCCCATCTGGCGGAATATACCTGAAGAGAAAATCCGCCCGTATCCAGCACTTCCGTTTCGCATTTCGCCTCTTCATCGGCAGGTAGGGCAGTATTTGCGCTCTTTTCTCCGGCAAAGGCTCAGATCATGCGGGCTGTGCTCGGTGGCATGTACCGATAAGCTGCGTCGTTACTATTCCATACCGCTGGGAGATCCCATAGCCGCCTCTATTAAGGCAGGTAGCTACTCCTCACCGAGCACCGTATCGCAAGCCGCCCCGAATCTTCGATCCCGATGTCCATATCGGCGCAGACACTCCCATAGGTCATTTCGGGTGAAATCCGGCCAGGGCTGATCGACAAACATGAACTCGGCATAGGAGGATTGCCAGATCAAAAAATTCGAGATTCGCTGTTCGCCGCCCGTGCGAATGAAAAGATCCACATCTGGCAACTGTGGATGATAAAGGTAACTCGCAACAAGATCTTCGGTAATACGCTCTGGTGCGATCTGACCAGCGGCAACATCGTGCGCGATACGGGACATCGCGTCGGCAATCTCTGCACGGCCGCCATAGTTAACGCATAAATTTACTGTTAGACGGGTGTTATCCGCAGTTGCTCGTCGGGCATCAAGTAGCTCATTGACAACTGATCGCCACAATCTCGCGTGGCGCCCAGACCAGATAATCTTGACTCCCATCTCCTTTAATTCTTCTCGCCGACGGTGTATGACATCGCGAGAGTATGCCATTAAAAAAGCAACCTCGCGCGGGGAACGCCGCCAGTTCTCAGTGGAAAAGGCATAGACCGAGAGCACTTCAATACCGGCCTCCACCGCGCCAGCGACCACATCCATAAAGGAGCGCTCTCCTGCCCGATGCCCTTCCGTTCGTGGTAATCCACGGGCATTAGCCCATCGGCCATTACCATCCATGACAATCGCCAGGTGGCGTACTCCGTGATCTTTAGGTGCGTCCATCACTTCTCCTGGGCCATCTGAACGTGTCGTAGTGATTTTACCGTGCTTTCGACATGCCATTGGACGAAAGCTGCCACTATCCCCTGAGCTGCTCGCCGTGCTGACGAGCTGGAACGATCAGCAATTGCCCAATCCCCTTCCTGCAATGCGCCAAGCAACTGCCAGGTTTCAACGGAAGGCAACATCGCACCGGCTGGGCGGCACTGATCACATACTGCACCACCTGAGGGAACATGTAATGCCTGATGCGGACCTGGAAGACCACATCGCGCACATTCAAAAATCGCTAACTGCCAGCCAGAAATCGCCATTGAGCGCAGCATATATGAGTTGAGTGTAATATCTGGCAGATGTGCGCCCACTGCTGCCGCATGAATCGCGCCATGCAACAAATCAAATTGCTCCGGATCGGGATCTTCGCCGGTGAGCCGATCTGCGACGTCAAGCATGGCCGTTGCCGCAGTGAAGCGCTCGTAGTTAGCCACCAGGTAGCGCCCATAGGTGTTGACGGATTCCACTTGGCTGACAATATCGAGCGAACGACCATGATATAGCTGAATATCGATGACACTAAAGGGCTCAACGCGAGCGCCAAAACGCGATTTTGTTTTCCGGACGCCCTTGGCGACAGCTCGGACCTTCCCGTTATCGCGGGTGAGCATCGTGATGATTCGATCTGCTTCTCCCAGATCGAAACTCCGCAGCACAATAGCTCTATCTCGGTAGGTCTTCACATTCCGTATTCTGGCAAAGTCCAGCATATAAACAGGGAATTGGGCGATGGTGTGCCTCACCCATCTATGCCTCCCACTAGCATGGCGTGCCCTTACCCCTCGCTACTATCAATCACGCAGATAGCGATAGACGGGGATAACCATAAATGTACGCGGCTTCAAGATGGACGTATCCGTCTGCCTGTATCAGCGATCTACAGCCCTATCTACTGCTATCGCCCCATTACCCTGCCTGCTTAACGCGGGCAAGAACTCCTACACGCCAGCGCTCCTGCTTTGCCCGTATAGAGGCGCACCGGCGGGTATTGTTTAACGCAAGGCCCGATTGACCGCCGAGATAATTGCTTTGAATGACGCAGTCATCGTGGAAGGGTCAATTCCAACTCCCCATACGACCTGATTAGCCACTTCACATTCAACGTAGGAAACCGCCGTTGCGTCGCCGCCCTCTGCTAAGGCATGTTCCGCATAATCGCGCACATCCACGTCGATGCCAATGGTGCCCAAGGCGCTAGTGAAGGCATCAATCGGACCATTACCTGTGGCGGCAATAGTGCGATCCACAGCAGATCCATCGGCGTTTCGTTCCGTGAGGGTGACCGTCAATACCGTGTGATGCCCCTCATCATGGGTGGTCGCCGTTGTTCCGCGCAAGACATAACGCCCCCAAGGGCTCAATCCAGTTGCTGCAGTGTAGGGCAAGTATTCATCAGCAAAAATACGCCACAGCTCTTCCGCTGTCACTTCCCCACCTTGAGTATCGGTATGGCGTTGCACCAAAGAAGACACCTCAACCTGCAGGCGACGCGGCAACTCCAGATGACGGGTGGATGACAAGAGATAGGCGACGCCTCCCTTACCCGATTGCGAGTTGACCCGCACAATTGCTTCATAGGTACGCCCGACGTCTTTCGGATCAATCGGCAAATACGGGACCTCCCACACTACTGCCGATTCGTCCCCACCGGCGGCGGCCACATTCCGCGCTCGGGCCGTGAATCCCTTTTTAATAGCGTCCTGGTGGGAACCAGAAAAGGAGGTGTAGACCAGATCTCCGCCGTAGGGCCATCGAGCCGGCACCGCCATTCCGGTACATTTCTCCACCGTCGTTCGGATCTCATCCAGATGGCGCAAATCAAGCTGCGGATCAATACCAGAGGAAAACAAATTGAGCGCAACCGTCAATAGATCGACGTTCCCGGTTCGCTCCCCTTGGCCAAATAGGCAGCCTTCCACCCGATCAATACCAGCGAGCATAGCTAACTCTGTGGTGGCCACGCCCGTCCCGCGATCATTGTGATTATGTGCAGAGAGCACAATATATTCGCGCCGAGATAGGTTGCGCGACATCCATTCGATCTGATCGGCATAGACGTTTGGTGTACAACGTTCAACAGTGGTGGGCAGATTCAAAATCATTTCCCGATCCGGCCCTGGCTCCCACACGTCCATTACGGATTCGCACACCTCAAGCGCAAAATCGAGCTCCGTATCAACAAAAACTTCCGGCGAGTATTCAAAACCGACGATTTCCTCGTCAAAGCATTTCTCCATATAGGAGATCACATCTTGAGCGCCGCTGACAGCAAGCTGGCGAATCGTTTCCCGATCTGCCTGAAAGACAACATTTCGAAAGACGGGCGCCGTCGCGTTATACAGATGGACCGTGGCACGCGGCAACCCGCGCAAAGCATCGACCGTGCGATGAATAATATCGGAACGGGATTGCGTAAGCACCGAGATCGTCACATCATCAGGAACCGCATCGTCTGCCACGAGCGAGCGAACGAAATCGTAATCCGCCTTAGAGGCCGCAGGAAATCCGACCTCGATCTCTTTTAATCCCAGCTCAACGAGCAGATCAAACATTGCGCGCTTTTGTGCTGGCTGCATGGGGTCAATAAGCGCCTGATTACCGTCACGCAGATCTGTGGATAGCCACCGTGGCGCACGGGTGATCCGGTTGTTTGGCCAGGTTCGATCCGGGAGCGATACAGGATTGACATCCAAAAAATGCCGGTACTTCGCTATAGGCATTGGGGAGGCGCACTGCCGCGATCCGATTCCTTGTGTTTTCACGTCTTCATCTTCCTATCCACTACGATCCAACGACACATTAGCCGACGCCGACGAAGCGAACCCGCGGGGAGGGTGTCAGCTATGGGCCTCACCGCGGCAGCTAAGGATCTGAAGATAGCGCGTCATAGGTTTTAGGCTAGCTTATCTCTGCGCCGTCATGGGATAGCGTCCACACATCGAACATGGCGAACAGCCCGTTGCGAATCCTGATTTTCTTCTTTTTCTTTCGCACCCGCCGAGCACTGCCCAACGATACTCGGCATCTTATTCTCGCACGTATCCAACCGTGCGCTCTCCTGCCCGCAAACGCGCACAAAGTTTTCGCCTAACACGCAGTACCTATTGACGCGCCTCGCCCCAATAAACATGTAAAGAGGCTATCGGACACGCGCTAGAGGCTCCGAGGCGATTACAGGCCGATATATCTGCCAATATCACCTAGAAGCCTAACCGGCCCAATAGTTTAGGATCGCGCTGCCATTCCTTCGCCACTTTGACGTAAATATCCAGATAAACTGGCTGACCGAGCAACTGTGCAATATTTTTACGAGCGCTACGCCCAACCTGCTTCAGGCGCGATCCGCCCTTACCAATCACAATACCTTTTTGCGAAGATCGCTCCACATACAGCAATGCGCGAACGACCACCCGCCCGTGAGGATATTTCTCGGTTGGCTCTTCATACAGCATTTCGTCAACCACAACGGCGATCGAATGTGGGAGTTCTTCGCGTACCCCGACGAGGGCAGCTTCCCGAATAAGCTCTGCGATTCGTTCTTCGGTGGATTCATCAGTGATGGTATCACGCGGATATAACGGCGGGCTGAGCGGCATATGCGAGATCAACACCTCAACGAGATCGTCAATCTGCACACCACGCACCGCACTGACCGGAACAATATCAGCAAAGGTAGCTAGCTGGGTAAGCTCAATGATTTTATCGCCAATCGCGCTGTGGGCGACTTTATCCGTCTTTGTAATAGCGGCAATTATTGGGGCGCGCGTCTTCGCAATGAGTTCCAGCAAAAAGCGATCACCTGGACCGATTTTTTCATCTGCCGGAAAGCACATGACAACAGCGTCCACATCGCTGAGAGCTTCACCGACCATATCGTTAAGACGTTCCCCGAGTAAGGTACGCGGGCGATGTAAACCTGGGGTGTCAATAATGACGACCTGCCCGCCAGGGCGCTGAATAAGCCCACGGATAGCTCGGCGAGTTGTTTCCGGCTGGTCAGCAGTAATGGCGATCTTCGTTCCCACTGCCGCGTTCGTCAACGTGGATTTTCCCGCGTTAGGCCGACCCACAATCGCCACAAAACCCGCCCGAAAATCCTCAGGAGCAGCAAACGGATCCAGTGTTTCCTCAGCAGTTACCTCATTATTCACGTTCCGTATCGTCCTCTCGTGAATGTCGGCGCACGATAATAGTCGCCAAACGTTTGCGTCGTCCTTCAAAACGTTCCGCTGACATCTCCAAGCCACTCACATCCGCATGTGAGCCGCTAATAGGGATTCGACCTAGCGCCTTTGCAAACAACCCACCCGCAGTATCAACGTCATTATCGTCGATTTCCATATCATATAGATCAGCCAGCTCATCAAGCGGCATTCGCGCAGGGATCCGATAGACCCCCGGTTCAATCTCATCGACTTCCGGAAGCGCCCGATCATGCTCATCTACCATCTCGCCGACCAGTTCTTCCAGCACGTCCTCAATCGTGACTAACCCGGCAATCCCGCCGTACTCATCCACCGCAAAGGCAATGTGGTTGGAATTTGCCTGCATGAACTCTAAAAGGTTGTCGGCCAACATTGTCTCGGGAACAAACTGTGGCTCACGCATAATATCTGCCACCGTCACGCCCTCAGTATCCGTCCGGCGATGAATCCGACGAATAGCGTCCTTGAGATAAACAACGCCAAGCAGATCGTCACTTGATTCACCAATGACGGGAATACGTGAATATCCGGAACGGCTAAATAGCGAAATCGCCTTATCTAGCGGCTGATCGGCAGCAATGCTAATCATATCCGTGCGCGGCACCATCACCTCGCGCACAATCGTCTCTGATAGCTCAAATACGGACTGCAACATAGAGCGCTCGTCGTCGTCAAGCGCGTCAGATTCCGACACGCGCTCCACCATGACTTTCAACTCGTCCTCATGCAGATTTTCCCGCTCTTCTTCATCATCGGGTTCGCTGTGTTCAACAAATAGTGAGCCAATACGGGTGAGCATCCAGACCATGCGACCCGATAGCCGCAAGGTCCGCACCGGATGTTTGGAACCGATATGAGCTGGAAGAACAAGCGCGATGGTAACGAGAATAGCAATCGTCAGCCCAATAGCCAGTGGCCAAACAAGCCATGCCCGATGGATATAGTCTGAAATCAAGACCAATACTCCAGTACCGAGGATGACGATACACAGCGTTCGCAATACCGAAACTGCTGCATACGCAGCCGCCCGCCGCTCATAAATCCGAGCCAAATAACGCCCCGCCATCCCTAGATCAACGGCATGACGAACCCGTGGCCGCGTAATAGCATTTAATGCCTGCAAAATTAGTGCCGTTATTTCCGTCCCGACGAGGGCCAGTACCGTCACACAAATAACAAGGGCAAGGGGAGCTTCTGATTCAATCATTCATCATCCACCGTTGGAGCAATATCATCGATATCGCCAGAGCCTTCCGGACGCGGTTTACGCGCTAAGAAGGTCAGCAATAATCGGCGCTGTAAGTCAAACATCTGAGTCTTTTCCTCCTCTTCAACGTGGTCATACCCCAGGAGGTGCAAAATCCCGTGCGTAACGAGTAGCAGGATCTCTTCCATCGTGGCATGGCCAGAGCGCACGGCCTGACGGGCAGCCACCGCTGGGCATACCGCAATATCTCCGAGCATACCGGGCTTAGGATCCATCCCAATGGGAGTAGGGCGTAGCTCATCCATTGGGAAAGAGAGCACATCCGTCGGACCAGGCAAATCCATCCACTGCATGTGCAGATCCGCCATTGTTTCCTCGTCAACTAACAAGATGCATAAATCCGCCTGCGGGTGAATCCGCATCTCTGCAAGCACCCAGCTCGCCAGCTCAGAGACTTCGCGAACCTCGACTGCTGGCTCAAAGCCTGATTCGTCGTTGACTTCAATCATGACTACTCCTGTGCCTCGTAGCGCGCGTACGCATCAATAATGTCAGCAACTAAGCGATGCCGAACAACATCAGCCGAACCGAGCTCCACAAAAGAAATATCATCCACATCGCGCAAGATATGCCGAATCAACCGCAAGCCTGACGTGGCAGAACGAGGCAGATCAACCTGTGTTAGATCCCCAGTGACAATCATCTTCGACTGATAGCCCAAACGAGTCAGAAACATTTTTAGCTGCTCAGGCGTCGTATTTTGGGCTTCATCCAAAATAATAAAAGCATTGTTGAGTGTTCGACCCCGCATGTATGCCAAAGGGGCCACCTCAATCGTGCCGGCCGCAAGTAGCTTGAGGATCATATCGGGGTCAACCATGTCGTACAGCGCGTCATACAACGGGCGCATGTACGGATCAACCTTGTCGGTTAACGATCCGGGCAAATATCCGAGAGATTCCCCTGCTTCCACGACCGGACGAGTCAGGATAATCCGGGAAACTTCTTGACGTTGTAACGCGACAACTGCTTTAGCCATCGCCAAATAAGTTTTACCCGTACCAGCCGGACCAATTCCAAAGACAATCGTATTGGTATCGATTGCATCCACATATGCCTTTTGACCGAGCGTTTTCGGGCGAATCGTTTTTCCACGGTTCGTCACAATATCAGCGCTGAGTAAATCCGTCGGGCGGGCCAAACCAGAACGCACAATCGTCAATGCCCGTTCTACCGCATCGACAGTTAAATGCTCCCCCGCACCGGCAACCGCGACGAGTTCGCTGATGAGATCGGCAGCAACATCCAGATCTGCACCCTCACCCGTAAGCGTAATCTCTCGCCCGCGCACGTGAATATCGGTGGGAGCAAGCCCTTTCTCTAAAGCCCGAAGCACCTCATCGCGGTGCCCCAGCAAGTTAATCATCGGAATACGATCAGGAACAGTTAACGTCGTTTGCATCACGCTAAGCCTATCGAACTTGTGCCCGCAACACAGCGCATGCCCACGCGCCAGCCGTTGCCGATCGCAGGACGTGTTCCCCAAGCAAGACGCACTGAGCACCCGAATCCATCAGCACTGCACATTCATCGTCACTGATTCCCCCTTCGGGGCCAATAATGAGAACAATGTGCTCAGCAGCGCGATCTATCACTGACGTTAAATGCTCACAGGCTGACTCGTGGCACACATAGATGGCCGTATCGGAGGATTGCGCACGAATATCGGCAATCCAGCGAGCCAGCTCTTTACTCGTCATCACCGGATCAACATGAGGGAGGTAAGAACGCCTGGACTGTTTCGCTGCTGCTTGCGCAATAGCCTGCCAACGTTCCTGCCCTTTTATCGCTTTGCTCCCCTTCCATTGCACAATGGAGCGCATTGCAGCCCAAGGGCGGAACGCATCAGCGCCAAATTCCGTACACATCTGTACTGCCTGCTCGTCACGCCCACCTTTGGCAAGGGCTTGTACCACAGTGATCTTCGGGCTATGAGCCGTATCCTGCCGGTATTCGAGCACCACTCCGCTCACTTCATGCGGCGCAACCGCGCTTACCTGAAGGGTCAGACGGCCCCCATCCCCATCCACAACGTCAATCTCTTCCCCACTGCGAGTTCTTCGGACGGTTGCCGCATGATGTGCCTCCGCACCCGTGAGCGTGTAGGTATGACCGGGCGAACACACCGGCAGGTTCGGATCGAGATATACCGGGCGGGTCATCGACCAGTGAAGCGGTCCTTCAACCGCGCAAAGACGGACTGCGGCTCGCTGACCAAACCGCCCACATCATCAGTGTGTTCACCGCGCAATTCCGCCAGCTCGTTCAGCAATTCGCGTTGGCGAGCGTCCAGCTTATCCGGCGTACGCACCTGAATATGTACTTGTAGATCACCACGGGTAGAGCGGTGTAGCTTGCCGACTCCGTATCCGCGGATAGTTTCCACAGAACCAGACTGCGTCCCTGCAGCGATATGCAGTTGTGTCGGTCCGTCCAAGGTGTCGATTGTTAAACTCGTGCCCAAAGCCGCCGCACTCATGGGGATCTCACACAAGCAGCGCAGATCATCTCCAACCCGTGTGAATACTGGATCTTTGTGTACGCGAACCTCAGCAAAGAGATCGCCGGCCGGACCACCAGCTAATCCGGCATCACCGCGTCCAGGCAAGCGAATCCGCATACCGTCTTCCACTCCCGCAGGCACCGAGACGCTCAGCGACTGGGTGGCTCGAATACGACCCTCACCCGAACATTCGGAACACGGGGTGACGATGACCGTCCCGTAGCCTTGACACCGCCCACAGGTGCTCTGTGCGAGCACCTCCCCGATAATCGAGTGGGTAACCCGAGAGACGCTACCCGTTCCCCCGCAATCTGTGCAGGGTACGGGCTGGGTGCCAGGCTCCGTCATCTGCCCGTGACAGGTTGGGCATTCCACAATCCCCTCGTGTGTGAGGGTCTTTTTTGCGCCGAATACCACGTCGCGAAGCTCTAATTCCAAGACGACGAGCGCATCCGAACCGCGACGGGTGCGGGAAACTGGACCGCGCGCTGAACTCCCCCCGAAAAAGGTCTGGAAAATATCCTGGTACGAGCCGAATCCTCCGCCTGCGAATCCGCCACCGGCAAAACCGTGCCCGTCTATCGCTTCTTCCCCACCGAGATCGTAGCGTTGCCGTTTTTCCTCATCTGATAGCACCTGGTAGGCGCGATTGACCTCTTTGAAGAGTTCAGCAGACTCGGCACCGGCCTCATCAGGGTGAAGCTCGCGCGCCTTCTTCCGGTAGGCTTTTTTGATTTCCGCTTGCGTCGCATTGCGCGACACCCCAAGAATCTCGTAAAAATCTGCCACGTCGTCCCTATCAGATCAGTTCTTCGTTCTCGTTTTCTTCGTCATCATATTTTGTGCCAGCGCTGTGCATTCCCGCCGCGCAACGCCCACTGTTACAGCTATTGTTCCCCCGTGCTGCGCGGTTATCCGTCAGTTAATGCATGGGATAGGTAGGTTGCCACGGCATATACCGAGGACATTGTTGCCGGATAATCCATGCGCGTCGGGCCAATTATGCCTAACCGAGCAACTGTTTGGTTATCTGCTCCGACGTAATCGGTAGACACAACAGAAGTCTGCGCAAAGACATCCGATTCGTTCTCGTGACCAATGCCCACATGCAATCCCGCATGTTTATGTGCCAACATGCGCAAGAGGATTACGTGTTCTTCGATAGCGTCGAGGATCGGGAAAATCGTATGCTCAAAATCTTCCTTATTTCGCGTGAGGTTCGCCGTGCCAGCCACGATCACGCGATCTTCTGATTCGGCCTGCATCGCCTGCTCTATATGCCATCCGATGATCTGTGCTTCTTCACGTAATGCCGGATTTACCCGAGCATAGGCTCGATCGAGTCCGGCGTGTAGCTCCGTGCCGGAAAGATTCGTTAATTCTTCGTTGAAGGCCTGACGCAATGCGGTAATATCCGCTTCACATAGCCGTGCTGTTGTCGTCACTAACCGCTGTTCGATGCGGCCAGTATCAGTAATGATTGCCACCAAAATTCGCCGTTCATGCAGGTGCACAATCTCGATATGGCGCAAAGCCGCTCGTTGCAAAGCTGGGTATTGCACTACCGCCATTTGATCGGTGATTGAGGCCAACAGCCGAACTGCCCGCGCGATGACGTCATCGAGGTCAACAGCTTGGGATAACATTCGCTCAATGGCAGCGCGTTCGGCTCGGGATAAGGGTTTGATCTCCGATAGCGAATCCACAAAATGCCGGTATCCCGCGTCGGTCGGCACTCGCCCAGCCGATGTGTGAGGCTGAACGATCAGGCCTTCTTCTTCCAAGGCCGCCATATCGTTGCGGATTGTTGCTGGTGAAACGCCCACGTTATAGTGTTCCACTACCCGACGAGAGCCAACTGGTTCGCCAGTTTTCACATAATCTTCGACAATCGCGTTGAGCACTAATTGCCGGCGTTCGTTCGACATGCGTGCTCCTTTCGCTTTGTGCCGACGGTATATCTCCTGCTGGGTATGCCAGTTATGCTCGCGATTTTCGCGCTCGCTTGCCATGCAGCTCACTATCAACCACAACGCGCCGCTGACATATCGAGCCACCTGTATTACCAGCGTTATCTCAGCTTGCACCACAGCGGTCACTGTTTATCTGCGATAGCACTCGCCCTACCCGAGTGCCAATTCTACGCGGCGTCCCCCAATAATCCCAATATCACAGTTACGCTATTGGCTATGCCTCATACCTCGTCTTATTCTGATCGCTACGGCAATGACGTTTTAGCCCGCGATTCTGGCCAGCCGCTTTCCACGCATCTTCCGGCAGAAGTCGGCATGGTTGTCGAAGATGCGACGACGGGTTACGTCGGCGAGGTGATGGCCGTGCGCAAAGTGAGTGGTCAGTGGCTTGTCGAATTGGAAGATCGCACATTGCGCCGAAAATCATTCCCTCTCGGTGCGGGTTTCCTCATTGAAGGCCATCCCGTCATCCTTGATCCTCCGCCTACACAGCCTGTTTCTGCCCCAGCGCGCATGGTCACTGCCTCAGGATCTTTTCACGTCGAATTCGATGCCCGCGTAGCGCAACCCTCTCGAATCTGGGTAGAGGGAAAACATGACGCAGATCTGGTCAGTTACATTTGGGGAACGGATTTAGCCTATGAGGGAATCATGATTGAGGAACTCTTTGGCGCAGATAATCTCCCCGCTATTATGGACGTCTTTCAGCCCAGTTGGAATCGCAGGGCCGGCATCATGCTTGACCACATGGTCACTGGCTCCAAAGAGGATCGTATCGCCCGCCAAGTCAGCAATCGTTCTGGCGTTCTCGTCCTGGGGCATCCATACGTCGATATTTGGCATGCGATTAAACCGCAACGCCTAGGGCTACAGGCCTGGCCTGATGTTCCTCGCACCGAAGATTTTAAGCTCGGAACATTACGGCGTATCGGCTGGCCCTGTGAGGATGCAGAAGATGTTGGTATGGCTTGGGCCAGGATGAAGGAAGCTGTACGAGATTACCGCGATCTCGAACCGGCCTTTCTTGGGCGGATGGAAGAACTCATTGATTTCGTAACGGATCCGTCACTAGGTCACGGCGCAGCTTCGTAGCTGGAGAAGCCTCACCACGAACCGTCACTACCTTTTCTTTTTCTCCTCTCCCTCGCGTTCTTTTCCCTCCCTTGCAGAAAAGGCATTCATCCGTTATCTGGCGTGTAATGACGCCTCGGCAGTTATGTATCCGCATTGGGTGAGCTCACTTACTACCATTTAGCATCAGTTCTGACGCATAATCACAACGGCGCAGCGCTATTTTCCTTTGAGGTGCAAACCGTTTCCCTTTTGGTGAGTATTGGTTTTCGATACCGACGAAATTCTCGTGCTGATCCCCCATGCACGGCAGCATGCGCACACAAGAAACTCGACAGCCGCCCAGATATGTGTCGGGTATTAAGGTATGTCAAGAAAACTGTGGGCACGTAAAACCGGAATGTTCTGCCCTATATGGCACCGGCACATCAGATACCGACCGACATATCGCAGCTCAGACACACTTGAGTACGTGCCGCGGCACTGCCCTCAGAGGCGCAACTGCCATCGCCTTCCACTGCACACCTTGTTAGCCCGCATGCCTGCCAGACCACGCAGATAATGCCCCCGCAATTGAGGCGGAATACGCCCACGAGAAACCTCAGCACCGCAGAACCGGATAAGATATGACCATGCCCGCCAGGGCGATCAACGTCGATCTTCAAGGAGCGCGAAATATGTCATCGCTATTCGATATTGCTGGTAAAACAGCATTCGTTACAGGTTCTTCCCGCGGTTTAGGCCGTGCCTTAGCCATCGGGTTAGCACAACACGGAGCGAATCTCATTGTGCATGGTCGCGATCGCGAAGCCCTATCTGAGGTGAAACAGGAAATCGAGGCATACGGCGTCAAAGCCGAGATCGTCAGTTTCGATGTGACAGATAAAGATGCTGTGCGTGCTGGCGTGGCAGAGCTCATTTCCTCTTACGGAGTGCCCGATATTTTAGTAAATAATGCGGGCGTCCAGCGGCGTGCGCCATTTAATGAATTCGATCCCCACGATTGGGATGACGTTATTGCCACCAATTTGACCTCCGTGTTCTACGTTTCTCAACAAATTTCCCGAGCGATGGCTGAGCGCGGCTCGGGAAAAATCATCAATATCGGGTCGGTACAATCCATGTTGGCCCGTCAGACCATCGCCCCATACTCCGCTTCAAAAGGCGGTATTGCCATGTTGACCCGAGGAATGGCCGCAGACCTTGCGCGATTCAATATCCAGGTCAACTGCATCTCCCCCGGATATTTCGCCACAGAAATGAACCGCAACCTCTGGGAAGATCCCGATTTTAATGCGTGGTGCGTCAACCGCACCCCCGCCCAGCGGTGGGGCAAGTTTGACGAACTCGTCGGCACATTAATCTACCTTGCCTCAGATGCCTCAAGCTTTGTTTCTGGTCAAAATATCTTCGTCGATGGCGGCATGACCTCCGTCGTCTAACGCGCAATTTCTTTTAGGAAAGGACTCTCATGCGAGCATTTGTCATTCAGGGCGCGCAAGACGCTCAGGTTACCGATGTCCCCACCCCCACTCCCGCCGAGGGGAAGGTTCTCGTGCGGGTAGCTTATGTGGGAATTTGTGGTTCAGATCTGCATTACTACTTCGAGGGCGCAAATGGCGATTTTACTGTGCGCGAGCCATTTATCCCTGGTCACGAATTGTCAGGCACTATCGCTGCCGATCCCTCCGGGCGCTATCCGGTAGGCACTCCGGTTACCGTTCATCCAGCCCGCTTCGGCACCGAAGATCCCCGCTACGGACGCCACCTGTGGAATAACGGCTCATACCTTGGTTCGGCGTCAACATGGCCACATACCCAGGGTGCAATGAGCGATTACCTGCTCGTGGAGGATTTCATGATTCGCGAGCTGCCTGCAGATACATCTCTGCGCACTGCAGCTCTTGCCGAACCCTTAGCCGTAGGATTGCATGGCATTGCCATTGCCGGTGGGGTTGATGGCAAGAAAGTCCTCGTCTCTGGATCAGGGCCCATTGGACTGTTAGCAGTTGCCGGTGCCAAAGAAAGTGGTGCCGGTGAGGTATGGGCGACGGATCTGCGTTCTGGCCCGTTACAGCGAGCGGAACGCCTGGGTGCAGATCGCACTGTTAATGTCGCGCAGGAAGAGCTCCCTGCTGATTATTTCGATGTCGTCTTAGAATGTACTGGCATTCCGTCAGCCCTCAACAGTTGTATTCCTGCCCTATGCAAGGCTGGTGTCATCGGTCAAATTGGCATGTTCTCTGCCGGAGATAAGCCAATTAATATGTCGGCAATGCTCTCCAAAGAGGCACAAATCCGCGGCGCGTTCCGATTTGATGACGAGATTGATCGAGCTATTGAGATTCTTGCTGGCCCGGCCGGCGATCACATTCGTGACGCTGTCGTCACCCACACTATTGACATCGCCGACGCAGTCAGCGCCTTCCATATCGCCAAAGATTCCGAACAGTCCGGTAAAGTCCTCGTTGATTTGACGGGAGCAACCGAACAGTAAACAGCGCTGCACTTACCGTTGCTGTAGCGAGCATACGGGCACATTAACTACATACCCGCTATGAGGGGGTCTGCTAGCAGACCCCCTCATCTCATATCGCTACGGCATGCCAGCCGTGCCGATTTCAATTAGGAACGTCGGACTTCTTCTCGTCCGTCCTGTGCCCACAGCGTATGGAATACTCCGGAATCATCCACACGCCGGTACGTATGAGCCCCGAAGAAGTCACGCTGCCCTTGAATTAAGGAGGTAGATAAGGTGGGCGTGCGCAAGGCCTGCAAATAATGCCAGGTTGAGGATAACACCGGCATAGGCACGGCGACGTCCACAGCATGTGTTAATACCCGCTGCCAGGATTCCATCCCCTGCGTCAGTGCTCGCGTAAAATGCGGAGCAACGACAAGCGTATGTAACTGGGGATTATCCCGATATGCCTGCGCCACATCATCAAGGAACGCAGCTCGGATAATACATCCGGCTCGCCAGATCTCGGCAACACGCGCAATATCAATATGCCATCCGTAGGTTTGCGCTGCTGCACGAATGACATCAATGCCTTGCGCATACGCCACAATCTTGGCCGCCAACATAGCCCGACGTACATCGTCAACGAGCGCCTGGTGATCCGTTACTGGCTGATCTGATGGCTGCCCCAGAGCATTTTGAACAGCCTGACGGTGATCGATATTCCCAGAAATCATCCGCGCAAAGGTTGCATCGCAAATACCTGTTGCCGGCACTCCCAGCTCGATAGCCTGCTGTGAGGTCCACGCCCCCGTTCCCTTTTGCCCCGCCTGATCGCAGACAATATCCACAAAAGCTTTGCCGGTGCGCTCATCTGTGTGCTGGAGGATCTGGGCGGTAATATCCACCAGATATGACGACAACTCCCCGTCATTCCACTGCTCAAAGACCTGACCAATCTGCGCCGGTTCCATACCCGCGCTGCGCAGCAAGGCGTAGGATTCCGCAATAATCTGCATATCGGCATATTCGATTCCGTTGTGGACCATCTTGACGAAATGCCCGGCCCCATCAGAACCAACATGTGCGCAACACGGAGAACCATCGGGGGCTTGTGCTGCGATAGCCGTCAGCATTGGTTCAAGGCGACGATAGGCTTCCTCCGAGCCGCCAACCATTAACGACGGACCATGTAGCGCGCCCTCTTCGCCCCCGGAGGTGCCGCACCCGACGAAATGCATACCGATTTCTCGCAACCGCGCTTCACGTCGGCGCGTATCGGCAAAGAACGAATTGCCGTGGTCGATGATAATATCGCCTCGGTCAAAGACACTGGATAACTGGTCAATTACCAGATCCGTAACCGCTCCTGCGGTCACCATCAAGGCCGCGACTCGTGGGGTCTTAAGCACAGCAGCTAGTTCGTTTTCGGAGAACGTCGGAACAAAGTGCCCCTCATCGCAGTACTTTTCCATAAAGGCCTGCGTCACGTCGTGTTCAACGTTATATACGGCAACCGTCAGCCCATGACGCGCAAAGTTACGAGCTAGCGAGGTCCCCATCACTCCTAACCCGTAGACAGCAATATCGGCTACTGGTTCAATATCACGCGCCGGCTCACGCGTCGGCTCCTCCTCATTACCTAAGGGCAAGGTATTCATGATCTCGGTGGCAATCTCCGATGGAGTCGGACCAATATCAATGACATAGCCGTCTTCATTATCTGCCAGCGGTTCTAAGGTGGCTAGCTGTGAATCTAGCAAAGCTGGCGGCATAAAGTGATCAGTTCGCGCTGCCATTCGCTGAGCTAGTAGTTCACGCGGTCCGTCAAGATGTACGAACATCACATGGGCGTGAGCTTGACGCAAAATATCGCGGTAGGAACGCTTGAGCGCGGAACAGGTGATGATAGCCGGTTCGCCGGCTGCTGCTCGTTCATTCATCCATTCGCGCAGACATTCCAGCCAGGGCCAGCGGTCTTCATCAGTCAGGGGTGTACCTGAGGCCATCTTTTCGACATTTGCTTGCGGGTGAAAGTCATCCGCTTCAGCGATCTGCCATCCGAGCCGGTCCGATAGAATACCGGCCACTGTCGTCTTTCCCGAGCCACATACACCCATCAGCACGATGTGCTGAACCGAGGTATCCATGTTTCGTCCTTTCATCTGGCCTTATCAGGCCGCAAATACGTCAAAAGTGTCGGCGTGTAACGGGGCGTGTGCGCCCTAGATGTGCCCCAGATGCGCCGACGTTATGACGTCGGCGCATCCAGTGGCGTGATTGAGCCGAGATAATCCTCCCACTCTGGCTCGGTCACGCCACTGGGCCTACTCGGGGTGCGGCGCGCCAATTATCGCCGCACCCCGAGAGTGCGTTACGCGAAGATGTAGACAATAGAAACGAGCGCGAAACCGAGCAGTGATTCGATCGCTTGCTGTGAGGTCCACACCTTCAGCGTGGTCTTGACGTCCATGCCCATCAAGCGCCCCACGAGCCAGAAGCCTGAATCGTTGACGTGGGAGGCAAAGACTGAGCCAGCGGAGGCTGCCAAAACGATACAGACCACCCCTAAGGTGGACATATTGGCTGCCGCTACCGCATCTGCCATAAGAGCTGTTGAGGTTAGCAGGGCAACCGTGGCTGAGCCTTGGGCCAATCGCAGTGCAACGGAGACGAGATAGGTTGCCAGCAGCAGTGGGATACCAAGGTGTTTCATCGTCTCTGACAGCGCGTCGCCGATACCCGAGGTGCGCAGTACACCACCGAACATGCCACCAGCGCCGGTAATCAAGATAACTGAGCACACTGGCCCAAGTGCTGAATCCATGACGGCTTCGATCTTGCCGCGGTCGCGGGCAACGAATGAGCCGAGGGTCAAAATGGCGACGAGTACGGACAGGAGCAGCGCGATTGGGGTCTGGCCGATTTGCAGTAGTCCTCGAACGATAGAGGAGTTCGCTTCCATCGTGTGCTTCACAGGATCAACCTCATGACCAGCAATAACACCGGATTGCACCATCATGTTCAGGCCCGTGTTAAAGAATACGAGCAGTGCCGGCAGGACGAGCATGGCGATGACGAGCCCGACGCTTGGCAGACGCGATGGGAGCTCTTTATCAGACATCGTTCCAAAGAGCTTAGGCATTTCAACATTGCATCGTTTGGCGATGTAGCGCCCCCACAACACGCCGGAGACGTAGAAGGTCGGGATGGCCACGATCAGGCCGACGAGCATAATCAGACCCATATTTGCGCCGATGAGGGCGCCAGCACCAACTGGACCGGGGTGCGGTGGAACGAAAATATGCATGACGGAGAAGGCTGCTGCTGCCGGGATGGCGTACACCAAGATATTTCCCTTCAGGCGCTGACCAACAGCGAAGATCACTGGCAGCATGACGATGAGGCCGGCATCGAAGAAGATGGGGAAGCCCATCAAGAGCGAGGCAATTCCCAAGGCGATCGGGGCACGATGTTCACCGAAGGCTCGCACCATAGCGTCAGCAAGAACTTTTGCTCCTCCGGAGGCTTCGACGAGTTTTCCGAGCATGGCACCTAAACCGACGAGGAGCGCAACCGATCCAAGAGTTGAGGAGAATCCGCTAGTTAGCGTCGGAAGTAAGTCATTCGCGGGAATACCGGCCGCAATCGCCGTCACGAGGCTAACCACGATAAGAGTCAAGAACGCGTGCAGTTTTAGCACAATAACCGCAAGCAGGATAACAGCAATTGCGACAGCCGCAATACCGAGGAGCGGTCCCGCCCCTAAGGTCTGCTCCCACTTATCTTTTTCCATGAAAATAGTAGGCATCTCTGATCTCCATTGACAGAAATTTGTGTATCGTTCCGCCGCCACTCAGCTTTGAGCCCGTCGGGTTGCACTCACTCTACTTAATGGTATGACGATTTGCAAGCATTAAAATGCAGATTAAACATGTTAAGTCTGCACCGTCTTTCTTATTAATGCTCCCAAATACGATTTACGTGACGCACGTTACTTAATCTGAGTGCGTCAGGAGAATATACTCCCTCGTCATCACGGCCTTTTCTCATTTCCTTTCCCGAAACGCAGGGCCTCTTAAACAACTCCCCATCACACACCGCAACATGCGCTCAACATGCAAGAAGTCCGATGACCACAGCCATCGGACTTCTTACCTATGCCTCTACCAGCACCCCTTATTCCAGGAGCAGGTAGGTAGCAGACATTAACCGCCGCTATACAGAGACGGCATGAAACACAATTCAGCGCTTACGATTGCGCAACACCAGTAACGCCACGCCACCTGCTACCAGAACTATTGCAGCAACGACGATAGCTCCCACCTGAGCACCCGTATGCGGCATCGCACTCGGCGGAGTCGGCTTAACCTCAGTAGCCGGAACACTCGGTTTACTCGGCGTACTTGGCGGATTTACCGGCTGCGGATTTGGCGCCGGTGTCGGCTCCGGCTTCGGAGATGGCTCAGGATTCGGCTTCTCCGCCGGCACATATCCAACACCAAAAGCATAAGCCGCTAAGGCACCATCCGCCTTGGGCACATCCACCGGCAGCTTGCCTAACGGGGCAACCTTGCCAGTAATAACATCGAAAATACCCTCATGATTTGGCACTTGATTGCCGTAGCTCGCCAACACCGCGGTATTCGCACACGAGACATAAGCCACGTCATAAGGCGTATTCGTTGCCACAAAGATCATGCGCACGCCCGTCTGCTGCAAAGCTGCAATCTCTTTCTTCTGAGCCGCAGAAGCACTCGCTTTCCAGCCGGTATAGACGATAACGTCCGCATCCTTTGCCGCCTGCACATGCGCGGCGATCTCCGCATCCGTCGGATCCTTATCAGCGATCTGCATGAAATTCGTCTTGCTATATCCGCCGTCTTTCAGGAGCTTGTCCAAGAACTCAGGATTAGCCCAGCTCGAACCCACAACCAAAATACGATCGCTCTGCTTTACCGGCACAACCGCCTGGGTATTATCCGCACCATTACACACCTGGGTGATCGAGCCATCAGAAATACTGCGCGCAACAGCCAAAGAATCAGCGGTGCGAACCGTACCAGGAATCTTCGCTAAATCTGCCGGAGCATACGAATCGAGCAGACCGCGCTTTTCCTTCCAGGTCAAGATATGACGAACCGCGTCATCCAACCGCGACATCGGCAACGACCCATCTTCCACGGCCGCTTTCATCGCCTTAATTACTGCTGGGACGTCGTAAGTGTTGAGAATAATGTCAGATCCAGCATTCATTGCCGTTACCGCAACACGACCAGAAATCTCATGATTCTTCGCATGATACTTATCCATCAACGTGGGATCTTGATCGGCAGCCGGCTTCTTCGCCTCTTCCTTCATCTTCGCCCACTCAGCCTGCTCTTCCGGCGTCATAACCGCCAACCAAGCGCCCTCCATGTCGATCGCGTCCGTCGTGACAACGCCCTTGAAGCCCATCTCACCTCGCAGTAGATCAGTGAGAACCTTCTTCGACAACGTACCTGGCATATTAGGATCAATGGCATCAACAATGACGTGCGCCGTCATCACCATATCCACGCCAGCATCAATGGACGCCTGGAACGGCTTTAAGTGCTTATTCAAAGTCGCCCGATCGTAGGTCACCTTCGGCAACCCGAGATGTGAATCCGTGACGGTATCCCCATGACCAGGGAAATGCTTCACAGTAGCAGAAACCCCCTGCGACTGCATACCCGTCACCTGGGCAACCCCCAAACGAGCCACCACATCGGGATCAGAGCTCATCGAACGAATCCCAATCACCGGATTCGCAGGATTCGTATTCACATCAACATCCGGCGCGAAATCAACATTCACCCCGACTGCCTTGAGCTCCTTGCCGAGGATCTCCCCCTGCTTATAGGCCAGCTCCTCTGAACGAGTCGCACCGAGAGCCATATTGCCCGCAAAATCTGTACCCGAATAGCGCATACGAGCGACGATGCCGCCCTCTTGATCAATCGTGATACCTAACGGGATCTTCTTTGCAGTGCGCAGCGATGCGGCCTGCAGATCATTCGATAACGTCGCCAGCTTCGATAGATCTGCCGGACTTCCAATATTGCGCGACCAGTTGAAATACAAGATTCCACCTAAGGAATACTTCTCCACTGCTTGCGCACCCGTCTTCACATCAGGACCAAAAACTCCCTGATTTGCCTCGATATCCTTAGGATCTGTGGTATTTGCGCTATCGCCGTAAACATGGGTCCAGATCGTTTGCCCGATCTTTTCGTCTAAAGTCATAGACGCCAGCAATGCCTCAACCCGAGCACTTGCCACGCCGGTTGGAGCTGCACCCGCCGTATCATCAGCAAAAGCCGGACCACTCAGCGCCGCACCCCCTAAGGCCAATACCGCAGTTGTGACCATGGCAAAACCACGGCGCATCGTTGATCGTTTCATACAGTCCTCCTCGCTGAGATGTATGAGATTATTATTGGTAAATACGCCCACATTCAGGGCTTTTGCCAGTGAGCCAGCATATTTATCATACCAAGAATGACGTCGAGGCAGGGGCATATCTGCCGTCCAATTAGCACAGCACCTACGACCCTGCTGAGATACGCACAAACCAGGTACACTGAACAGATATGAGCAGTCCTGATTCTCGTTACATTGCCATCACGCACGTCATCGGCCCGCGGATCGTACACGGCGAGCTAGCCGACGGTGACGCCATAACATTGGCCGATATCGAACAAGAATTTAGCTGCTCTCGCACGGTAGCCCGCGAAGTCCAACGTCACCTAGAAGCCTGCGGTCTGGTCAGCGCACAACGCCGCGTCGGATTAACTGTTCGCCCTCGAGACGAATGGAACGTCTTTCATCCTGACGTTATCCATTGGCGCCTCCACGGGCCAGATCGCAACCGGCAGCTCGAATCCCTCACAGACCTTCGGCTCGCCATCGAACCACGAGCTGCATTCCTCGCCGCCCGCTTTGCCACCCGAGAACAACGCACTGAGATCCTGCGCGCCGGTATGCGAGTAGTGGAACTCGGCGCCGTCAGTTCCGGAGCAGAATTCATGGAAGCTGACGTCTATTTTCACCAGCTCATTTTGAAATACTCCGGCAACGAGATGTTTAGCGTCCTATCGCCCGTTATCGAATCCATCCTCACCTGGCGAACACAACTTGGTTATATGCCGCCGCAGCCTAAGCCGCGAGCAATGGAAGATCACCGAACTGCCGCATTAGCTATTTACCGTGGAAAACCCCGAGAAGCCGCCGCCGCTATGCACGATTTGGTTGATGAGGTTCAAGAAGCCTTTGAGCACCTCATCACCGAACCCGATCTCAACCACGACGCTCCATATCTGCCAGACACGTCTTCGCAAGCAGTAGATACCGAGGAGTAACACCACAACTGCCTAGGAATTCACCGCCTAGAGCCGGTGCCACCACCGAGGCAATATTCCCACTGGGATTCCTCCTTGCGAAATGGCGTATCCATTAGGACGTACCCGTATCACGTAACCGCCCCTACCGAATACGTATTCCCGTTAGCTTGCACGTATTACATAGCACGCGAGCCACGTTACTGGCAGTTTGTTTAGGTAACGCCGCGCTAGCGCCACATATCCGACGGGAGTACCGCCACGATTTCAGCCAACTGTTCAGTTAACGCCGCAATGCTATCTGCCGAATCTTTGCGCGCACCTCGGATGAAATACGTTATCCGTGCGCCATCCAAATGCACTGCCATCAGCTCGTCAATCCGAGCAAAAAAGGCCAACATATCCGACGTAATCTCTGCGCGCGTATCGCCAGCCTCACTCACCGTCTCTACGCCTCCGTCCGCGGCAAAGCGAAGCAACGTCTGCGGATATTCCAGCTCTGCCCCGTCAGAACGCTGTGAAACGCTGACGCTCACCAAAGTAAAGGTGCCTAACGGCGGGGCAATAATCGTCGCGCAGCGCCACGGAACTGCGGCACGACGTGCACTCGTCACCGCATTAATTGCCGGCAAATCCACTGGAATTGGCCATATCGTCGGCGCAGACTGAGTATTAGTGACGAACTGTGCAGCGTTATCAACTGTTGCTCGCACATTCCAGCCATTGCGCCGCATCTGCGCTCTTTCCCGCGAGGATTCATCCCACTGCCCCTTCGTATTCTTAGAGAACAACGCCGTACCGATGTAACACACCGGAATAGCTATAAGCAGCAGCAAAATGGCATATACCAGCAGATCTCGGTTCATCCTAATCCTCCCACAGAGCCGCTATCACTCTATCAGCTAGCAATCGGCCACGACGGGTAAGGCAAATACGCCCCTCGCGAGCCATCTTTGCCTCAATGAGTCCGTCAGTTATTAAATCCGCCAGCACATTATCGGGCACATGCTGCGGGCGGCCAATCCCCTCCCGCAGGCGAATTCCTAACATGATAGCTTCTTCTTCCCGTTCTCGCTGTGACAGCACTTCCCAATCCGCGATCGGAAAATTACTCGCCGCGAGCGCACGGCTATACGCCACCGGATGTTTGATATTCCAGGCGCGCACCCCAGAAATATGTGAATGTGCCCCTGGCCCGAATCCCCACCAATTCGCATTCGTCCAATAGGCGCGATTATGTTGCGATTCTTTACCAGGCAATGCCCAATTTGATACCTCATACCAGCGATACCCGGCCGCATTGAGTATCTCATCTGCGAGTTCATATTTATCCGCTAAGACATCAGGATCTGGTGCGCTGATCTGCCCACGACGTAACTGGGCACCCATTGCCGTTCCCGGCTCAATCGTCAGCCCATACGCCGAGATGTGCCCGGGCTGATAGCTTATAGCTGTTTCCAGCGAGATACGCCAATCCTCACGCGACTCCCCTGACGTCCCATAAATTAAATCGAGAGAATAATCCAAACCCGCCTGGCGCGCCCATCGCGTCACCTCAGCTACTTTCCCCGGTGTATGTTTACGATCCAATCGGGTCAAAACATGCTGACGAGCCGATTGCATGCCAAAGGATATTCGAGTAAAGCCACCTGCCGCCAAGGTATCAATATCTTCTTGGGTTACCGTCTCCGGATTTGCCTCTGTTGTCACCTCACCGCGAACCCCGCCAAAGCGTTCACACAGCGCCTGATATATGGCGACTAAGGTCGTTGCCGGCAAAATCGTCGGGGTCCCGCCTCCGAAAAACACTGTTGAAAGAGGCTGATCTAATCTCAGGTGTTGTGCCAGGAGATCCATTTCCGCCACAAGCCGTTGATCGAATACCGCAGCACTGGCGCCTGCCCCAAAATGAAGATTCGTATAGGTATTAAAGTCGCAGTACCCGCAACGGGCAGCACAAAATGGGATGTGAATATAGGCGGAAAGATTAGCTACCGGCGTCGCCGGCAGCTCAAGGCGATCCCACGATATACCCTGGGAGGTCTCAGCGGCAGGCACGGTTGATTCCTCGATTCACCGATGCGCGATATATGTGAGCGGCGCTACCCAGCCATATTACAAAGACGCCGTGCCTCATTCGCCGTCACTCACATGTTGCGCCACCACATGAATATCAAAAATTCGGCGCCCCGCTTCTAAACCGCGCTGCTCAAACCTCGTCATTACTCGCCCATCCCACCGCGGCGCAAAACCCCCGCGATAACGACCCTCATCTGCCGGATCGGGATTTTGGTCAGCATAGGGATTAACGAAGCCCGGAGCTTCTTCCACAACATCTCGCATATGCCAGGCGTAGTTAGACCAATCCGTTGCTAACCGCCACGATCCGCCCTCAGCAAGAACGTGATGGACGGTTCGAGCAAATTCTGGATTCACAATGCGCCGTTTATGATGCCGCTTCTTACGCCACGGATCCGGGAAGAAGGTCCACACCTGCGCAACCTGTGGGCGGAGTGCCCTTTGATGCGCACCGAATAATACGGGCAAGCCTTGCGCCGCATCTAGCTCCATCATGCGCACATTCGATACCCCAGCACGCACGATAGCACTGACGCATCGAGCCACCCCCGGCCCCCACGCCTCAAGCCCTAAGAAGTTCCACTCCGGATGCTGCTGTGCAGCACTGATGAGCTGTTCTCCCGATCCTGGGCCGACTTCAATAATCATGGGAGCTTGGGTACCGAACTGTGCTGAGAGGTCAATCTGTGCGTCGGGAGCAATCGCCGCAACCGCCGCCCCAGCCGGATAATCAATAACGAACTGTTCTCGATATTGCTCCATAAGATCTCGGTATTTATCTCCAAGCCGAGAACCACGACGTGAAAACGAGACAATCCGACCGTAGTGAATATTGCGACCAGTGATCGACTCACCATCTGCTGCCGAAATGACGTGCGAGTCATTTTCGCATCCGGACCCGCTATCCGATGTTACTTGTGAATCATCAGCACAATCCACAACAGGTAGAGCATCCTCAGAAGCCGCTTTCACTGCATCGGCGGATACGCCCACTGAGCTTGTGCTGTGGCGCACCTGCGCCTGATCCTGATTCTCACTGCTCATTTCGCCCTACTTTCGCGCTCTGCCTACCCAGCCGGCAACGACTTAGTTATTCCCAGCCATCCATGCACCTAGCTACCCGCTGAGCGTGTGCTACGCATTATCGGCTAGCTGTTATTTCTTCTTCGCCGTCGGCATATCCGAGGAGAGCGCCGCCACAAAGGCCTCCTGTGGAACGTCCACCCGACCAATCGACTTCATCCGCTTCTTTCCCTCTTTCTGCTTCTCCAATAGCTTGCGCTTACGGGTAATATCGCCGCCGTAACACTTCGCGAGCATATCTTTACGCAGGGCCTTGATCGTCTCACGCGCAATCACACGCGAACCGATAGCGGCCTGAACTGGAATTTCAAACTGCTGACGCGGAATGAGCCCCTTGAGTTTCGTCGTCATTTCTACGCCATAGTGGTACGCATTATCGCGATGCACAATGGCAGAAAAGGCATCCACTTGCTCATGGTTGAGAAGAATATCAACTTTAACCAAATCAGCCTCTTGCGAGCCTTCCTCTTTGTAATCCAGCGAGGCATAGCCTTTCGTCCGAGATTTCAACTGATCGAAGAAATCCGTCACGATCTCTGCCAACGGCAGACGATAACGCAGCTCTACCCGATCCTCAGACAGATAATCCATCCCCTGCAAGGCCCCTCGGCGTTGCTGGCACAGTTCCATCACCGCTCCGACGTAATCTGTTGGCGCCAGAATCGTCGCATTGACCATCGGCTCGTAGATCGCTCGGACTTTCCCTTCCGGGAATTCTGACGGGTTAGACACCACCAGCTCTTCCCCAGATTCGCTTACCACTCGGAAAACAACCGACGGCGCTGTGGCAATTAAATCTAGATCGAATTCACGTTGCAGCCGCTCAGTAATAATCTCCAAATGCAATAGCCCCAAGAAACCACACCGGAAACCGAAGCCTAAAGCGAGCGAATTCTCCGGCTCATACGTCAAAGCCGCATCGTTGAGCTTGAGTTTATCGAGAGCGTCACGCAGCGCCGGATAATCTGAACCATCAATCGGATAAAGGCCAGAAAACACCATCGGTTTCGGATCGCGATACCCAGCTAACGCAACCTTCGCCGGGACCTTCAAATCTGTAACCGTATCACCGACTCGCGACTGGCGAACGTCCTTCACGCCAGTAATCAAATATCCCACTTCACCAGCCGATAAACCCGCAGAGGGCCGTGGCTCCGGAGAAATAATGCCAATCTCTAATAACTCATGAGCCGCGCCGGTAGACATCATTTGTACGCGCTGACGAGGACTGAGCACACCGTCAACCACTCGCACGTAGGTCACTACGCCACGGTAGGAATCGTAGACCGAATCAAAAATCATGGCGCGAGCGCATCCACTCGGATCACCCGTCGGCGCCGGAATCTCCCGCACAATCCGATCGAGAAGCTGCTCGACTCCCTCGCCCGTCTTGCCGGATACCCGCAAACAATCTTCTGGCTCACAGCCAATCAAACTCGCCAGCTCGGCCGCAAATTTATCGGGATTGGCGGCCGGCAGATCAATCTTGTTGAGCACCGGAATAATCGTCAGATCGTTTTCTAAAGCCATATAGAGATTCGCTAGCGTCTGCGCTTCAATCCCCTGAGCCGCATCCACAAGAAGGATTGCCCCCTCACAGGCAGCCAGAGAGCGGGAGACTTCGTAAGCGAAATCCACATGCCCCGGAGTGTCAATCATATTTAGCGCGTATGCACTGCCCGCGACCGTCCACGGCATTCGGACGGCTTGCGATTTAATGGTGATACCGCGCTCGCGTTCAATATCCATTCGATCAAGATATTGGGCGCGCATATCACGTTCACTCACCACATTGGTCAGTTGTAACATGCGGTCAGCAAGCGTCGATTTGCCGTGGTCAATATGGGCAATAATGCAGAAGTTGCGGATACGATCCTGCGGCGTTGTAGCCGGTTGGATCTCTGCTAACTCGGTGGCGGTCGATACGGGCACGGAACTCCTTTTCACATAATCTGCATTAACGATACCAGCGTGCCGTTCTTCCTTCGACGCCGCACGTCTTTTGGCGGGGCGTGCCACACTTGAGATATGACATATCGACATGTGATCTGGGATCTCGGCGGCACTCTGGTAGACACCTATCCAGAGGTCGATATGGCTTTAGCTCATGCCACATTCTCCTCCCATCCCACCGATACGCAGCTCCATGAGGTACGCCAGCTGCGCGCTATCTCCATCCGCCATGCGATAATCACGCTAACTCAGCGCTACCACCTGCATCCCGATATTCTCAATCGGGCATATCACGAGGTATTAGAGCGGTGGGAGCATACCCCCGCCCCATTAATGCCGGGCGCCCGCCAGGTACTTGACGCGGTTCATCGTGGCAATGGACTCAACCTCATCGTCACCCATCGGGATTCCTCCAGCGCTCAGCTTCTGCTGGACGGATTACGTATCGACGCGAGCATTGACGATATGATCTGTGCCCCATCCGGCTGGCCCCGCAAGCCAGATCCGACGATGTTGTGCGAATTACTGGCTCGCCATCATATCGACCCCTCACAGACGATAGGGGTCGGCGATCGACTGATTGATGGGCAGGCCGCCCGAGCTGCTGGGTGCCGTGGAATTCTTTTCGATCCTGATAGTTCCTCCGATTCGCCCGACGCTATCAGAGAACTTAGTGCCCTATTACCCCTCATGACTCGTTAGGATGGCGCCATGAATCGTGCGACTGGATCACTACGTCATTACTTACCCATTGCTGAGCGCGTGGCACGCTTACCTGGCCGAGCACTCATTGCATTGGCGGGAATAACTGACGGGTTACTCTTGCTTGTCGGCTTTCTCTCCGCACGCTCTCACCGTTCCTTCGTCGGCTGGTTTCCGTTTTCCTGCGGGGTGGTTCTCAGCGTCATCCTGATTATCTTTGCGGTTCGCTGGTATCGCCTGAGCAGCGCTATAACCGCAACATACGGAGCAGCTATAGATCGTTTTACTGCACGAGGGGCAAGACCAGGATCGCACGTACCTCATACCTATACTGAGCGCTCTACCAGTTCCACATCCCAGCAACCGACGGAAACAGGCACAGATTTTGCAACGCAATCTGCCGCACACTCCACTGCAGATTCTGCCGAATATCCGCCGCAGTATTCCGACGCAGAACCCACGTCAGATAATACCGGAGCCGGTATTGTTATTGATGAAGACGGCAATATCCTCAATGGGCTTCACGGGCCAGACCCGGAGGGATTACAACGGGAAGCCGCACGCCTTGCCGCTAAAGAACGCGCTGCCGCCGCACAACGAGAAGCCGCTATCCGCAAAGACACATTCTTCCCGCGCATTGAGCAAGCCCAACGGGTAGCGATTGCGGCTGCTGGCGGGGTGGATAAGGTTCCCTATCTACGTGATGATCTACGCTGGACTCTGCTCAGCGGAATTATCACTCTCGCCGCGATCCCATTGACAGCTTTCCTCATCCTGTGGGCGCTGCTGATGTGGGCGTAGCTCTCACACAATCGAGTAGATAAAAATCCGCTACTGAATCACAATAGGCTTCGCTACAGATCAGCCCGTTGGAGTTACTGTAGATCAGTCATAATGGCGCCTTTGCTAGCAACTCCGCTATTACCGCAAACCTTTAGCCGGCGTTATTTGGCAGGCATACGCCCTCATACCACACAGCAGCATAAAGGTATCGGCTCATTGTTTTGCCTGCCTACGGCATTATACGTTCACCTTTTGGCACCACTACATGTACATATCTCCTGCCTCAGCTACATATATCCTGCCTCAGCCGGCGCAGGATCCCTCAGCCTCCCCAGGTACATCCGTTCTGTGGACCATTCGCGCTCCTTAGATGCAGTGCATCGCCCAGTCATCTCGGTACATACTCTCAGAGCATCCAAGACAACACGAGAGCGCCTCTGGTTTCCGTCGGGCTCACCTTACCTGGAGTTACCGCCCGAATCAGGGCTAACCTTTCTCGTTCCGTCAGATTCCCATTAGCTTCGCGCCTCACAGCACTGTAACTCGTATCCTTGCCATTCCAAGCCTGAGAGTACCGAAACTACCTGCTACACCATTAGCCCCGCTTCGGCAATCTTCGGCTTTGGCGTTATTTTCAATGGGTTTTCGTCAGCTTCAGGAAAATATGACGACACACTGCGAGGGCTAATATATGGCAAAATAACCCCATGGGTTTCTCACAGTCTCTTCTCGGTCGTGATGAATACGTCGTCCGACACATGCATGAACATCCTAAAGCGCTCATTAGCAACGTACTTGGGCTCATTGTGGTGCTAGCCGGAATGATTGCCGCGCTCATTTTCTTACCGGATTCATTCTCCCCGTGGGGGCATTGGGCAGTCGTGATTCTCGCCCTGATTCTCATTATTTTGGTTTTCGTCTATCCCTACCTACAGTGGTGGACCTCCACATATACCGTTACCAACCGGCGGATCATCACCCGTCAGGGAATCTTCGCCAAAACGGGTCACGATATCCCCTTGGCGCGTATCTCCAACGTCTCCTACGATCTCGACCTCATTGATCGTATTTTCCGGTGCGGCACTCTCATTCTAGAAACCTCCGCAAGCGATCCGTTGATTCTTAAAGATATTCCCGACGTCGAACGGATGCACGTTGAGCTAACTGAGCTACTCAACGATAGCTCCGCAGCGCCTACCGCATAATCTGTATCCCTTAGTATTTAGGTATTCCCTATGGCCTTGTCAGATTTTCTTCAACGTACCGTTCGCTCTGTTGCTCGCGCAGTTGGGCGGGATCTCAGCCGCCAATTGCGCCGCTCTGCAGGGGCATCCGCACCTGCTTCCAGGTCATCTTCCAGGCGCTCATCCACGTCGTCATCACCAGAGCATCCACATCACCCAGGCCCTGGCAAATCTTCTAATCACACCTCCGGGCATATCCCAAACGCGAATGAACCTGCGACAGAATACGACGTCGAAACTTTTGGATTACCCACTTTTAGGTATAGTCCGGCAGATAACGGAATGCCAGATCCAGGGGAAGTCGTGTGGACCTGGGTTCCGTTCGAGGAGCACGACGGGCGAGGTAAAGATCGTCCAGTGCTCGTCCTCGCCCACCGCGACCGCCACATCATTTTTATCCAGATGACCTCGCAAGATAATACCCGCGATGCCGCGCATGAAGCCCATTGGGGACGCTATTGGATGGATGTTGGTAGCGGAGATTGGGATCCGAAAGGGCGCCCATCTGAGGTGCGGCTAGATCGCCTACTTATCGCACATGAGAGTGTGATCCGGCGCGAAGGGTCATTCCTCGATCGCGCTATCTATGACAAAGTGTGCCAGGCAGTGCGAGAAATCCATCGTCGTTAACGCGTGTTTCCGTCAGTTTCTTCAAACCATATTTGCCTGCCGATTTACCTCATATATAGCTAAAACCTTCGATATGCTCGCGCCATACGAGCTACCAGCTATCAGGCACGGTCATGCGCAGAAGCAGAACCAGAGCAACAGTGCCGCACTACCTTGGATTTGCGCGTTGAGCATAACGCAATTGAATCGAATAACGCGCGCTTTAGCGTCCTGCCCTCTATAGTGAGTCAGGTAAGGGCTTCGGTAATCACTGAAGCCAACAGTCAACGAAAGGAGGCTCATAATGGGTTTCACTGACGATATCAAGCATGGTGCCGAAGATCTGGCTGGCAAGGCAAAGGAATTTGCTGGCAAGGCAACCGACGACAAGGGCTTGGAAGCCGAAGGCAAGGCCGATCAGGCCTCGGCCAGCCTCAAGGATAAGCTCTCCGATTTGGGCGATAAGGCCAAGGAGACCTTCGACAACATCAAGGATAAGCTGACCGACTAGAATCTTCTTTCGGACAGCAATCGCGTTAATCGCGTGAAACTCCTGCTCGACCCCATGAACGTGATCTGATCCACCTCCACGGTGGCGATGAAAACTAACATGGGGTCGAGTGCTTTGCTAGACTAACCAATTGGACTTTGAACACCTGGTCGGGTGAAAAGGTCCAGCCATCCTCCTCGCACGGGTGCCCCACGCCTTACAGTCCGGAGATGGCACGCCCTCACCGACCGACGGCCGTTCACCGGCCACCATTCAAACGAAAGAGTTACCAGTGGCAAATATTAAGTCCCAGATCAAGCGGAACAAGACCAACGAGAAGCGCCGGCTGCGCAACAAGGCCTACAAGTCTGAATTGAAGACTTTGGTGCGTAAGACTCGGGAAGCGGTTGAGGCTGGCGAGGCAGCGGAGGCTACCCAGGCTCTGCGCATTGCAAGCCGCAAGCTCGATAAGGCTGTTTCCAAGGGAATTATTCACCGCAACCAGGCAGCGAATCGCAAGTCGAAGCTCGCCAAGCTGGTTGCAAAACTGGGCGACTAAGTCGCGAGAATCCCTCAGCCCCCGGATGATCTATCATTCGGGGGCTGTTTTATTATGCCTATTAGAGTTATAGGACACGAGGTGTTGCTGTTTTTCGGGTTTTTCGTTGTTCTGGTGTGGGGAAAGTCGGTGTGTTAGTTGGTGGTGGTCAACTAACTGGTTGGACAGAATGTGTTGTTGATGTCTCGGGTTTTTGGTGTTGTGACAGGGAAAATGGGTGTTGTAGTTGGTGTTTGTGAAGGGTTTGGCAGTCTGTGGTGAATGACGACTTTGAAAAGCCCTCATAGACAGGATTACCACTCAACGCCTGGCGGCATAGAAAAATAAACAAGGAATTAACAAATCAACGAGCAACAGAAAATGTCCTATAACCCTCGTATTATGCCGCCGCCGGCCTATAACTCTTTCTTCCTCCTTTTTTTTCCCCCCCCCCGCAAAAAGCAGTACACCGCTACGTGATCTAATCCCGCCTGCCACCTTCCACCATTAGCGACGCAGAATATTGAGATGACAAAGGCGCTGATGGGTGCCTGTGTGTATCGCACAAGACACCCATCAGCGCCTATACAGCCAGACTTATCGAGACGTTCTACTATCGCAACGATCTGCCACCGCGCGGCTATCCCGTCTCGCCATTAATACAGCTTAAGCAATAGCCGCGTTGATTTGATCGACGGAATCCTTCGCATCCCCCAACAACATGTAGGTGTTGTCATTGAAGAACAAGGGGTTTTGCACGCCGGCATAGCCAGCATTGCCCATTGAGCGTTTGAATACCACGACGGTTTCCGCTTCCCAGACCTTAATCACCGGCATACCGGCAATCGGCGATCCGGGTTCTTCCGCAGCCGGATTCACCGTATCATTTGCGCCAATTACCAGGACAACATCAACGCTACCGAAATCCTCATTGACCTCATCCATCTCAAAGACGATATCGTAAGGAACTTTCGCCTCAGCCAGGAGCACATTCATATGCCCAGGCAATCGCCCAGCTACCGGATGAATCGCGAAAGAGACGTCAACCCCGCGCTCACGCAACCGCTTCGTCAACTCAGCAACCGGATATTGTGCCTGTGCCACCGCCATACCATAACCCGGTGTGATGACCACTTTCTTCGCATCGAGCAGCATCTGAGCAACCTCCTGCGCATTTGCTTCCCGATGTTCGCCATAATCACGCGCCTGCGCTACTGTCCCGTCGGATCCAAAACCACCAAGAATGACCGAAATAAACGACCGATTCATGGCCTTGCACATGATGTACGACAGGTAAGCACCCGAAGAACCGACAAGCGCTCCGGTAATAATCAACAAATCATTCGACAACGTAAAGCCAGCCATTGCCGCCGCCCAGCCAGAATAGGAATTCAGCATAGAGACGACCACCGGCATATCGCCACCGCCAATCGCGGCAACCAAATGGAACCCCAAAGCCAAGGCAATAAGGGTGAGCAATACCAGCGGAATCATGCCCGCACCCAAGGAACGAGTCCGAATCAACCAGGCAATCAAACCAATCGAAACCACTATTGCGGCAAGATTAAGCCAATTTCGCCCAGGAATAACCAGGGGCCGCCCACTCATCTTTCCGGCAAGCTTCAAGAACGCCACAATCGACCCAGTTAAAGTCACTGCGCCAATGAAAATCGCCAAACCAACTTCACCCAAATGGAAGGTGTTATAAATCGAATTCTCGCCCGGAGTGATAATGAAAGAGTTAAAGCCAACAATCACAGCCGCCGCACCGACAAAAGAGTGCAACATAGCGATAAGCTGCGGCATCTCCGTCATTTCTACTTTGCGAGCCAACGGGATCCCAACACCAGCCCCGATTGCCAAAGCAAAAACGATCAGGCACACCGGCACAACCTTTTGCCCCTGTGCGAAAGCGACGACAACCCACACAGTAGCCAACAAGGCCAGGACCATGCCGATCATGCCGAGTTTATTCCCACGCGCCGCCGTCGTTTGCCGAGATAACCCTGCTAACGCCAAAATGAACAGCAAAGCTGCTGCGATATACGCCAAAGACTGGAATCGAACCTCAATCGAGGACACATAATTCACGACATCAGACACGTCTTAACTCCTCTGGAACATCTTGAGCATACGGGCTGTAACCGTAAAGCCGCCAAAGATATTGATCGACGCAACAGCTAGGGCGATAAACGACAGCACTTGAACCGCAACATTATGTGACGTTACTTGGATTAACGCCCCGACGACGATAATTCCCGAAACAGCATTCGTCACCGACATCAACGGGGTGTGCAAAGAATGAGTCACTGCAGTAATAACATAGAAGCCCACCACAACAGAGAGCGCAAAAACAATGAAATGCGTACTCATTCCAGGCGGTGCAAGCATAATGAGCGCCGCAAACAAGGCAACCGCTGCGAGTTTCCACCAGTGCCGCAATATCGAGCCAGACGGAGCATTCCCCGCCTCCACGGCCGAATCTGCAGGCTTATCGTGAATCGTGCGTAGTCTATCGGGCGCCCCAGCACCGGCAGCAGGCACAGGCGCCGCTGATACCCGAACTGGTGGTGGCGGATAGAGGACCTCGCCATTCAAAGTCACGATCATCTGACGAACAATCTCGTCATCCAAATCGAGAACGAGCAAGCCATCCTTCGCAGGCGTGGTTAGTTTGAAGAAATTGACAATATTCTGCCCGTAGAGCTGGGAAGACTGGGCGGGAAGCCGACCGGCAAGCTCGGTGTACCCGATAATCGTTACCCCGTTTTCCGTGACCACTACTTCGTCTGGACGCGAACCAACGACGTTTCCTCCGTTAGCAGCCCCCATATCCACCACAACAGATCCTGGCTTCATCCCTGCCACTGCCTGTTCATCAAGCAAAATAGGAGAACGCCGCCCGGGGATAGCAGCGGTAGTAATGACAATATCGGCTTGCGCTGCCTGCTGGGCGTACAGTGCCGCTGCCGCGCGAGCCTGTTCTTGCCCCATCTCTTTGGCGTAGCCGTCAGAGGATTCCTGAGCTGCCACAGGTATCGGGATGAACTGCGCTCCCATAGATTCAACTTGTTCGGCCGTCTCTGCCCGGACGTCGGTCGCCGTCACCACAGCACCCATTGAGTTCGCTGTTCCGATTGCTGCCAGGCCTGCCACGCCCGCGCCAATAACATAGACCCGAGCTGGCGGGAACTTCCCTGCCGCAGTCACTTGCCCGCTAAACAATCGCCCAAAAGCGTTGGCCGCCTCAATAACAGCGCGATAGCCAGCAACATTGGCCTGCGAGGATAGAACGTCCATAGACTGCGCGCGCGAGATTCGCGGCACCATATCCATCGCTAATCCAGTAATACCGCGATCTCGTAATGCGTCAATGGTTTCGGGATGACGTCCCGGTGCCATACGTGAGATCAGTGTGGCGCCCTGCTGCATCATGTCCAAGACGTCATTCGGTGGAGTGTCCAGAGAAATAACAATGTCACTCCCCCACGCTTCCTGCGTGCTAACGATACGCGCCCCACTCTTCTCGTACAGAGAGTCGGGAAAACTCGCCTGATCTCCAGCGCCGCCTTCGACCAAGACGTCATAGCCAAGCTGAATGAGTTTTCCGACAGTATCGGGGGTCGCTGCTACGAGAGCCTGTTTATCCGACGGCTCGCGCGGTACACCTATGCGCAACTTAACTCCTCTGTTATGTCACCTGATTCAGAAGATCATGGCCCGCGACGATGCGGGTCAGTACCGTCTTAAGCATAGCCGAGGTGAACGATCTTCTGGATATGTGCACGCTATCACATCACACAATTATTTCCCTACGAACCGAGAGATCCCCATATAGAGGCAATAGGCAATAACTCCGATACGACACGTGCCATTTTCGTAGCACAACGATTAGCAAGGACGTAAGGTAGAGACATGACACAGCTCACGATGAATGCACAACTCTCCGCGCTTGAGGACCTGCGTCGCCGCCCAGATGACGTTGATATTCTCACACTGACCCGCGAAGATATACCCACTCTCGCCTCGCTCTATCTGGTGGCCTACAATTCACCAGAAATTGCTGAGAACCTGATTGAAGCTGTTGAAGAGATGCAGATGAGTTTCGATGGCGCTTTCGGCGATCCTATGAAGGATGGTTTTATCGGAGCCTGGCGTTCTGGCAAACTCGTTGGAGCTATTTTGGTTACGACGAATACCCCGTGGGAAGACGTTGATGACGGACCATTCATCATTGATCTCATGGTTGATCCCGAACATCGAGGTCAAGGGATCGCTACTGCGTTAATCGGCAAGGCGGCTCGTCGTGCCGGTCGGCAGGGCTTTGATAATATCGGTCTGCGCGTTGATCTTCGGCAAGCTAAAGCTGCTGCTCGACTCTACGATTATCTTGGTTTTGCTGAAGTAGATTAAAAACAGTAGCGCCAGTTGCACCGATTGCGAGTCGGGTTATGAGTCGTGTTGCGTTGCGTATTGCGTTTTCCTGCAGGCACGTTTTGTCGTGCATCCGCCTTGCTACTACGCCTTGCTACTACGCTTTGCTACTGCCTGTCACATTGCACCTCGCACGCCGTGCGTTATTCATTATTGCGGGCTGTCTTTTTACTACGAAGCGCGCATTGTTTATGGTTCTTACACTGCTCATACCGCAAACGCGTACTCAGGAACAACAGATATGAAGCCGACGTTTAAACCGGCACTTGCCTGCATAGCGATATGATCCCGTACTACTCGCCTACCGTCAGCACATCTTTCAGGGAATAGACCTGGCTAATTCGGGTAATACGCCTAGCTAATTAGAATAATACGTTCGACCAAATTGCCCCTAGCTTACCGCTCCGATTGGCAGCTACTCCCCATTCCCGTTATCTAACGTTCCTACGTGCCGCTTTAATACCTGCTACCTAACAGTTCTCATTCTCTCATTCCGTTTTCCAAAGCCGGTAGGAGCACAGAGCACCTACCGGCTGCGGGGAGAGCATACTGCTAAGATTGCTCGCTCTAGAGCATAATTCGGATCTCGGGAGCCACCTTTCACATCCGCATCGCTTTGCGCCATGATCTCCACAGCCCGTTCAATCTCTGGCGCCTTCCAACGAGCTAAATCCCGCTTTGCTCGGTCTACCTGCCAGGAACTGAGTTTTGTTTTTGCTGGAATTCTTCCCGAGCGCTGCCCCAGCACTTGAGTCATAGCCCGCAGTTTTGCTGCAATAGCGGCATTGATAGCGACAGCGCTACATCCCGTGGCAAGGGCATGACGCATTAGTTCTACTGCGCGGGCTGCATTCTTTGCGATCACCGCATCCGCCACTTGAAAAGCATTCGCCTCAACTCGTCCAGAAAAATACGTGTACACATGGGCGTCTGTAATCATCCCGGGGATGTCATCCAGTAACTGCGTCGTACTCGCAATCAGCTCTCGCAGATCCGAACCACAGGCATCGACCAATCCGGCAACTGCTTCGCTCGTTATCTTACGCCGAGCAGATCGCACAATATCTTGCACTATCCGCGCTTTTTCATTTGGATAGCTCACTTTTGCAATGTTGTGTGTAGGGAGTTTGTACCGACGCGCAGCTTCGAGGATCTTTTTTCCTCCATTCCCCCCGTTATGCCGCAAAATCAGTACGGAAGCCGGATCAGGGTGGGCCATATACTCCACAATCTCATCTCGAAAAGCAATATTCGACCGCTCGACATTGCGGGCAATTACTGCACGCGACTCATCAAACAGCGAGGGCGAAAGCAACACCGCAAGTTGCCCAGGCATATAATTGGCACAATCCAAATCCACAATATCCACATGCGGATCTCGACGACGCAGCTCTTGACGAAGCTGGTCAATCAGACGATCCCCCAAGGCTGGCTCGGCACACGTCATGACAAGAATAGGTGCTAGTTCAATTCCCGACGGCATAGTTGCCATTATTCCACCTCTCGGCTCGGAAGCCAGTTTGCCGATATGCCAATTATCAACGAAGGATCACACCTTATGTTACGGGCACCGTGAGAGAACGTCCGTATCAGTTATAACGATGTCTGAGCATTGATCGGTGCGCTGTTGAATTGGGGCCTGCCAGATTCGCAACGCGTCAGGATGCGGATGCCCATAAGTGTTGGTTGCACCTACCGAAAAAATAGTGATCTGCGCCCGCAGCTCATCAGCAAGTTCCTGACTTTGATCGCGCGCCCCATGATGCCCAGCAACCACAATATCCACCTCTCCTACCTGCCCGCGCAAAAGGCGCTGACGCTGGGCGGGAGCATCAGCCAAAATCAGCACAGAGTGATCGGCTGTATGTGCCAAAACAACAAGCGAATCATCGTTAGTGCTCTGCGCATCGCCCGTTATGACTAATGGGCCGACAATACGTAACCATTTCTCTCCGGAAATATCTGCTAGCTCTTCTCCCACAACGACTTCTCGCCCAGGAATACCGTATGAACTGAGCAAGTGGGTGATCCACTGGGAGTTACGATACGGATACATATTCGGCGAATACCAGACCTGGCCGATGTGCGTTTCACGCGCCAACTCCTCAAAACCGCGAACATGATCTGAATCGAAATGACTCAAGATAACGAGATCCAATTTGGTGACACCAGCCTGATTCACACAATCTCCAATATGCCCGTCTGCCGGACCGACATCAACGAGAACAATTTGCTCTTTATGCCGCAGCAGCATCGCCGATCCTTGCCCCACATCGCATTGCACAATCTGCCAATCATCAGCAAAAACAGTGGCAGTATCGGGGCGGGAAACAGCCATAACGCCAAAGACACTCAGACCTGCGACAGCCCCAACCGCACATATCCATGCCCGATCAAAATAGATAAAGACGCATATTCCCGCCACAAGACCAGCATTGATTGCTAATGCCAGCGGAGTTGGGAGATGCGATCCAGGCAAATGTGCCAGATGGATAACCACCTCATATATCCACGCGGTACAACAGCGGCAGACGAGGAGACATAGCTGCGCCACCGGAACAGCCCAAGGAGCGCATATAGCTGCCACCATCCCGAAAATCGTAATCGGCGCTATGACTGGCGAAATAATAATGTTGGCCAGACATAACCACACCGAACTTTCCGGCTGAATCCGAACGACAATCGGGCCCGTCGCTAAACTGGCCACCAACGAAATTGCCAGTATTTGCGCTAATGCTCGTGGCATTCCACGAGCCAACCATCGCGACAGCGGCGGACCAGCCAAAACAATAGCTAACGTGGCACATACCGATAGTTGAAATCCGATCCGGTTTGCCAATTGCGGAGCAAGCAAACACACCGTCATAATGCAAATATTGATAAGCGGCATGGCACTGCTCGGGCGCCGCATCCCGACCGCAATACAGACAAACACTCCCATGATTGCCGCTCGGACAACGGACGGCTCAAGACCAACAAGAAACACTAAACCAGCTAATGTCGCAATACTCAATACGGCCGCACATCGGTACCTTCGCCGGCCAACAATCAGAAAAATTACCGATAACAAGATGGAGATATGAGCGCCAGAAACCGCAGTAATATGAGACAGTCCTTCTTGGCGCATAGCTGTAACAAGTTCGGCTGGTATCTGCGAATCGTCGCCTAATACAATCCCAGGAACAAGCTGTAGATGTTGCGGTCCAGAAGCGATGAGATCGCCAAGGGCCGAACGAATCCTTGCCGGAAGCGCTGCTCCCGATTGCACGTCAATGTCTTGAGCGATCAACCGCGCCGCAACGTAGTCAGAGCTCTGTGCCGAGATCAATCGGCCGTGCGCACGGATACGATCTCCTCGCTGTACTTTCTGGTTAAACCAGCTAATACGAATACGTTGAGTAGATCCTTGTTCGTAATCACCGCGCCGAAAACTCCTCACCTGAGCGATAGCCGATCCCTGTTCACCGCGATATTCCGGATAGCTCTGCACATCAGCCACAACCATTATCGAATCGGACGGTATAGCTCGGATAAGCGGATCAGAATCATGGGCATAACGGTGTAGGCTTCCCGAAATACAACCCGCCAGGATAACCGAACCCAGCACAATGGCAAGACCGCAATGCCGGAGCGTGGCAACAATTAGTATGCCCACTGCGAGCAGCACATAAGGGAAATAACTAGACGGGTCAACTATGACCATAAGCCATAACACGCCAGCTGGTAACGTCAAACGGTAGTCATGCATCGAAAACGTGCCTGCAATTTATCGGACTGTCACGCTATCGCGGATGCGGTTAAGCGTCCGTTCTCCAATACCGTCGATTTCCACTAGCTGGTCCACTGAAGTAAAGCGACCGTGGGCTTGACGCCACGCCACAATAGCTTGTGCAGTCACTGGGCCGATTCCGCTGATTTGTTGCAGATCAGTTGCACTAGCGTGATTGAGGTCAATTGGATGCTTTGCCGCACCTGGCTGTGCCGTAGCTCCGCCGGAATTACCAGAAGCATTATTTGGTGCTGCCACAGGCGCTTCCCCCACTGCTGGAACATGGATATGGGCACCATCCACAAGAAAATCAGCTAGGTTAATCGCCGATAAATCTGCCGCACTATTGGCTCCGCCCGCAGCCGCAATCGCATCGTTAACCCGACGCGAGGTATCCAGCTCAACGATACCGGGCGCATTGACTTGCCCCGAGACGTGCACGATAACCTTCTCTTTTGTTGCACCTGCCGTCGTTTCATCAAAGTTTTGAGTTCCTATTTCGCTATGTGACAACCGCCCAATTCGCGCACCCGTCGTATCTGGCGTAGATTGCGAACCGTGCGCTGTCCCCTCGCGATTTTTCGTTTCTTTTTCTCCTGACGCCGGATCAGATACGTCGGCAATAGAGCGACACTGCGGCTGAGTAGCTATCATGCGCGAGTGTTGTAGGTAGACACCAATACCTGCAAAAACAACTAATACGAGGACAAAGACGATAACAACCCGCTGGGCACTAGGGTTGATACGATAGCGATTCTTTCTTCCGCTTACCGTCAGCGCTGAAATATCTTCCCCCGCCCCCATACGTAATGCAGACTGAATAAATGAACGACTCGGATCAGATGAGTGGGGACGCGTGCGTGGCGAACGCCGACTCGGCAAGCGGCGCGGTGGCGGGTTAACATGCGATTCCGTATTCATACCGGCATTATTAAGTGCTTGCTATTCGCTGCGTATCAGAGCAGGAAAACTAGTGGAAAATCCCGACAAGAACACGGTTGTGGAAAGCTTTTTCGTCAGAACCTATCCACTGTCCCGCTCCATGTTTATCTTGGGGAAATATCAACCTCACTGCCCACGGCGCGGCGTAAGATGTCCCCATGGATAATGAGATTGCACGGTTAAAGGCAGAAGCACTTCGAGCTCAAGCAGCCGCAGCAGAAGCACGCGCGGCCGCTGCACAGGCCGAATTAGAGGCCGCCCTTGCAGCCCAAGAAGGCACACATGATTCGGAGGCTACCCGCACAACACAGCCAGCTTCTGAGGCCTCAACTACTCGCGCTTCAGCAGATGCTGTACCGGATCAAGAATCCCACTCTGCACCATCCGCGAGCAGTACCTCTGATACGGCAACAAATAGCACTGCCACTTCACCTGCCCCCTCAGCTTCTCCAGAGCAAGCCAGTGCCAAGCAATCCGAAGCACACTCCGAAGCATACTCTTCCCATGCCTCTCCTTGTGAATTACCGCCACTAGCTCTCAGTATTCGCGAAGCCTACAATCTGCCTGATCCAACAATCACCGTTGGCTCGTATATGGATGATTCGGGAGTGTATCCCGAGGTTCCCATTAAGCTGTCATTGGGCATGCTGAATCGTCATGCCCTCGTCACCGGAGCTACCGGCACGGGAAAAACTCGCACCTTACAGTTACTCGCTGAAGGGCTATCTGACCACGGAGTTCCCTGCTTCGTCACAGATATTAAAGGCGATCTTTCCGGCCTTATGGAGCCCGGGGCTTCTTCTGAAAAGCTACTAGCCCGCACCACAGAACAGGGGCAACAGTGGCAGAGTTCCGCATTCCCCACCGAGCTATACGCCCTAGGCGGTGTCGGTAATGGCACCCCCATTCGCACTACCGTCACCGATTTCGGCCCCATCCTGCTCGCAAAAGTCCTCGGTCTTAACAGCACTCAAGAATCAGCGCTCTCTCTAATATTCAACTGGGCCGACACTAATAAACTAGCCTTGATTGATCTCACTGATCTGCGAGCAGTTATCCAATACCTCTCCGATGAAGGCAAAGACGAACTCGCTGAAATTGGCGGCGTTGCACCGGCTACCGCAGGTGTTATTCTGCGCAAGGTTGCCGAATTACAGTCTCAAGGTGGAGCAGAATTCTTCGGAGAAACAGCCTTTAACGTCAGCGAGTTTCTCCAAACTCGCGATTCTCGCGGCGTGATCTCCGCTCTGGAATTACCAGACGTTCAAGCACGCCCAGCACTATTCTCCACTTTTATCATGTGGCTACTGGCAGATCTTTTCCATGAGCTACCTGAAGTTGGCGATCTAGATAAACCCAAACTCGTCTTTTTCTTTGATGAGGCACATCTCCTCTTTGCCGACGCCTCACCAGAATTCCTCACCCAGGTTATTCAAACAGTGCGGTTGATCCGGTCAAAAGGGGTAGGCATCGTGTTTATCACGCAGACCCCTAAAGACATTCCCGACGATGTGCTGGCACAACTAGGATCACGCATCCAGCATGCTTTGCGCGCACATACACCAAATGACGCCAAGAAACTCAAGGCAACTATTGCTACTTTCCCCACCACCGAGCTACCTCTGGCAGAGATTATTCCAGCACTTGGTACCGGCGAAGCAGTCGTCACTGTTACCGATCCCAAAGGGCGCCCATCGCCGGTAGCTCCAACGCGAATCTGGGCACCGGCAGCCGTCATGGGCCCAGCTTCCGCACAAAAAGTAGCTGAATCCATACAGTCCTCCCAGATCTACCCGAAATACTGCGAGGCTGTTGACCCAGAATCAGCCGCTGAATTACTCGAGGCACGCATTGCCGCCGAGCAGGAAGCCAAAGCCGCTGCCGAAGAGGCACAGCGGGTAGCCAAAGAGCAAGAAGCAAAAGAAAAAGCTGAACAGAAAGCAGCAGAGAAAGAAATAGAGCAAGCCCGACGGGTAGCCCAAAAAGAACAAGAACGCCTCGAACGTCAAGCTGAACGCGAGGAAGAACGGGCTAGCCGACGCAAGGAACGCCTCATGGATTCTATCCTAGCTACCGCGGGGCGCACGATCAGCCGCGAAATTACTCGATCTATCTTTGGCATACGGCGTCGCTAGCACGCTCATAGCACCTATGGACAGGCATACCACGCTGACACATTCGATGAATCGAGCAACTGCCCGATTCATCGAATAATTGCGAGCAGTAACCCCTCAATTAATTACCGATTGATAGTGAGCGCGCGTCATCGTACCGGCAGATATGCGGTGTAGCGCCACGCTATTTTGCTTCTTAGCAGGATAGCGCGTATCTCCTTTTTCGCCCCCGTCAGTCATACTGTCTTAACATCGCTATGTTGTGCTATGCCTACTTCCTGCCGAAGCTACCTGCCTACTTCCGCTTTATACGTCACAACAATAAGCGGGAGATTGCCCTACCCAATCCCCCGCCATTAGGCCTTTTCTCCTGACTTAACTATTGACGCGATAGGTCAACGTCGCTGTCATCTGACGAAGTTGCCCAGGAGCAACACAGACATCACCAGCCGAATCTGGCCGATTGAACGCGTCGGGCACATGCGACATCGGGGCTAAAGCCAATGCGCTACGCGGTTCGCGTTCGAGATTATCACCGGAATAAACGTGAACAACCGGCGCTTCGCCGGGCTCTTGCGTCAGTTCAATTGAAGCCGACGATGCCGGATCACTCACTCGCGTTGTCACCACCCCATAGCTATCCGGGACGAGATCACGGTAGAAATCATCCAAACGTCGCGCACCAATATAATCAATTTCCACAGGATTGCTAACGCCAGACTGAGCTGACTCCCCCGGCAGCGGCACCCCAAAATGATCGGTCAAGATCTTGGTACGCGCCGGAACCCGCACCGCCAAATTAGAGATGCTCGCACGTGCCGGCAGATTGATATATGGATGCCACCCCAAGGTTATTGGCGCAGGTCGATCCGAGGTATTGCGCGCCCACACGGTCAACGATAAATGCTCTTCACCATCTGACCCAGAATCCAAGGAATAATGCGCAGAGATCTCACACGACCACGGATACGCATCCGTCGGTTCAATACTCGTTGTCAAACTTAACGTCGAATCCGTTGCCGTGGCATGAAAATCATGAGCATACGCCAACCCATTCGTACATGCCTCAACGGGAACACTATAGCTCTGCCCATCAAAACGATATGACGCCCACGTCATCGCCCCAGCCCACGGCGCCATCACAATACCGCGAGCGCCAACACCGGCAAAAAGTTCTTCCGCTGTCGCATATCCGCGAATCAACTCCGCTTCTGGCGTCGGCTGCCAGGAAAGAAGAGCTGCACCGCGCTCCGAGATCAATGCCTGCGCTCCAGTCGGCGACGTCAGTTGCCATGCCGGAAGCCCCAATGCACTCGTAGCCGTGATCTCAGTTTTTACCATGCTGCCTCTCCTCATTTAGTTCTCCATGAAGTATTAACCCGACGCCGGCAAAATAAAACATCCGTCCATCATCCGGACGGATTGCTGTGATACAGATAATCAGAAGCGTGATATGTGCGTGTATTACCCGAGGAATACACTGTGCAAGCTACCATCTACATCGCGCTCAATCATCCGCGCTGAGATCATCCATCTGTGCAACACTGAGGTATATTGCGTTCATTTATCTGCTCGGCAAAGCGCACACGCAGATGTGCCTCGGCTACGTATTTCTTTTCGATTCGGCTCCCGCCCGCAGGCACACATTCAGTAGTAATGACGGAAAACGCTCCCACGCTTAACCGCTTAACACTGGGGAGAATCGCCGAATATATGTACGACGGGCACCCACATTAGCTCATTGCGGTGCCCGTCGTGCATGCGGTCGCTCACGTGCTAGGGAACGATATTAACCAAGTTCGGCTCGCGAACAATAACCTTCCGCGGCTCACCCGACAAAAACTTGGTGATACGCTCTGAAGCTAAGGCACGTTTCTCCAGCTCCTCAGCCGAAATATTCGCTGGAACGTCCAAACGATCACGTACTTTTCCTTGGACCTGCACAACGCACGTAACCGTATCATCTACGAGAAGGGATTCATCAGTTACGACGGGGAATGGTTCGTATGCAATAGATTCCGTATGCCCCAACCGAGTCCACAGCTCTTCAGCAATATGTGGAGCGACAGGGTTGACCATCTTAACTAAAATCTCTGCGACCTCTCGCGTGACCGGGCGGGTCGTCAGATGGTTGTTCAATACAATCATCTTCGCAATCGCCGTATTAATACGCAGATTGTCGTAGTCTTCTGTCACGCCAGCGATCGTCCGGGCAACCAATTTCTCTGTTTCTGGATCAACGGCCTCATCAACAACGACCAGCTCGCCCGTCTGCTCATCAATGATGTTACGCCATAACCGCTGCAAGAACCGATAGGACCCAACAATAGCCCGAACTTCCCACGGACGGTCTACATCGAGTGGTCCCATCGACATTTCGTAGACTCGGAACGTATCTGCGCCGTACTCGTCAGCAACATCATCAGGGCTGATGATATTCTTCAGCGATTTCCCAATCTTGCCGTACTCACGGTTCACCACCTGCCCGTTCCACTCATACGTCACCCGATGTGAGCCATCAGCAGCCGGGACTTCCACTACCTCATCAGCCGGTACATACTGCCCGCGCGAATCGGTGTAGGCGTATGCCTGGACGTACCCCTGGTTATACAGCTTGTGGAATGGTTCGCTGGACGATAGATAGCCCAAATCGAACAGGACTTTGTGCCAGAATCGAGCGTAAAGCAGATGCAAAACCGCATGTTCCACCCCGCCGACGTACAGATCCACGCCACCGAGTTTCTTACTCTCGCACGGCCCCATCCAATACTCTTCCACCTGCGGGTCAACGAAGGCTTCATCGTTATCTGGATCAAGATAACGCAGCTCGTACCAACACGATCCAGCCCAATTCGGCATCGTATTCATTTCACGCGTATATGGACGCAGACCGTCGCCCAAATCCAACTCCAGGTTCACCCAGTCTTGCAGACGACCCAACGGCGGTTCTGGATTAGAGTTAGCGTCGTGCGGATCAAAGGATCGCGGCAAATAATCCGGGGTATCCGGTAGCTCGACAGGTAACATCGTCTCCGGCAAACCACGAGCACGCCCCTCGTCGTCATAAACAATCGGGAACGGCTCACCCCAATAGCGTTGCCGAGCAAAAAGCCAATCGCGCAAACGGTACGACACTGCCTCACGCCCAAAACCACGCTCAGAGAGCCACTGAGTCATCCGCGATTTAGCTTCACCTTTGAAAAGACCATTGAGCGAGATCTCGTCATTTGCGGAATCAATAACCTCGCCATCCTCAACCCATGCTGATGACCAATCAAAACCATCGGCCGGTTTCATCGTCGGGACAATATCAAGATCGTATGCCTGGGCGAAATCGAAATCTCGCTGATCGTGCGCCGGAACAGCCATAATTGCGCCAGTTCCGTATCCCATCATGACGTAATCAGCAGTGAACACCGGAATTCGCTTATCGTTGACCGGATTCACAGCATAAATGCCCGTGAAAACGCCCGTCTTTACTCGCTCAGTATCCGCACGGTCCATTTCTGACTTCAGCGCTGCCGCCGCTTGGTACTCTCGCACTGCCTGAACTGGCGTCTGTGCGCCTCCCGTCCAACTATCCTTAGTTCCGCTCGGCCATTGCGCCGGAATCGCCGTTTCGTCCAGCATGGGATGCTCAGGCGAAACAACCATAAACGTCGCCCCAAATAGGGTATCTGGACGTGTGGTAAAGACCGTTAACAGGTGTTCCCCGCACTCGGTTTGTGCTCGGAAATCAACTTTCGCACCTACCGAACGGCCAATCCAATGCCGTTGCATAAGACGGACTTTCTCCGGCCAATCAACCGCATCGAGATCGCGTGCGAGGCGCTCACCATAAGCGGTAATACGCATCATCCATTGGCGCAATTTACGGGAAAATACCGGGAAGTTCCCTCGTTCAGATTTACCTTCCGACGTCACTTCCTCATTTGCCAAAACAGTACCGAGCCCCGGGCACCAATTCACCGGCGCATAGTCAACATAGGCTAGGCGACGCGCATTAACGGCTTCATCTTGTTCAGCCGCACTCAGCTCCGCCCACGCACGCCCATCCGGGGTTGGAATCGTCCCATCTTCGTATCCGGCAATAAGCTCAGAGATGTGGCGCGCCCGCCCCGTCGTTCCGGCAATGCGCCCGGGAGCAGTTTCGTCATACCAGGCATTGAAGATTTGTAGGAAAATCCACTGCGTCCACCGCACAAATTCATCATCGGTGGTTGCCAATGAACGCCGACGCTCGTGCGACATCCCCAGACGGCGCAATTGCCGACGCATATTCGCAATGTTCTTTTCCGTGGTCACTCGCGGATGCGTACCTGTTTCGATGGCATATTGTTCAGCCGGAAGACCGAAGGCGTCATAGCCCATGGTGTACAGTACGTTTTTCCCGCGCATCCGCTGGAAACGAGCCACGGTATCGGTTGCGATATACCCTAATGGATGCCCAACGTGCAGCCCTTTTCCTGATGGATAGGGGAACATATCCGCGACGTAGAAGGACTCACGCGGAAGCTCTTCGCCAGATGACGGAGCAAATTTTCCAACCGGATTCGGCGCGCGGAACGTCTCGCGCTCATCCCATGCATCTTGCCATTTTGATTCGATTTTATTGGCGAGTGCAGCATCGTAGCGATAGGGAAAACTTTCCGGCACATGAGTGGTCATGATTCTCCTTCCACACTTTCTCCCTGCCATCCTAGCTGACAAAACCGAACAATCTCAGGTGCGCACACTGTGAGAGAGAACGCCTATGCTGGAGATATGGCTAGTATTTTTTCTCAGATTATCGCCGGGCAGATCCCCGGAACTTTTGTGTGGGCTGACGAGGTATGCGTCGCAATGGCAACAATTTGCCCGTCACGTCCTGGGCACGTAATGGTTATCCCACGAGCAGAGGTCGCCAAATTTACGGATGTCCACCCTGACACTTTCGCTCATGTAATGAAAGTTGCACAGATTATCGGGCATGCACAGGAGCAGGCTTTCGGTGTTCCTCGATCAATTCTTGCAATTTTGGGCTTTGAAGTACCCCACACCCATATTCACGTCGTTCCTGCAGATAGCGAAGAGGCCGCCAACTTCCACGATATTCCGCAAGCTAGCGGAGCCGAGATCGACGCAGCGATGGAGAAATTGCGCGCCGCTCTTAGCGATTTGGGTCATAGTGACCACATCCCCGAGCTACACAGATTGCCAGAGATGAGCTAGACCTGCTCCTGCCCTGCCGGTACGCAGACCGTTACCGACATCGCATAGCCGCGTAGAGCGTTCGCAGGCAATGATCACATAACTCAACCGCCTATCACGTCTATCTACTTTGTTATTCGAAAACATCACTGCTACGCACTAAAAACACCACCTGCTATTGACCTTTGTTTCTATAGCAGGTGGTTTTTTATATGTTCTTTACAGATAAAACGAACGGCTCATGCCGCCAGGCACAGTTTCTCACAACACTAGTGCCCATGAATCCCAAAACCATACGACCGTAAAAATAATGAGCAACGCATAGATCAGACCAATAATCAGCCAACGGTTACGCACCAAAACTGATCCTGCACTCATCGCCCCGCGCCCTATATGACCGGCTTGGAGCGTTCGAGCAAGAAGGTGAACAAACAACGGGATCGTCACACACCATACAACGACGCAGTACGGGCATAGCGACCCTTCTACCAGGTAAGACTGATACGCAAACCACAATACCCAGATAATTCCACAGCTTGCACCCGCGAGCGCCGCTACCCAGAGATATCGTGATAGCCGGCTGCCAGTCAAGAGCACACATCCCAAAGTAGCTATCGCCGCAAAGAAGAGCGCCCCCAATAGCGCATTAGGAATTCCAAAGAATACCTCGCTTTGCCAACGCCCCATCCATTTTGAACAGCCAATTAATGGGTTAATATCGCATACCAGGTGCGAATCAGGGTAGGCGAGATGATGCCGCTCGGATAAGATAAGCCCCGAGGACGCAAGTACTCCTATTACCCCGCTACCTAACAGTACTCCTGCGGTCTCTTTTCCAGCTCCACCTGCACGTTCATGCTCATTGGCTCGCGCTTCATATCGCGATATTTTACGATCCATGCGGGCTAGTTCTTCCTCGCTTGGGAGGTCGCCGTCATCTTCACTAATAGGATCTGACATATTCGCCGCCTCATAGTCATGATCGGGGGTCTCGTCAGCCCTATCTACGTCATGGTGCGGGCGGTGTGCCGAACGCTTCATGTTATACCCTCCTCAGCATTGACCGTCAGGAAGAAATGATTCTCCCCGCACGATTCCATCTCAGATCTCTGTAGTGACGACGAGCCTCAAACGAAATCCGTGTTCGACGAACGCGTTTCTGCCTGCCTTCTCGGTTTCGTTGCTCGCCATAAGCTCTTGCTCCTTCACCCCATCGCAACTGGCGCTCAGGCGCTATCTTCCGATGGAACGATCACTGGTGTTCCCGAACATACATTTCGATGAAATTTGCAGTATCTTCCCAGTCTCTCACTGCATGAGTGTCAATTCCTAGTCGAGTGACCGGATAATCATTTCCGCCTTCATCTAAACGATCCCCAATAAAGAGCATCTGTGAGATACGGATGCCTGTGGCGTGTGCGAGCTTCTCTATTCCGTATGCTTTATCAACGCCTTTAAGAGTGATATCCACTGACGTTGACCCGCCCGAACGCACCTCTAGATCAGGGATCAACTGTGCCACGGCAGCTCGTAGCTGTTCTTTCTTTTCCCCGTTAGGATCCCAGGCTTTCTTTGCAGTTAGCGGTGCCTGCTGGCCGAGGGCTGAAAAAGTAATTTGGGAGCCACGGTCTTCAATAATCTCACCATACGGGTGGCTTTCCCACAGGCCTAAACGTTTCGCTTCTTCTTCTAGGCATGTTATCGCGTGCCTGCGCTGCGCTTCGCTAAGGTCATGCACATATTCCGCGTTCCATCTGCCATCACGATAACGCATATATCGCGTGCCACAGGTCGGCATGAGATGTAGCCGCTCTAAATGAACGCCAGGATCAGTTAATCCAGCAAGTAACTGGGTCGTGAACTGTTCAAAATTTCCTCCGGAAATCACGCATACATCGTGGAGTGCTAACAACTGCGTTAATGCTGCTGCCATCCGAGACGGTAAGGGTGATTTTGATGGTGCCAGGGTGTCATCAAGATCAAAGGCAATCAAACGATATGTCATCATCTTTTCCATCATAAATATACAAACTGAGCGGCTGCGAAGAGCTTTTCTGAGCACGCGGCGCTTCTAACGATAGATACCTCTAGGTGAGAATGGATACTCTGCCGCACCGTAATACGTACTGACGTTATCTCCGTGATACGCCAGGGTTATGCCCAACAACGCACATCAAAACAATCTACCGTTTATATAACATGGCACATTGCCGATTGATTGAGGCGGTATTCCGTTCCTTGCAGCATCCGACACAGTGCCTTGACAGTGGTGGGGTGCCACCTTAGGCGACACCCCACCTGTTAGAGTCAAGAAGTCTTCTCAGACATCCGGTAACTTACTTATCTTCTTTCTGGGATTGACCAACGAAGTATTCCAGCATGACCCGCGAAGCGCCCATAATCAACAGACCCATCGAGATCTTGACAACTGTATCGAACAAGCTACCGATGATAACCATTGCCGACGGGGAGGAGTATTCCGTACCCGAAGCCAGGACGATGAATCCCCATACCGAGGTGACGCAAAAACCGATGCCGACGATAATGGCAAAGATCTGAACGAGCTTAGCTAATACTGGGGTGAAGGTGCGCTTGAAATCCACAGAGAACAAGGCGCCAAAAGCCGAAGGAGCGGCCGGTTGCTGTTGCGGATACCCATAACCGGGCTGCGGCGGATACGGCTGCTGGTAAGCACCAGGCTGCGCAGTGGGCTGCTGCCCGCCCTGAGGCATCGGCTGTTCGTTATTTTCAGGCTGATACATGAAAGCAAACCTTTCCTAAATGCATTGACACATGTAACCCTGTTATTATCCCTCATTCCACCGCCTGTGCCTAGTTTGCTTCAGATTCTTGCGTGTCATCAGCCTATTTCCACAGGCTATTTCTCATATCGACGTAACCATACGGGTCGCGATGCGCTATCTCATGAGTTATCAGGTGTGGATCGCTGTTTTCTCCGTCATACCACGTCAAATATGATCCGTATTTCCTGCCCGACATAGGAACATCGATATTTTTTCTTACAGAGCTATCTACTGACGGTAGTTTTAGACAATAATAGCTAAGTAACACTGAACGATGACAAAGGAGTTTTCATGGCAACCCCGCACATTAACGCTGAAAATGGCGCGTTCGCACCGGCCGTAATCATGCCTGGCGATCCTAAGCGCGCTGAGCGTATGGCCCAGTTACTTATGCCAGATGCGAAAGTTGTTTCAGATGTGCGTGGCATCAAAGCATATACCGGAACCGTTGACGGAAAACCGCTATCTATCATGGCTTCTGGAATGGGGCAGCCCTCGCTCTCGATTTACGTCAGCGAGCTGTTCATGCATTTTGGTGTCGAGCGCATTATCCGAGTGGGGACGTGTGGTGGCTTATCACCGCGAGTTGCTATCGGTGATGTCATCATTGCCAATGGTGCGCACTATGAGGGCGTCATCAATACCTACCTCATTCCTGAGACTCACTTCTCCGCAGTTGCCTCGCATAATTTAGTACAGGCAGCTTTCGCTGCTGCCGATGGCGATGATCGCGTAGTCGTCGCTCCGGTTATCTCTCGCGATCGTTTCTATGACGTTCCACAGGAAGTCAACGAAGCTGCTGCTCGCGTCGGAACTGCAGGTGCAGAGATGGAAGCTGGCGCTCTTTATGGCCTCGCTGCCCGCCACGGAAAGGAAGCCCTGGCAGTGCTAACTGTGTCGGATCACATCACTGTTCCGTCAGAGGATATGAGCCCCGAAGATCGCGAGACAAACTTCCAGCGCGCTCTCAAGCTCGCAGTAGCTGCTGCTCTTTCCTAATCGCATTACGATGGAGAACCTCTCACAACCAGCAGAGGATTATCTCAAGTCCATCTGGCTCATCTCGGAGTGGGACGGAAAGGATGCCGTCCCAACCGAGTTGGCCAGACGGATGGGCTTGAGCCCCTCAACCGTCACTGAAGCGATCAAAAAACTTGCTAACGCAGGTTACGTGACGCATCGCCGCTATGGTCCAATTTTCCTCACTGAAGCAGGACGCCGCCAGGCGGTACGTATTGTGCGTAAACATCGCCTCATTGAAACGTTCTTACACGTGACGTTGGGATATTCCTGGGAAGATCTCCACGCAGAAGCAGAAGCATTAGAGCATAGCGTCTCCGATCAATTTATTGAGGCAATCGATAAAATTCTCGAACACCCGCATTATGATCCGCACGGTGATCCGATCCCCCAAGCTGACGGTTCTATCCCTGAATTACATTTATTACTGCTCACCGAGACGACTCCCGGCCAAAGAATTCGCATCTGCCAAGTGGATGACAACGCCGAAATTTTAGTGTTTTTAGCTGAGAACAATATTGGCCTGCATGCGCAAGGCACAGTTATCTCCCATACCCCCACGCTTGGTCTTACGATGGTCCAGCTCGCGGAACATCCCGTAGCGATCCCGCAACTCGTAGCACAACGTATTCGGGTTCAAGTTCTGACATAACGCCGTATGGCATGCCATTAACGATTTCGCCATCGGTGGGCGAGATCATTGCCTCTCGCCACGAAAAGCGTTGTAGGTGACGCACTAACCATCTTAGAGAAGGTAGGGCGCAAGGGTATCGCGTAAAACCAGGAAGAGAATGTGTTGTAGACATATTTCTAGTATGACCACACCGTCATTAAGGAATAATTACTGCAGAAAACAGCTTCGCGTTTGTGGAAAGTTCCCAGCTATAACCGAACTCTCAATCTCGTATTAACTACAAGCTCTCCGGCTTTCCGTATCCCCCTCCTCAACACCCACCCAAGACCCCATATTTCAGCACACCGCACTTGCATAATCCCAGATCAATCAGCATTTTCCCAATATTTCTGCGTTACACCCAGCGGCTACCTCGTCGTTTCCTATACCGATAGCAAAACGCTGCACACCACCAGCGCATTATCCTTCTCTATACATCCCGCTAATCTCACAGGAGATATTGCATGGCAAGAATCGTCATCGGAATACCCGCAAATGCAAAAATTGTTGAAACAATTGTTCCTTTTGCCGCCAACTTTCCATCCAACCCAAAACGATCAACAAAAGGACCAGCCATTGACCCCACGGGCATAATGCACATCATCGCAAAGATATGAATAACCGCCACATCTAATCCATATAGCTTCAACAGAATGACACATGCTAATGGCAGCACAAAGAATCTCAATACGATGAAAGGATAAAGCCGCAGCTCCCCTAACAGTTCACGCAACGACAAGCGCGACATCATCGCTCCAACACACATCATCGCAATCGGAGCAGTCGGCGTCCCTAACATGTCACACGCATCATTGATAATAGGCGGCAAAGATATTTGACAGTACAACATACCAATAGCAGCAAGTGACGCTAAAACTGGCATATTTACTGCGCGGCGCAAAGATCGAAACAGCCGAGAAGCCCTACTACCCCGTGGCGTAACATCCATACCCGCCCGCGCAAGTAAGGCGAAGCCGAGAGAATACATGAAAAATGACAGCACCATGACGAATACAGAGGCCAAAACAACCCCATCAAACCCATACAGTGCCCGAGATACTGGAATACCAATAAAACTGACATTCGTACACAGGCTCATAAAGACGTATATCGCCCGATGGGACGGCCGCACGCGAGCACAGCAGACAAAGATATAGCCAAAAACGAGCATGATAACGAACGCTAATACTGCCAAACAACCGGCAGTCGGGATGCGTTGACGCCCTAATTGCGGGTCAACATGCGCCACAGCAGCAATAATCATTGCCGGCATAGTGATATGCACAATGAGATGAATCAGTCGAGTGATGGTTTGCCGATCAAGGATGCCGATCCTGCCAGCGATAACGCCTACCGCGGTAATGATCCCAAAAATAGTCATCTGCGCATTCGCACTCGCCACAGCACTCATTTCTTACCTAATTTCATTGTTTCCACCGACGCGACGATCACCGTGGTTATTATCTCGCCTCACGCTATCTAGCACAGCCCACATAGCACATATACGCAGTTATCTACCCGATAAAGAACCAGACGGCAACGGCTCCTATCTCTACTTAGTGAGATACGGCAATGACGCAGAACAAGCCTCGTCAGCCTAAGCCGCACCAGGAATGACGACGATGTGGCACTGCTAACCATTGACCAGAGGGCAACAATCCATGCGACAACTTACCGATCATCTCTCCGCCTGAGCAGCCATTTTCACAAATACGCCACCCATGCAAGACAAAGCACCACCCTTGCCCGTCTTAGGTAAACTAAGCGCCTTCTTCTCTTACGCCCGCATACCGTCAGTTCATAACATCACTTACCACAACCGCTGACGCGCCACGGAAATTTCACATTCGTGACCGATATGCGCAGAGCGCGAATCACAAACGCGCCACGTATGGTACTGCTCAACATTGAGATGTGGATTTTCTGACCACCCACGCCTCACCTAATCCTCACCGTCACCATATTTTCCCGTCACTATATCTTCCTACTGAGGCATATATTCATCCCGAATCCGCTGTGCAAATGGGGCATATTCCAACGCTGCCAGATACGCCGAACACATCGTCGCATGGCTCGCCACCGCTTTACCCGCAATATCAAATGCAGTCCCATGATCGACGGAGGTGCGCAAGATTGGCAAACCCACCGTCACCGAAATGGTGCCATCAAAATCATACGTCTTGGACGCGATATGCCCTTGATCGTGATACTGCGAGAGCACCCCGTCATATCGCCCTTGTAATCCCTGGTGAAATACCGAATCCGAGGGAATTGGACCAGCAATTTCAATGCCATATTCCCTCCGCACCCGCTCAATAGCTGGAGTCAGCACCTGGATCTCTTCGTCACCAAAATGCCCGCCTTCACCGCCGTGCGGATTAATGGCAGCAACGGCTAACCGCGGGTTGCGCACCCCAAACACCTGTAAGGCTCGATACGCCCGCATAATTGAGCCCACTTGCGAATCGACGGTGATAGCATCCAGCGCATTTCGTAGCGATAAATGCCGCGTGGCAAAGAAAATACGCAGTGAATGGTGCGGATTTTCCCGATTCCGGCAGACGAACATCGTATCTTGCTTAGTGACCCCTGTGAGCGCACCCAGCATTTCTGTGTGTCCAAGAAATTGTGAACCGGACGCCCAGATTGCTTCTTTATTGATTGGGCCGGTAACAATACCCGCAACTTTTTGTTCCATCGCCGCCGACGTAGCAATCTCAATGGCTCTCACCGCAGCATGACCAGCACGAGCGTCTACATTCCCCCATGCTGGTATATCATCGCCCAACACCCCAATATCAAAGATATTTAATGTATTTGGGTCATCAACCACGTTCGCAAAATCGGTGACAACATTAAGAGGCGCTTTCAATCCCAGCACGTCCATTGCCCGAACAATCGCTCCCGTATCGCCGACGATTACACCGGTACCTCGCGGATCAGCGGCACATTCTCGTAAGGTCAGCACCGAAATCTCTGGCCCAATTCCTACCGGATCACCGATCGTCATTACTAATACCGGCTTAGCCATCTTTTCACTCCGTTCTGTTCAACCTCTCAAATCTACCGCGTTCCCTGCTAAATTATTCTTTCTCTTTCGGTATCACCGCAGGAATTCTGGGCTTTACTCTTCACTCTGCAAAATTTTACGGCGGGCGCTACTCACCCAGGATCCATTCCGATTGTCATTCCAATCATCATTCCTTTTCCTGCCACCAGAACCCATACTTTGCTGCGCCGAGAGCCGCTTAGTTTTCCTTTCACCGCATGCGCAAATCGGATACCCTGGGCACGCCTCGAAGAAGCCACGTCTTCTATCTATCCAGCCCCTCCCTGATCAACGCCAGCACAGATCATAAAATACTCAAACTATCAATAACACCTGGGAATCTACATACTATTCTTTATTCGCATATAAACCTGCCCTACTGCCGCACCTCAAGCGATCACATGCCCGCTATTCAGCCGTAAAACAGGTATTTGCAGGAGGGCATTCCCTATCCACAGCCCCCCCTATCCACCTTTATCTGCATACGCCTCAGCGCAGGAAGATGTGCACATACGAACCCCTGCTGAAAAGAACGCAACAAAGAAGCCACCGAGCAATATTCTTACCGCCTATCAGCGAAGAACAGCACAGCCTTTGATCCTCAGCTAAAATTCTGCTCGGGGTCCTATCTCCCCATCACACGAGACTGCGCTATTCCAGCGCCAAAGCGCACGCTGCAGAGAGGAATCCACATGGCTAAGCTCTACTTCCGCTACGGAACAATGAACTCCGGAAAAACGGCTGGTCTTCTCATGGCGGCACACAATTTCGAAGAATCCGGGCAACGCGTGTTTATCGTCAAACCAGCCCTGGATTCCAAAGCTGGCGCGAATCTCTCTACCCGACTTGGCATCGAACGCGAAGCCGATTTCTTAGCCCAACCCGCTGACGATCTATGCGCCACTATTCGCCATTGGATTGGCACCGAAATGGGATCAACCATCGGCGGAGTGCTGGTAGACGAAGCCCAATTCCTCACCCGCGAACACGTCAATCAGCTCCTTGACGTTGCCCTTGAGCTCGATATTCCAGTCCTGTGCTATGGGTTACGAACAGACTTTTCTACGTCAGTATTCCCAGGCTCAGCTCGACTCCTTGAAGTGGCCCACACTCTCGAAGAGCTCAAGACGATGTGCGGCGCTGGCTGCCGACGCAAAGCAAACTTCAACGCCCGCAAGGTGGATGGGGATTTTGTTCAGCACGGAGATCAAGTCTCTATCGACAATCAGACGAACGTTGAATATGTTGCGCTATGCGGGCAGTGCTACACCAAACTCGTCGGGCATATTTCCTGAGTATTCTGCCACTACCACTACCAGGTACTGCAGATCCATAGCCATATCCGCAATTCCATAACTTATTTGCCTACCCTCTAGGGAATTCTTTTTCCTCATTAGATATGGCTCACAGCTATAGATCGCTCCATAGTTGCGCCTACCGCTCTCGTATCCCCGACCACTATTACAACGCACTACATACGGGCAGCTCTAACCCGCTGCGCTGCGCTAACAAGCAGTAATAACGCGAGAGGGCATTGAGGCGAGCTATGTGAGCATGATAGAATGAGAACGTTCCCAACGACGGGAATATCTCCCTAAGGGGAGATGACGGGCCGCTGAGAGCACGCGGAAGGAGGATTCACAGTCCGCACACGCGGGAAATCTGACGCTCCTGGCAGGTCTCACACGTGGATACGTCTTTTCCTTCGTACCCCACATGGTTCACACAACAGTATGTGACGTTCAGTGTCGCGCACACATGTTAACGTTCGCATATATACGCGGGCTTTCGGAGAGTCTCGGGTAACCTCCACCTCACCGAAAGCGATAGTGCTGAGATATTTCCCGTACATATCTGAGCACTATCTGGTACATCACGTGCCACCACGAGCCATATTGACCATCGTTCACGTGTGACGGTCAGCCAACTGTCAGCCATTTATTGCGTTGTGCGCCTTCCGCTTCTCACACCCGCCACGGGACGCTTTAACGCTCTCAGAGACGAGGGCATTCTGGACGCGAGAAGGAGGATACTTTGCAACCAGAACATCATATCGGTTCCGAATCGGAATACGATCATTCCCACACAACGCACACGTCTGGTTTTAGCCGCCGACGTTTTATGGAAGGCGCGCTCCTCGCCGGAGCCGCATTCAGTAGCATTGGGCTCTTTGGACCAGGGGCAAACTCCGCACATGCCACCGCTAGCGCTCCGGCTCACATCCCGCATGCGCTGAGAAGCCGGATCAAGCCTGCCACGCACGTCTCCGCACGGCAGATCCGACGCCCCTTCGAACTCAGCGCCGTCAATATCACTGGCGGAGTATTCAAACGGGGCTTAGATCAAGGTCTTGAGCTTGCTCGGGCTTATCCAATTGATCGCCTCTTGGCTATATTTCGTCGCAACGCCGGACTCGACACGCGCGGCGCCAATCCCCCTGGCGGCTGGGAAGAATACGGCCCCAATCCAGAAGCACAACGCTGGGGTCCAGCCGAATACACAAAAGGGCAGAACCGTGGAGCAGGCGGATTATTACGCGGCCACTATGCCGGGCATTTCCTTTCCCAGCTCGCCCTTGCCTATGAAAACACCGGCGAAAGCGCCCTATATGATCGGGTTGTCGAATTCGTTAAGGGGCTGAAAGAATGTCAAGAAGCTCTTGCCAAGCAAACTTACAACGGCAAGCCTCGTTACTCCCACCCTGGCTTCCTCTCTGCCTATGGAGAGTGGCAGTTCTCCGTTCTTGAAGAATATGCACCCTACGGCGAGATCTGGGCTCCGTACTACACCTTGCACAAGATCCTTGATGGGCTTTTGCATGCCTATCATGCAACCGGCGAACCTGCAGCACTAGAGGTCGCCGAAGGAATCGGTCGCTGGGTACACTCCCGCCTGTCGAAATGCACCCAAGCCCAGCTCGATAAGATGTGGAAAATCTACATTGGTGGCGAGTATGGCGGTATGAACGACGTCCTCATCGAGCTGTACTGGGCCTCTTCCGCAGCCGATAAGGCAATCTTCCTGCAAGCCGCAAAATTCTTCGATATGAACGATCTGCTCGATGCCTGCGCTCGTGGAGAAGATACCCTGACGGATAAGCACGCTAACCAGCACATCCCCCAGTTCGTCGGTTATGCCAAGATGTATGCCGAAACCGGAGAAGAACGCTATCTCAACGCTGTTAAAGGCTTCTTCGATATGATCGTTCCCGGCCGCATGTATCCGCACGGCGGAACAGGTGAAGGCGAGATGTGGGGGCCACCGCATAAGGTAGCTGGAGATATTGGTCCGCGCAATGCCGAATCCTGCGCTGCCTACAATATGGTTAAAGTTGCCTGGCAGCTCTATCAGCTCACTGGCGAGCAGCGCTACGCCAATTATTGTGAGCGCACGGTACTCAACCATATTCTTGGCGGGCATCGCGATGCTTCCTCCAAAGAAAGCCCCGAAAACCTCTATATGTTCCCAGTTAATGCTGGTGCACGTAAGGAGTACGGCGACGGAAACATCGGAACCTGCTGTGGTGGAACAGGGCTAGAATCCCCGATGCGATACCAAGAAACGGTGTATGCGGCTGCCGACGACGGGAAGACCCTCTACGTCAACACCTACGTCCCCTCCACTCTCACGTGGGAAGAACAAGCCACGACGGTTCGCGTCGCTACCGAATACCCCTATCAGGGGCGCGTCACGATCACTTTCGATAAAGCCCCCAGCGGAGAGTTCACGCTCGCTTTGCGTATCCCAGAATGGGTTTCCAGCACCCCGATGATCACAGTTAATGGCACGCCGAGTTCTGCAGCAGCAGGCGCAAACTCGTATGCAACCATCACTCGCTCCTGGGCATCTGGCGATAGCGTTGTGCTTGACATCTCCCTGCCGGCATGGATCGAATCCGCTCCGGATAACGCCAAACTTCAGACCTTGCGCTACGGCCCTATGGTTCTGTCTGTTGCCGGAGACGCACCGCGATTCCCCGTCATGGCCCTAGGTGGACTATTCAACCTATCCGGTACCCTCAACGACGCCATCGAATGGAAAGATGGTCAAATCCGCCTGGGTGGACGCGACTTCGACCCCGCTCATGCTGGGCATGACATCACCTACTCGATGTATTTCGAACGTAAGGATAAGACGGTTGTTTTCCGCTCGGTAGATTCTGGAGTGATTAATCCCGTATCAGCCAGCGATCCAACAACAACCTTGGTTGACGACATTTGGAAGGCCGCACCTTTCGCTAACCGTGACGCTTTCCTTGAGCAGGTCCGTCAAATCACCAAGAAGTACCAAGACCAAGGCTCAATTTCCGCGCGTGATCGGCAACGTATCTTGGTTGCGGCTGGACGCGCGCGCATGGGAGGAAAATAAATGACACGCATATTCGTCCGAAAGATTCGCACTACCCGATGGGCTTTCGTCGGTATTTTCGCCCTCTTGTGTGCGCTTCTTACCCCACTGGCAAGCCCTTTCGCTGTCGCGGAAGACGCTGCGGAACAACCCCGCAATATCTCCTCGCAGTCCAATGAGGATAATGCCCCTACCGTATCCGTCTCGTACGTTCCCTCGTGGAATCACAAGGATGCGCTCAATGATGACATCACTGACAAAGCCGACCACGGTTCTGTGTGGGGAACCTACGGTGATTTTGCCGCGCAGCATTGGGCACAATACGAGTGGCCAACCGAAGTAACCGCCTCCTCGTCGTCCCTGTGGCTGTGGAATGACAAAGGCGTTGACGGCGCCGATAACGTCCATCATCCTGCGTCCTGGCTGCTTCAGTATTGGGATAACAACACTCAAGCCTGGGTGCCGATCACCGCTCAATATCCTGTGCCTGAAGAGAAGGGGCAGATTGTTGGGCCGACGACAGTTACCTTCGATCCTGTGACCACCACAAAAATGCGCTTGATCCTCAATGCGAATAAGCGCGACAACGAACAGATGCCGTACTACTCCGTTGCTTCAACCGAATGGCAGGTATTCGGCACGATGAAAACTGCCGAACCCGAGCCGGGCGATTCCCTCTCTGACGTATCTATCGAAGAGGTTAGCCTTCGCACTGCAGTTGGTGTCATGCCCACCCTGCCACCAAAGGTGTGGGTGCTGCCAGAAAATGGACCTTTGGCATATCATGACGTCACCTGGGATCCAGTCGATGCCAGCAAGCTAAATACACCAGGAGAAGTTGAAATTACTGGTCACGTTGGCGATAAGCCCGTTAAGGGCACAATCTTCGTCCTTGCCTCCCCCGCTGCTGGCACGCTCGAGCACCTCGATAATGCCTCCACAGTGACAACTGCCGGGGTCGCTCCGGTATGCCCCAACACGGTCGTGGCACAATACTCCGACGGGAGCGCCGACTCGACCTTGCCAGTGACCTGGGATCCGGTTGATCCGTCGGCCTATGCGAAGGCAGAAACCTTCGGGGATATTCTCGGAACGGTAGCGGCCAGCTCTGAGCGTGCAGTGTGTACTTTCTGGGTTGTTGAACCATTCGATTCCAGCAAGCTGCCCCCACATGTGAGTGTGAGCATTGCAGAGTCCCCTGCCGCCAGTGGCTGGTTTACCACCACTCCGCATTTCACCATCACCACCGAACAGCGTGCACATCCAATCGCCACTGTGGAATATTCCTTCGATAACGGTGCCACCTGGACCGCATACCCGCAGGCACCCGTTGCAGTGGATAAGGAAGGCAGCCTGACGATTCTAGCCCGTGCCACGGATGACGCCGGGCAAAGCGCGACCGCCCAACAAGACGTCATGGTAGATACCAAGGCGCCAACTGCCGATATTGGCAAATGGGAAGATTCTGACCCGAATGTTCACTGGTTTAGTATCACCGGCAGTGACGGGGAAAATGGCTCCGGAGTTCAGCGCATCATCTACAGCTCTGGTCCATCGCAAGATCCAGAATCTACCGCGAACGATATGTGGGCAACCTACGAGGAAGAATTCTCGCTGCGCGTGACAGACGCTCCGGTATATCTCCATGTTCGTGTTCAAGACGCTGCAGGTCACCAGTCACAGACCTATACAGTCAAGCTGGATCCGGTTACTCCGGAACCGCAGCCAGAACCAACGCCCGAGCCAAATCCGCAACCAGAACCGCAACCGGAACCAAATCCAGTGCCGAATCCGAACCCGGTACCCACGCCTGGGGCGCCGAGCGATCCCAGCTCGCCAGTAGCTCCAGCGCCGGTTCCCGCTGACGGAGAACCGGAAGGAACGATTCTGGCACACAGTGGTGCAGCTATCGGTACAACCCTGCTAGCTATGCTTGGTCTGCTTGGCGTAGGTAGCGCATGTGTTGCCGTGCGTCATTCTCGACGCTAAGGCCCGCTCTGCGATCCACGCTCCTTGCTGCGGTTCATGCCGCGCACGCTAAGGAATCGCAGTAGCACCCGATGTGTTCCTCGATGACGTACCCATCACGAACACATCCAGACTGTGGGGAGTTCCAGCAACGGACTCCCCACAGTTTTTATATACATATACACCTTTGTACAAGCAATCGGCGGCATTCTATACACGGGTGGATTTATGCAGCCTATCCAGCGATGTCATTTCGCGTAGCGTGACGACGATTCGCCATGATCCTCTGCAGATACCGGCGCTGCCCTGCCGTAGAAAATAGCTGCGCGCCCCAACACTCGCCATCACTCGCAGACCGTGATTGCGCACAGCTTTGGATTCGCACAGCGCATTATCTGCCATATACCGGAGAAACTACTGCCATATCTGGCACTGCTGCACACCGCTATCTCTGGGCAAAAAATACCGTCTTTTCCTAGCTAACAAGCTAGAATATGATCCGGGTCATGCGCCAAGCGATCAGAACACGAGTCAGAAAACGAGAGAAAATTCTTTAGCTATTTCCGCTCAGTTAGACATCTTGTGCGAGCTTCCATCCTATTTGCGTGTTTCTCTAAGCGTATTAACCCTTTAACGGCGAAACAGAGCAGACAGTGGAAAAACCACCCGCAAAACGATAGGCGAGCCCCACAATAACTGTAGGACTCGCCTATTGTGTATCCTCAGGTGCTTACGGCTTTATATCTCGCCGCGCACACTCCGGATTGTAGTATTACGCAGTTATGCCACTAGCTGGCAATCTCGTAATACTGTGCAACAATTACCACTGCTGACGACGCGAGGCAACCAATGCGCCACTTCCGGCTAGCAACATCGCAAGCGCGAGAATGGCAATTGGCATGACGTCTGCACCAGTATTCGACAGCGTGCCTGTGTGCCCAGCATGTGCGCCCGGAGCTGGCTTAGCCGGCGTCGGCTGTGGAGCAGGCTGCGGAGCTGGTTCAGGCGTGGGCTGCGGTGCCGGTTGTGGCGCCACGTACGCCGACGTGGACACCTCCCAGTTCTTCACGAAGAAAGTCGCCGGATCAATGACCTTGTTTGCTTGCGCCCAATCGATCATCAATTCGCGAATTTCCTTCTGGTCGTTGTAGACCACCGGAGCGGTCGTCACATGCGGATAGCCAGATCCACCTGACCAACGGTAATTATTCACCGCGAGGATGAAGTGCATATCGTCGGTGATTGGGGTACCATCCGGCATGGTCAGCATGTCGATGCGCTCGCCCACCGGCTTCGAGATATTGATGTGGTAGTTAATACCGCTCATCTCGTCGTATGAGTAATCCGGAATGCCGCGTGTCATTCCGTCATACTGCGCGTTGGTGACGTCCTCCCAGTTAGTGACAACTGCGTTGGGTTCCTGCTGCTTGTAGTAGCGCGCCGAGAACTCGAGGTAGTCACGCAACTGAGCACCCGTTAGTTCAATGCCGTACAGCGTATTGTCGTAGATGTACAGACCTGCCATATCAGCAATGGTCACATCACCCTTGTGGAAGATAGCACTACGAGAGAATGGAGAAGCCTGCGAAATCACCGGCAAGTTCTCATACTTCGTGCCCTTCATTGCCTTCTTCAGTTCGTCGGTTTGAACCATATTGATGAAGTCAACGATCGGAGTATCCTCCCACGGCGACGTCGCTGCGGGCATCTCTTCCTTGGACTGAGCGATAACCGTCTTAACCCAGGCTACCGTCTCATCGTGCCACGGCTGGATCTCCTTCAGAACGCCGTCATCGGCCGGATAATCCTTTGCCTGTACTGCAACAGCCGTCGGTTTGGTCGCGCCCTCCCAGTTCACTGACTTCTTGCCATCAGCGTTCTTCACAATCGGCAACGTCACCTGAGAAAGTGAACGAGCCCAGTAGTACGGCTGAGTGAAGAGAACCGGCTTGCCCTCAGCATTCGTAAAGACCACGTCTGCCTTGTTCATGACGTGCGAGTGCCCACCAATGATGAGATCAACGCCGGAGGTCTGGGTCGCGATTGAGGTTGCGATATTTTCCGTCAGATCAGCCGGATTCCAAGTGTAGCCTTCAGCGTCAAGACCAGTATGTGCCAAAACAACAACCACGTCAGCCCCGGCCTTGCGAACTTCCGGAACCCACTGCTTCACTGCTTCAACACAATCCTGAAAACGCAGAACGCCTTCCACATTTGCCTTATCCCATACTCGAACGCCGGGCGTTACTACGCCGATCACGCCGATCTTCACATCCTCACCACCGATTTGGCGGGTCAGCATGGTGTACGGCTCAAGATAGGGCTTGTTGGTGGAAACATCAATGACGTTAGCCCCCAGCAATGGCATCTTAAGATTGCCACGAAGCTGGCGGAGATTATCCATCCCGTAGTTGAACTCGTGATTTCCCACAACACCGACATCGTACTTCAGGTAGTTCAGCACCTTTGCCATTGGGTCTACCGAATCCGGTTTGCGGTTATTCTGATAGTACGTATTGATTGGGGATCCTTGAATAAGATCGCCGTTATCCATCAATACGACTGTGCCGTCACCCTTTTCAGTGCGAATCTTCTTAATCGCTGTCGCCAGGTGATCCATACCCAAAGCCTTCTCTGGCTTCTGAGCACCGAAAGCCTCACCTGTAAAGTAGTCATAATCTACCGCATGGCCATGAACGTCCGTCGTTGCTAAAACCGTTAAATCGCCAAGTGGCGTCGCCGTGGAATCAGCAACAGCAGGAACGGTTAATGAGGCAATGGCAAGCGCAGATAGGCTTGCCATCATGCGTAATGATTTGCGCATGACTCTCCCTTCCTTCTGTATTAAAGAGGTACAAATATAGTACCGTTATATCGCGGCATTATCAGCACAAAAAAGAAAATCTCACCAGATGACCTGCTGGATCATCACAGACAGACCCCTACAAACGCTTTACTTCACACCTTGCCAGCTCATTTTTCATCGCATTATTAAGGTGAGCTACCACTCACAACACCGCCGATAGCAGTAGAAATACTGCTAAAAAGGCGAGGTTCCACATAGTAAATATGCCGATAAAACGCTTCGACTGGGCCGATAAATTTGCCGCAATAAAACGGTATGAGATGAGCGAGGCCATTGAAGCAATCAGCGTCCCCAATCCCCCAATATTCACCCCAATGAGGAGATCTTCGTAGTCATGGGTGAAACCAGAGAGCAACAGTGTAGCTGGCACATTGGAAATAATCTGCGACGCCCCCAACGCAGCCATTCGTACTGAACGATCAGCCATTGAGGTAATCACGTCATGTATTGCGGGAACTCGCCCCATATTCCCGACAAACACAAACAAGACGAGGAAGGTCGCCAACAGAGAATAATCCACTTTAGTCAAGTAGTACGGATTATCGTATAGTACGACGCAGATTGAACTACCGAGCACAAACCACAGTGGGATAACACCCGCTACCGTACCCACAGCTAATACGAACAACACACCATACGCAGCAGCTCTGCGTGGATGCACCCGCTTAGTCGGGCGCTGCAGGGGAACAACTGGCTCCCCACCTCGAGTAGTCGCCACAATAGCCAAAGCCAAGCACACTCCCGCAGCCAGAACATACGGTAGAGTCATCCGCCCAATATCGAGGAAAGAGAAAGGTGCTGCATGGCTGAGATATAGATTTTGCGGCGAGCCAAGCGGAGTGAGCATTGCGCCAGTATTTGCAGCAATCGTCTGCAGAACAACAACTCCCGGAATCGCACGATCATCACCTTGCGCATGCAAAGTAAATAAGGCTAGCGGAACGAAAGTTATCAGGGCGACGTCATTCGTTAACAGCATAGAGCTGAAAAAACAGAGAAAAACTAAGGAGAATACCAGCCCTCGCCTACTGGTCGATATGCGGATAAGTGCGCGCCCGACCAGGGCAAAGATCCCAATTTCCTTCCCAGCAGCTAAAATGAGTAGCAGGGCAAACAGCACTCCCAGGGTATGCCAATCAACGTAGTCCCGATACCCGCTATCCGGTGGGACAACGACGAGTGAACACAGAGCCGCAATTGTGGCGATAATTAGGACCGCTTGCCCACGCAGAATCTGCTTCCATCGCGACCCGTTACTGTGTGGAGTATGCTCACTGCCAGGCGTATGCCGACGGTTCACCCGCGCCTCCACGATGTTCCCGGCAATACTTTCCCCCAGGATCGCATAGGGGCGTGGGATGGCATACGGCTACTCGCTTTCCTCACAGAGTTCCTGGCGGCGCACTGCGCACCATAGCTACTTTCCGCAGATATGCTACACCCGCCCCAATGCGACCTGCAGTTTTCGTGGCGTATCTGGCTTTGCTTTAATCTCCCATACACGTCCCGACGTGACGCGCAGCGTTAATCCATGAATGATCAAGCGGAACCGTCTTTAAGTTGCCAGCAACATCAGCCAGCGGCACAGGAACAGCATTTTGCCCCTGAGCAGCAACAGTGAATCCCCACTGCCCGCTAGCAACGAGATCAGCTCCCGTCCCGCCTAATAGCGTACCCAGCAGACGATCCTGCGCGTCCGGCGTCCCGCCACGTTGGACGTATCCCAAAACAGTCACTCGCGCTTCTAGCCCAGTTGCTTCCTCAAGATCTTCCGCGAGTTTGAATGCATTACGCCGATGGTTGGACTCGAGCATATCGCGATGCTTTTTGGCAGCCGACTTCGATATTTCGTCATTCGCCCGCTCGATGAGCGCTTCAGCAGCCGCCATATCCGCTGAATCTGCCACGTCTCGTGCCCCCTCAGCGATAGCTACCACAGAGAACATATGGCCTTTCTTGGCGCGTTCTTTCACCGAGGCAGCAATTGATTCGATGGTATAGGGAATCTCTGGCAAAAGAATAATATCTGCCCCACCAGCGATACCTGCTCCCAACGCCAGCCATCCAGCTTTATGCCCCATAATTTCACAAACAATGATGCGGTGATGTGAGTGCGCCGTGGAATGCAGCCGATCAATGGCTTCTGTGGCGATCCCTAATGCCGTGGAGAAACCGAAACTCGTATCTGTGTGCGCAATATCGTTATCAATCGTCTTTGGTAGATGCATGACGTTAAGACCAGCTTTTTGCAACCGACGCGCATTCTTCGCAGTCCCGCCTCCCCCGATGCAGATCAGACCGTCTAGCTGGTTCTTTTCACAGTTCTCTAAAATCGTGGGGATCATATCGCGCTTTTCACCGTCAACGATCATCCGATGCACCTTATCGCGCGACGTCCCCAAAATTGTGCCACCGACGGTCAAAATGCCAGATAGCGCACTGGAATCCAATTCCACGAAACGGTTTTCTGCTAACCCACGAATTCCATCGCGGAAGCCAATGAGTTCCATCCCGTAGTGCCCTAAGGCAGCTTTGCCAAATCCTCGAATTGCCGCGTTCAGCCCAGGGCTATCTCCACCAGCAGTGAGGATTCCGACGCGCATCTTTTTCTTTGCCATAGCTCATCCTTGAGGTCAGGGGCATACGCCCGATTGGTGTGGCACCGTGCCGCGCAGACACGACCTAAATTCATCTTCGTATCACGCCCTGAGCCTGTCAACCGGCACACTAGATCTGATACGCCTTATCAGCAGTGCTCGTAAATCCCGCAGTGCGCTATAGCCCTCGTAGAGCATCATCGGGCAATCGCATACCCACAGTGCAGCCCCACAAAGAGGAGCAAACAGCATCCCATTGCCATTATGCATATATGCACAGCGGCAGAAATCGCATGTTTCCACAGAGAAATCTGCCGTTCCATCCGCCAATTATGATGGGCGTGAGTAATAAAGGGGCGGCAGGCATCGACCATCGCAGTTGAATAGGTTGAATACCCGCCCGTGAAACCGACAAGCGCATAGCTCATAACCAGTTGCACCGTCGATCCCGATTCAGCCAACGCAAGCCCGGTCACTAATCCAAGGATGAATGATCCGAGCAAATTCACGACGAAAGTCGCTACTGGCCAGGACGCCGGCCAATATTTCTTCCCGATAGGAATTAGCGATCGCTCACGTCGAGTTGCAATGCCACGACCGGAACAAGGCGCCGATTTCTGTGCCGGAGAAGGCACAGTTGCACAATACGTAGCCACCGATGCAGTGCTCTCACCTGCGAAAACCGTCAGTTCCGAAGCCGCCTGTCCTTCGCACCTTTCGAGTTCTGCTACTCGGGTCGCTACCTGAGTATGCGAACCGCCTTTGTTATCCTTTCGGCTTGCTATATAGCTTTCCGTCACCGCGCGTGCAACGGCTCCACATACGGCCCCAGCTATTGACGAAACTGCCATTACCCAGTCAGGAATCATGACGAGATCCCACTTTCCGATAGGCGATCTCACATCCGAGAAGCAGCCCGAGCATTACTGCGAGCGCACCGCCAAGGAGTGTGGCTATCAGGTACCCCCAACCGCCCTGATGATTAACGCTGAGGAGAGCTAAAGTCGAATACGTCGTCAAAGTACCGAGCAGACCCGTACAGAGTAATCGGCGGGGGTAGCTCGTCGCCCCTAAGACGGGTACGAGGATTCCCAGGAGAAAACAGCCAACGAGATTACACATCAGCACAGCATGCGGCGTTTCCCACCAGTTACTCAGGCATAATCGGATCGCGCCACCGCATGCAGCCCCACACCCAACAGCCAGTAGCCCTCCAAGGTCTTGATGTAATGGGCGTGATTCTGGACCAGAGTTATCATGTTTTTGGCTTTGCGGAGCTGTATTGGGAGATGACGAAGACGGACGCACCATAATCTTCCCTTCTCTCTATCCTGCTCAATATCGGCTACGCAAACCATCGAATCGGTTCGCCTAGCTTATATTTTCCTTGCTACCACGTATATCACTCTGAGGCCGGCACTGCTGAACCGATAATGCGAGGTTGCGTTTTGGGTCGCGTATTTCCCTACACAGATCGTATTCCCTCCAGGGCAAGCAATGCGCGTTTTCGGTATTCGCCCGCCGCGTATCCACCAAGCTGATGATTCGTAGCAATGACGCGATGGCAGGGGATCATAAGAAGTATCGGATTACGGCTAAGGGCATTGCCCACCGCTTGAGCGCTCATTGGTGTGCCTCGTTCTTGCGCTATACGTCGAGCAAGTTCACCATAACTTTGGCTCTGACCCCAGGAAATCTCCTGAGTAAGCTGCCATACCCGTTGTTGGAAAGCTGTTCCAGCAGGCACGAGAGGCAGCGTATGCGATGGTTCAATGCCAGAAAAATATTGGTCAAGCCAGCGCTTTCCAGCAATGAGCACTGGGCAGAGTGGAGCTGTCAGGTTATCAGCACTAGCAAGCAAACTGCGGCTATTAACCAACGGATAATCTACTACATTGTTTCGTTGCAGGCCGTCATACATTATGCGTTCTTGCCGGTGGCTCTCGTTTGCCGTTAAGGTCTGCGTCTGTGTACATATTTGACCATGACGATCGCTGCGATGATGGTGCGGGAATTCGTCAATAAAAGCAATACGCGTAATCGCAATACCATTGCTCTGTATCTGGAGTGTTCCCAGGGGCGAGCTATATTCCATCGTCAATATGCTCATGTGTTCGTTTCTCCCCTGCCCTATCAGGTATCTATCTACCCATCATTATCCCTCCTCATTAGGCAATAGATAGCAGTGATCGTGCCGGCAGTAAACCTACCGGCACGATCACCGTTGAGTTATTCAGGCGTATTGCCCATGCGAGTTCTACAGTATTTAGTTTCCCAATCTGCAGATCACGCCGAGCAATACTGCCAGTTATATGGCTAGCGGATTAGCTAGCGTCGCGCTTGCCTTTCCGAGAACCGATAACTGCACACATGCCCAGAAGCGTCAAGACGAATGCCCACAGAGCAGCACCAACACTTGATGCACCCGTATGCGGAAGCTTACCGTTTCCGTTACCGCCCCCGTTATTACCGGGCTTGGCAGGCTTGGTCGGAGCAATCGGATCTGGCTTAGCCGGAACATTTCCACCGTTACCCGGAACTGGCTTAGGATCAGCCGTTACCGTGGTCGAATCGGAAGGAACGTCGCCATTCGTGACGGTTACCGTGATTGGATCGCCAGCCTTGAACTTCGTCGGATCAACCGGAATAACCAGCTTACCGTCCTCGCCCTTCGTCACCGGCGTACCACCAACACTCCACGTGCCATCGTTACCACGAGTAACCTCAACCGTGCCACCACCATTGGGATACTCAATCGTAATCTTGTCACCGTAAGCAGGCTCACCAACCTTAACCGAGTTATCCCCCTCAGTGATCTTATCCACCGACGGAGCATCCGGTTTCTTCGGCTCGACCTTCTTCTCGGTTGTGGACGTACCGCCCTTACCGTCTTCAGCGGTTACAGTGATGACATCACCCTTCTTCACCTTTTCTGGCGCAACCGGAATGACTAAGTGACCCTTATCATCAACGGTGACTGGGGTATCGCCAACCTTCCAGGTATCGCCATCCTTAATCACAACGATCGGATCATTGCCAGGAATGGTGATCGTAATCGTAGTTGCACCTGCCGGTGGACCAACCAAGATCGATCCGTCACCTTCGGTGATCTTCTCGACTGTCGGCGGCTGTAGCGTTGACCCGCCAGCATTCTTAAAGATGGCCTTAGCAACCGTACCGTCGGCAACGGGAGCATCCGTCTTCGGCAACGCCGGATCCCACTTATCGAAAGTGAAATTCTCCTTGGCAATCGTACCTGGAATCAGATCCTGAACCTCATTAAAGGTCTTCGTCTTCTTCACCAAGAACGAAAGCGCAGGAACACCCGCCGTATCATCCGCCTTCTGCTTCAACGAACCATTGCCATCAGTGGTGAAGCCAATGACGACGTATTCATCACGGTTGATCTTCTTACCCGTATTATCCTCCGACGGAGTCTTCGGATCCTTCGGATCAGCCGGATTCTTCGGATCGGTTGGGATAAATGGAATGATATCTTCCTTCGAGAATTCCGGAGTCGGCTTAGGCTGAACCTCAGTGGTTTCTTCACTCTTGCCGCCCTTGCCGTCTTCGGCGGTTACGGTGATGACGTCACCCTTCTTCACCTTTTCTGGCGCAACCGGAATGACTAAGTGACCCTTATCATCAACGGTGACTGGGGTATCGCCAACCTTCCAGGTATCGCCATCCTTAGTCACAACGATCGGATCATTGCCAGGAATGGTGATCGTAATCGTAGTTGCACCAGTCGGCGGGCCTACCTTGAATGAATCGTCACCTTCGGTGATCTTATCAATGGTCGGCTTATCCAGCTTCGGGGTTTCGGCCGGCTTGAACTTAGCTGTCGCTACCGTGCCATCCTTCACCGTTTCATCCGTCTTCGGCAACGCCGGATCCCACTTATCGAAAGTGAAATTCTCCTTGGCAATCGTACCTGGAATCAGATCCTGAATCTCATTAAAGGTCTTCGTCTTCTTCACCAAGAACGAAAGCGCCGGAACACCCGCCGTATCATCCGCCTTCTGCTTCAACGAACCATTACCGTCGGTATTGAAACCAATCACAACATACTCGTCACGATCAATCTCATTATTCCCATCGGTCTTCGGCGTATGAGGATCCTTCGGATCAGCCGGATTCTTCGGATCAGCCGGAACGAATGGAATCACATCCCCCGTAACTGGCTTATCAGCAAAGTTAGCTGTTGCTACCGTGCCATCCTTCACCGTTTCATCCGTCTTCGGCAAAGCCGGCTTCCATTCCTTAAACACTTTGCCCTTATTGGCAATCGTGCCTGGGATTAGATCCTGAATCTCATTAAAGGTCTTCGTCTTCTTCACCAAGAACGAAAGCGCCGGAACACCCGCCGTATCATCCGCCTTCTGCTTCAACGAACCATTACCGTCGGTATTGAAACCAATCACAACAT
>NZ_JBKIWR010000012.1:0-106759 GCF_046599595.1 Trueperella sp. LYQ143 | reverse complement strand
CCCCCCCCCCCCCCCCCCCCCCCCCCCCCCCCCCCCCCCCCCCCCCCCCCCCCCCCCCCCCCCCCCCCCCCCCCCCCCCCCCCCCCCCCCCCCCCCCCCCCCCCCCCCCCCCCCCCCCCCCCCCCACTGCTACACTTCATGCTTGCTAGGCGCTCCAGCTTCGCGCGAGCCTACCACCTGCAAGAGCAGGTGGTGCTCCTGGCCATCCTGCGCTAATACTGAGCTATCCAACTGCGGCGCATCGACGCGCACCACATCACCATCAGCAACCGACCCTGCCAATAGCATCCGCGCCAGCTGATCCCCGATTTCTCGCTGAATCAAGCGGCGCAATGGGCGTGCCCCATACGCCGGATCATAACCGTCCAATGCGAGGAATGACCGCGCGGCAGGCGTCACCTCCAAGGAGATTCGGCGGCTAGCCAAACGAGCCACAAGCTGCTCAATGTTGAGGTCAACAATCTGCCCAATCTCATCAATCGTCAATGGGCTAAAGACGATGATGTCATCGAGACGGTTGAGGAACTCCGGCTTGAAATGCATGCGCACCGCACCCATGACCGCCTCATTCTTCCCCTCCTCCGATAATGCCTCGTCGGTCAGGAACTGCGATCCGATATTCGAGGTCAAAATGAGAATCGTATTGCGGAAATCGACAGTGCGCCCTTGCCCATCCGTCAACCGGCCATCATCGAGGACCTGCAAGAGAATATCGAATACTTCCGGATGTGCCTTCTCCACTTCGTCTAACAGCACGACACCATAAGGGCGCCGCCGCACCGCCTCAGTGAGCTGACCACCCTCCTCGTATCCCACATATCCGGGAGGCGCCCCAATCAAACGCGCAACAGAATGTTTCTCCGAATACTCCGACATATCGATACGCACGATTGCCCGCTCGTCATCAAACAAGAAATCCGCCAAAGATTTGGCCAGTTCTGTTTTACCGACGCCCGTCGGCCCAAGGAACATAAACGAACCAGTAGGACGATGTGGATCGGCAACGCCCGCACGCGAACGCCGTACCGCGTCAGAAACCGACGCAACCGCACGGGTTTGACCAATGAGCCGCTTGCCAATGTGATCCTCCATCGTCAACAGCTTTTCCGTCTCTACTTGGAGCAAACGCCCCACTGGAATCCCCGTCCACGCTGCCACGACTTCCGCGATACCGTCAGCATCTACCCGCTCCGCAATCATCGGCTCAGTGATGCGCTCTTCTGCCGCCTCAGCTTCTTCAATCTGACGCTGAACCTGAGGAATATCCCCATTTTGCAGGCGACCCGCGTCATCGTACCGCCCCTCACGGATCGACTTCTCTAATTCGATCCGCAATTCGTCTAGGCGCACCCGCAGATCTCCGACCTTATTGCGATCCGACTTTTCAGCTTCCCAGCGCGCATTTAGTGCAGCAAGTTCCTCGGATTTATCTGCCAGTTCCGCTTCTATCCGCTCCAAGCGGTCAGCCGCTCCCGCGTCGGCATTCATTTCCTCAGTATCTTCAAGATAGGACTTCTCCATCGTCAGACGATCAACTTGCCGGCGCAATGCGTCAATCTCTTCCGGCGAAGAATCCAGCTCCATGCGCAAACGGGAGGCCGCCTCGTCAATCAGATCAATCGCCTTATCAGGCAACTGACGCCCAGAAATATAGCGGTCCGATAAACTGGCCGCCGCCACAAGTGCGCCATCCGAGATCGTCACCTTGTGATGAGCCTCGTACTTCGGCGCGATCCCACGCAGAATTGCCACCGTATCATCAACCGAGGGCTCACCGACGTACACCTGCTGGAAGCGGCGTTCAAGCGCCGGATCCTTTTCCACATGCTCGCGATATTCATCAAGGGTGGTTGCCCCGACAAGCCTCAGCTCGCCACGCGCTAACATCGGCTTGAGCATATTACCGGCATCCATAGCTGAATCTGCTCCAGCCCCAGCCCCGACAACAGTGTGCAGCTCGTCAATAAAAGTGACCACTTCGCCGTCAGATTCCTTGATCTCCTGCAAGACCGCCTTCAGGCGCTCTTCAAACTCTCCCCGATATTTCGCGCCAGCTAGCATTGCTGAGATATCGAGCGAAATCAGGCGCTTACCCTGCAAGGATTCCGGCACATCGCCATCGACAATGCGCTGTGCCAGACCCTCCACTACAGCAGTCTTTCCGACCCCTGGCTCACCAATCAAAACCGGATTATTCTTCGTGCGCCGCGAAAGCACCTGAACGACGCGGCGAATCTCACTATCACGCCCAATCACCGGATCTAACTTGCCCTCACGAGCAGCCGCCGTCAGATCTGCCCCGTATTTCTCTAAGGCCTGGAACGTTCCTTCTGGATCAGGATTATCGACCGTGCGAGAACCGCGCACGCGAGGCAAAGCAGCGATGAGCTGATCGCGAGTAACACCCGCCTCCCGCAGAATATCTCCTGCGGAATGTTGGCTTGCCGCCAGAGCGAGAAGCAAATGCTCCGTTGAGATATACGAATCCCCTAATGCTGTGGCTTCTTTCCCCGCATCCGATAACACCAGCGACATATTCCGAGAGGCCTGCGGCTGGCTGACGGAAGCCCCGGAAGCACCAGGGAAAGTTGCCAATTGGGCGGTAGCCCGTTGAATAATAGGAGCACTGCGCGCACCGATAGACTCCAACAGCGCCTGCGCTACTCCGCCGCGCTGGTTGAGCAAAGCCACCAATAAATGTGTGGGTTCGAGATGCGGATTGCCGGCGCGAGTTGCTATCTCAATCGCTTCTGCCAGCGCCTCCTGCGATTTGGTTGTAAGCTTATCCATTCTTCCCTCCAATGCCCGCGAGCATCGTTATGACATCTGCGTTTTATGCGACTTCACGTCGCCCATTCACGTTCTAACATTGAGCATACTCCACTCAACTATTCCTAACAAGATCCACTGGAAGATAATAGCCAGATATACTTCCGCTCTCGGCAAAGTCCCAAGAATTCAGCACACGCCCCTACAAACCACGAGCTAGCCATACCGCAACACCAGCACGACCGAGGTACCAGCCAACGAAACAGCCGCCTAAACCGACCATCCCTCTCTCATCAGCCATTCAAAACGTCACGCGCCGCGCACGCACCACCCAGCCAAAGACTGCGCAACCAGCAATACGCGCTTCACATCTACCACGTGCACACACGGCAAACGCACTGCCTATTTCCAGCAGAAAAACCGACCCATCAGGCACAAAAATTCAGTAGTGCGCCGGCCCACTACTCAAAGCCGCTACATCCACACGCCACGGCTCATCCGGGATCTGACACGGATCAAAATTCTCTGGCTGCACCTCAACCGGCAACCCCAAAGATCCCAAAATTAGCTCCCGAACCTGCTCGGCACTCCACCCACACTCAGCAAGCTGGGGCAACGTCACCGCCCCATCCCGCTTCGCTAAACGCACCCCGTCACTATTGAGCACCAAGGGCACATGAATATACGACGGCGTCGGATACCCTAACACCTGCTGCAGATAAACCTGACGCGCAGTAGAGGGCAACAGATCATCCCCGCGCACAATCTGCGTCACCCCAAACTCGGCATCATCTACCACTGAGGCAAAATTATACGAATACGCGCCATCCCCACGGCGCACAACAAAATCATCCACCACGCCGCAATACTCTCCAGCGCGCACATCGCATACCGTCCAATGGCTCACCTCGGCACGCAAACGCAAAGATGGCTCTCGACGCAACTGCCGGCATTTCTCTCGCCCGCGCTCTCGTTCCTCCTCGCTCAGATCACGGCAGGTTCCGGGATACGCCCCCGCTGGCGCATGCGGAGCCGACGTCACCTGAGCCAACTCTCGGCGGGTGCAATAACATTCATACAAATGCCCTGCCTCCCATAGCTGCGCCACCAATTCGCTATAGCGTTCAACCCGCTGCCGCTGGTAGATCACCGGCCCATCCCAATCAATCCCTAAGGAATGCAGATCCGCTAACTGGCGATCATAGAACTCCGGACGCGAGCGCTCATCAATATCCTCCATCCGCACCTGAAAATCTAGACCGTACCGGCGCGCACACGCCCACGCCAACCACGCTGTTCGCAGATTTCCCAGATGTAAATCACCCGTCGGAGACGGAGCATATCGACCACTCATACCCGCGATTTTACAAGTCAGTCCCCACCGACGCGCAACGGCGGCCAGGAGCGAACTCCCAGCCGCCGTCACAACAGATAACAATATGTACGCGAGAGAAACTCAGATCACAACAGCGCGCCGCGCATTATCCTCCGCAGCCCTCCCAGATCTGTATCTCCGCATGAGCGATTCACCCGCTAGCGCGTGCGCCGCTTCGTCGCTGCGCTGGTCAACACCCCAGCCGTACCGAGCAGCATGAGCACGCCAGCCGTAGCAATCAACGAACCAGCGGCCATACCCGTATGAGGCAACTTTGCCGTCGGCGCATTGCCAACAGCGATAACACCTGGATGATGTGGCGTCGGGCTTGGCGCAGGTGCCGGCGTCGGAGTTGGCGTTGGAACCGGCTCAGGCTTTGGCTGCGGGGTCGGCTCCGGTGTGGGCTGTGGAGTCGGCAGCACCTTCAGACCAACCTTAATCGGATCATGATCCGAAGAACGATACGGCGTGAGATCGAAGAGCTCATTGACCTTCACGTTGTAGTTGTACCGCGAATACTCGAAAGCAATCGGCTCGACCGCGTTGACATTCCATACGTCCACGCCCGCCACTAATGCTTGCGCCGCCTTATTGGCCATGACGTGATCCAAAGACCCCATATAACCGCTGTACTGGTAGCTGTACTTCGTCAGCTTCTCAGCCACATTGGCATAGCCCGCTACCTCCAGGGCGCGAACCGGATCTTCAGCCGAGTAGGAGTTCAAATCGCCAAGGATGAACGTCGGCTCATCCCCAAAGCTCTGCTTCAACCATGCCGCGAGCGCCTGCGACTGAGCCGTACGCAGCTTATTGTTGTTCCCCTGGAACTCATCGGCATCGTCGGGGAACTTCGTCGCCAAGGAGCCCTTGGACTTAAAGTGGTTTACCGACACCACAAACTCCGGTCCGACGCCCTTTCCTTGAGCATCCTTCGCCTGGAACTTCTGGGCCAGTGGCTCGCGAGCATATCCTGTGAAGTATTCATTACCAATGAGAATACTGGACTCTCCTACCGGCATAACCTTCGCACTTTGATAGATGAAGGCCAACCGAATGACGTCCTCACTTGCCGGAACTTTAGCCGGAGAAGGTACCGCAACCCACTTGTCATAACCCGCATCGGCGTTGAGCTTCGCCACCAAGTTATTCAAGGCATAGTCGCGATCTTTCCCTAACGTGGCAGAGTTTTCGATCTCTTCCAAACCGAAAATGGTCGAATCTAAGGCATTAATTGCCTTAACAATCTTCGTCTCTTGCCGCTCTAGATCCTCAGCACGGAACGCGCCACGCGGATCACAGTTTCGGGTAGTAATGAAATTACCCTTACGATCCGCATATCCCGACTTACATCCAACCTCAACGCCCGTCGTTGGGAAGTAGTTCAAGACGTTGAACGAGGAGATCGTAATATCCCCGCCAAGCATTCCCGGTGCTGCCTCTCGCGTGTTATTCACAAAGCTGACCCACTTATCGGTGTTATCCACGACGGCAGCCGGATCATCAGGACCAGCAACGTTAATCGGCTCAGTCGGCTGAAGATTCCACTGATGACGATAATCGAGGACGAACGGACGCTTGAGCTCTACTTGTGCTCCAACCCGAACCGGATTAGCAACATTGAGGTAGGGAACTGGAACGAGGTCGTTCCCCTGCTTGAAATTCGTGTAATCGCGCGAGCATCCGTCATCAATTGTCAACAACTTCGCCTTATAGCTTGCGACTACTGCGGCCAAATCCCCGTCAGCCGGATTCATTTTCTCTGTCGGCTGGATCATTGGCTCTAGACCAGGGATAACGTCAAAAGCACCGTAACGATTCGTCGTATAGTTATTCGTCACGGTGTATGGACCGGTCACCTCAACAAGCATGCCCTCTAGCTTTTCGCGAGCCGCATCACCAGCAGGAATTTCCGCAAGCTTAACCGGAACGGGATCTTTAATTGCCTCCGTGCGAGTGAGCTTTTCCCACTTCGGATCCGAGATCTGCGTCAGTCCAAAATGCTCACCTGCCGTGCCCGTTACACGCAGATAGTCGCCGATTGCGACCTTATCGACCATGCCAGTTTTTCCAGAATAGACGAAGATACCGTGCGAAGCGGCTCCATCTTGCGTCCCTCCCGTACCAGGGGTCTGCAGGTAAATGCCGTTAAAGCCGCCAGTACGGTAGACCGCCGTCACGATGCCTTCCGTCGTCACAGCCTTGCCATCATACGGGGTAGTATCCGTCTGCCCCTGAATAGTGGCAATAGGCAGAACCTGCGCCTCCGGTGTCGGATCCGGCTTCGGGTCTGGATCCGGTTTTGGATTTGGATCCGGATCAGGCTTCGGATTCGGGTCGGGCTTTGGATCGGTTCCTGGCAGGGCCGAGCCGGTTGAATTCATCGGAGTCGCGTCAGCAATCCGGAAATCCACGGAGTTGTCGTTCGTATCAACACCCTCGCTGACCCGCTGGTACGACTGCGCACCCCGAGTTGCCTGCCGGAAGGTTGCCTTTTCTGTAATACCTGCCGTGCCGTATCCGAATGCGTCCACCACGGTATCGGCTTGCGCAGTATCCGAGGGATTCGGCAAATTCAGGGCCTCTTTACCCTTGGCCAAAACAACCGTGCCATCTGAACCCGAGAGATTCAGCCCACCCGATGCGTCAACTTTCAGCTCGGTGGGTGGCGCAGTATTCGGAGCTGCACCATAAACTAAGAAGTAGCCTTTTGCAGCAATCGTTCCCGATAATGCAGTAACCCCATTGCCTACTTTCCCGCCACGGGAGAAATATTGCAAGGACATTCCATCCAACGTAATCGGGTTATCTGTCGGGTTGTACAGCTCAACAAAATCGCGGTACGCCTGATCGCCATTCGATCCACGCACATATACCTCATTGATGACGACGGAGTCACCGGCTGGCGCTGCCTGTGCCGGCAAGACGCCCAGAGGAATAGCTAACGTAGACGCGGCGAGAATCCCTACTGCTTTCCATCTGTTCTTCACAGGTATTCCCTTCTGCCCTAGGAAAATCCGCTACACTGCGGAACCATCCTATCTAGCATATCGGCAATAGCTCGCCAATAGGGAGCGTTAGGGAAGATTGCCTGAAATTATCGTCGCTGGGCGCCACACCGTCATATCTGTGCTATGCGAATAGGACTGGGTGCGTAACTGAGAACGCAAATGCTTGCGGCGATCCACCACTAACACATCACCGGACGGATTAACCGCAAATACTCGATCGGAGCGCTGCTCATGCTGAGCGAGCTCTTCGCGTAGCGCCACGACAGCCTCGCGCAATGCGGCGTTTTCACGTTCCAATGCCGCTCGCTGCCGCTGCGCCTTTTCCAGCTTGTTTTGCAGGGTAAAAATATGGGCAATCCCTGCCAAGCTCACCCCTTCGTCCTGGGATAATCGTTGAATCTCAATGAGTTTATCGACATCGTTGAGGGAGTAGCGTCGCCCACCGCCTTGCGTGCGTTTAGCGACGACTAATCCCATGCGGTCGTATTGACGAACAGTTTGGGCATGCATGCCAGCGAGCTCGGCCGCGACGGATACCGATAAGATCGGCGCGCTTCTCGATATTTTCGACATGTTCCCTCCTTCAACCAGCAGCACCCACAAAACTGCCCGTTTCCACGGCAGATTATGTACCCTCCGCCGTGGAAACCTCTCGTCTCTAACTTACAGTTTAGCCATCTCCGTGAATTCCTGACGCGGGTCAACACCAGCGGCTGCCTCACGGAACGCCTCCACGGCTTGACGTGCTTCCTCAGTAAGCCGCTTCGGAACAACGACCTTCAAACGCACGTACATATCGCCGGCGGATAAGCGTTTCGTCTCAATCCCCTTATGCCGTACCCGCAACAACTTATCCGTGCTTGATCCAGCTGGAATTTTGACTTTCACATGTTTGCCAGTGATCGTCGGCACCTCAATAGTTGCTCCTAAAGCAGCTTCATCGAAGGAAATCGGCACATTGACGTAGACGTCTTTGCCTTTCACTTCATAAACCGGATGCGGCTCGACGTGTACCGTCACCAGAATATCGCCGGCTTGCCCGCCATTACGCCCCGGCTGACCTTTCCCAGTGATCCGCACCTTCTGCCCGTCAGTTATGCCTGGTGGAACTTTCGCCGTCACCTTTTGGCCATTATGCGTGACGGTTACCGTCGTTCCATCAACTGCTTCTCGTAATGGGATGGAGATATTGGCACTCACATCGGCACCACGCTCCGGGCGCCGGCGCGATCCAAACCCGCCAAAACCGCCGAACCCATTACCACCCTGAGCACCTGCGGCGCCACCGCCAAAGAGCGAGGAGAGAATATCGTCAAAGCCGCCGCCACCAGCGCTGCCACCGAAGTGCGCACTGCCGTTCGCACCTTGCGCAAAGGAGCTGAAAATATCTTCAAATCCGCCGCTTTGCCCACCGTAGAAACGAGGACCTCCACCGGCCATCGAACGCAGAGCGTCGTATTGTTTACGATCCTCAGCATTTGACAGCACCTGATAGGCCTCAGCCGCCGCTTTGAATTTCTTTTCCGCCTCCTGATCTCCAGGGTTGCGGTCTGGATGATACTTGCGGGCGTAGGTGTTGTATGCCTTCTTAATCTCCGCTTCCGTGGCGTCTTTCTTCACCCCAAGGGCGGCATAGAAATCTTTAGCTAACCAATCCTGCGAAGCTGGCATCACTCACCTCCTTAATCCTTTGGTCATCACGTATCGCTAGCACACTATTCCGGCGAAACAACACCCACTCGCGCCGGACGCAGCACCTTATCGCCCTGCTTGTATCCCGGCTGAATGAGCTGAGCAACTTGCTGAGATGGAACCTCGGAGCTGGTTTGATGCATGAGCGCTTCATGCAGCTCTGGATCAAAATCCTCGCCTTGCTCGCCAAAGCGTTCCAGTTGGTAGTTGGTCACCAAGGTATCTTCGAGCTTCTCCACAATTTTGCCGGCCGGCCCGTCAAGATCGCCATGCTCGCGAGCCAGGTGAGCGTCATCAAGTACCGATAGGAGCGATTTCAACACCGCTGCAATCCCCTGTTCGCGGTAGGTTATCGCGTCGGACTTTGCGCGTTTGACATATTTGGAATACTCCTGCTGCAGGTTGTATAGATCCGCATTGCGCCGTGCAACAAGTTCTTCTAACTCAGCAATTTTCAGCAAAGCCTGATCGTATTCACTCAGCTCTGCTTCTTCTGAGCATGCGCCGTCAGCCTCATTTTCCGCGGCATCAGATTCCGGTGCAGCACACGAATCCTGCGCAGGGCTATCGCTTTCCTCTTGCGTACAGCACGCGCCCGCTGGCTCATTTTCTCCAGCGGAAGCACAACAGGAACTGGCAAACTGAGCGCTATCGTGCTGTGCTGTAGACGAGCTATCGCCTGTTACTCCATTAGCGTCATCCAGTGAATCTGGAGAGCCTTGGCAGCACCGATTTTCATTATCGGGATGATTCATTTCTCGCCTCCTAGAATAAGGGCGGCGACCAGATAGCCGCCGCCCCCATCCAGTTATTTACTTCTCGTCGTCCTCATCAATGATTTCGGCATCGACGACATTTTCGTCATGTGCGTTCGCGCTGCCGGCTTCTGCGCTCGCTGCCCCGCCAGCCTGTTCGGCCTGTGCTTGCGCATAGAGGGCTTCACCAATCTTCTGCGCCCGCGTGTTCAGATCATCCAAGGCCGACTTAATGGCCTCAATATCCTCACCCTCCAACGCTGTGCGAAGCGCGTCGGCTGCTTCCTTAACATCGGCTGCTACTGAATCTGAGAGCTTATCCTTGTTATCTTCCAGGAGCTTTTCAATCTGGTAGACGTGCTGTTCGGCGGTATTGCGCACCTCGGCAGCTTCACGGCGCTTCTCGTCCTCAGCCGCGTTCTCTTCAGCTTCCTTGATCATTCGCTGAATCTCTTCTTGCGACAACGCCGATCCGCCGGTGATCGTCACAGACTGTTCGCGACCCGTTCCCAGATCACGGGCAGTGACGTGGACAATGCCGTTAACGTCGATATTGAACGTCACCTCGATCTTCGGCACACCAGCCGGAGCAGGTGCGATACCGGATAGCTCAAAGGTTCCCAACAGCTTGTTATCACGGGCAATCGGGCGCTCACCCTGGTAGACCTGGATCAGTACCGACGGCTGGTTGTTCTCTGCGGTCGAGAACGGTGCAGAATGAGTGAACGGGATTGCCGTATTGCGCTGAATCATCGTGCTCATCATGCCGCCCTTCGTCTCAATACCGAGCGACAGTGGCGTGACGTCAATCAGCAACACGTCTGAGCGATCACCCGTGAGCACACCGGCCTGCAAGGCCGCACCCACAGCAACAACCTCATCTGGGTTGACGCCCTTGTTGGGCTCGCGCCCGCCAGTGAGTTCCTTGACGACTTCCGTCACTGCCGGCATACGAGTCGAACCGCCGACCATGACGACGTGGTCAATTTCCGATACCGAGATCTTGGCGTCCTCAATGACCTTCTTGAATGGCGCTTTCGTCCGTTCCAGCAGATCGCGCGTCATTTCTTCAAACTTGGCGCGGGTCAGTGTTTCATCCAAATGAATCGGACCGTTTTCTGACATGGATAGGTACTGCAACGTGATATTCGTTGAGGTTGCCGAGGATAGCTCTTTCTTTGCCTGCTCGGCAGCTTCCTTGAGGCGTTGTAAGGCGATCTTATCTTTCGACAGATCCATACCGTAGTTGTTCTTCACTTGGGTAACGAGCCAATCAACAATGCGCTGATCCCAATCATCGCCACCTAGTTTGTTATCGCCCGACGTGGCCCGCACCTGAATGACGGAGAAATCTTCATCATCTTTGCCGACTTCCAAGAGGGAGACATCGAATGTGCCGCCGCCCAGATCAAAGACCAGGATCAGTTCATCTTCCTTGCCTTTCTCCAGACCATAGGCCAGTGCTGCTGCCGTCGGCTCGTTGACGATACGATCCACCTTCAAGCCAGCAATCTGACCAGCATCCTTCGTGGCCTGACGCTGTGCGTCATTGAAATACGCCGGAACGGTGATAACCGCTTCCGTTACCTTTTCGCCAAGGTATGCCTCGGCATCTTTCTTCAGCTTCTGCAAAATGAATGCTGAAATCTGCTGGGCGTTGTACGTCTTATCGTCGATCTCAATCTTCCAGTTCGGATCGCCCATGTGACGCTTAACTGAGGAGATCGTCCGTTCCACGTTCGTAACGGCCTGACGCTTGGCGATCTCACCAACCAGAACTTCGCCGCTCTTAGAAAACCCAACGACTGATGGGGTGGTTCGCTGCCCTTCTGCGTTGGCGATAACCGTCGGCTCGCCACCTTCCAAAACAGTTACCACCGAGTTAGTGGTACCTAAATCAATACCAACTGCGCGTGCCATGTTGTACTCCTTGCTATCTCCGTGCTGCCAGAACTCCGGTGAGCTGCTGACGGAACACGGTACGTTTTCTTGAATTCCGAGTACAGCATACGCAGATACATAAACTTACGTCAAGAATAGTGATTCTTTCTTGAGCGAACATCACTCAACTTATTCATCTCAGCGGTGACATGGAAGGCGCGCCCTCGCCCTGCCCGCTCCCTACAATCAGCCAGATAATTGCGCTGCCAATTCCGCTTCCACTCCTCGATTTCTTGCACATCAATCTCCCGCACCGTACATGCGCGTCGCGAACACCAGATAAATTTCTGCATTATTCGGACTCGCGCAAAATCCGTCTACCGCAAATAAGTTTCGCAACCAAAGTCTTACCTATATCCCCTCCTTTTCACGGGGGTTTTCCTGTGTTGACGCGGTATTTTAGGAGCTACAACTATGCGCTTAGCACGTGCATATATCCAATACGTGAACGAAAAATTCACAGAGCCAGGGTGGCTTGCCACCATGCATACACAGAGGTAAAAGAAGATGACCCAAACGCTTAGTCCCGAAGTGGACAGCGCGACCAGCCTAACTGCGCCCACCGCGCAATCTGGCCCATCGCGCCGGACCTTCCTCAAGTGGTCTGCCGTCGCTGCTGGTGTCGCAGGTCTGGCCTCAACCGCACAGCACGTCGGTATGCCAGCTAGCACCGCTGCCGCCGATCCGGTTGAGGGCCTTGCAGATGCCGAACGGACAGTCTGGTCAGCATGTACCGTCAACTGTGGCTCACGCTGCCCAGTTCGCCTCCAGGTCAAAGACGGCACAGTCGTTCGCGTCCTGCCAGATAACACCGGCGATAACACCCTTGGCAACCAGCAAGTGCGCGCCTGCGTGCGCGGTCGCTCTATCCGTCATCGCATATACAACCCCGATCGCCTGAAGAAACCAATGAAGCGCAAGCCGGGAACCCAGCGCGGCGACGAACAGTGGGAAGAAATCTCCTGGGAGCAGGCACTGACGGAAATTGCCGAGAAGATGAAGGATATTAAATCCCGATTCGGCAACGAAGCTTTCTACATTCAGTACGGCACCGGCGTACTCGGTTCAATCATGGCCTGTTCCTGGCCACCCGAATCCACCCCGATGGCACGACTCCTCAACGCATTCGGCGGGTATCTCGATCACTATTCCGACTACTCAACGACGGCCATCACTCAGGCCTACCCATACTTCTATGGCGAATGGGTATCCAGTAATTCATTCGATGACGTGAAAAACGCCAAAATGCAGGTCATGTTCGGGAACAACCCGCTTGAAACTCGTATGTCTGGCGGCGGGCACACCTTCGTCACCCAAAAGACGAAAGCCGAACATAATGTGCGCACTATCGTCGTTGATCCGCGCTACACCGAAACGCATGTTGGTCTTGCCGATGAATGGGTTCCGGTTCGCCCCGGCACAGACGCCGCATTTATTGCCGGCATGATCTACACAATGCTCCAAGAAAACCTCCACGATCAGGCTTTCTTGGATCGCTACTGCGTCGGATTCGACGAGGCAACCTTGCCCCAAGGCGCTGCCCCGAATTCCTCCTATCGCGCATATCTGGAAGGCAAAGGCCCAGATGGCATTGCCAAGACCCCCGAATGGGCAGCAGATATTTGTGGCGTTCCCGCTACACGTATCCGCCAGCTTGCCCGCGAAATCGCCACCGCTAAGCCCTGTGCAATCACGCAAGGCTGGGGCGTGCAACGGCAAGCAAACGGCGAGAACACCTCGCGCGCAATTTTCCTCCTCGCCTGCGTCACCGGAAACATTGGTATTTCTGGCGGTGGAACGGGCGGGCGCGAAGCCGCTGCCGGTCTCGGTATTAAGCGTCCCTTCGCCTCCGAAATTAAGAATGCCTCCAACAAGATCATCTCCTGTTTCTCTTGGCTTGACGCTATCGACCACGGGCCGCAGATGAACACCTTTAACGCTGGCGTTGGTGTCAAGCCCGAAGGTGGCAGCCGAGCATTGAAAGTCCCGGTGGACGCCAACGGCAATCCGGAAAACACCAGCCTCGAAGTCCCACTCAAGGCAATTTTCCAGTACGGCTCTAACTCCCTCGTCAACCAGACCGGCGATAACAATTCCTCGGTAGATATTCTGCGCGACGAAACCAAGGCCGAACTGATCGTCACCTGCGACATTATGTACACCGTCTCGGCCCGCTATTCCGATTACGTACTGCCAGGTACCTCCACCTCCGAAGAATTCGATTTCCACGGCGGTGAAAACGGCGGCCCCATGGCGTATGGAATTATGTCCAGCCAAGCGATTGAGCCAATGTACGAGACGAAGTCCATCTTTGATATTTGCACCGAGCTATCCGACAAGCTCGGAATCAAAGACGCTTTCACAGGTGGCAAGAGCCGTGAAGATTGGCTGCGCGCCACCATTGACGCCTCCCGTGAGGCAGATCCTCAGCTCCCCACCTATGACGAATGGGTCAAGATGGGAATTTACCGGCGCAACAAGGGATCAGTTATCCCGCTGGAGGATTTCCGCAAGGATCCTGAGGCGCATCCGTTAAGCACGCCATCAGGCAAGATCGAGGTCTACTCGCAGCGCCTGGCCAATATGGCGCAAAAGTGGGAGTACGGCACGTTCCGTCCACGCTTACGCGGCGAAGAGATCCAGCCGATTCCAGCGCACGTCGATACCTGGGAAGGCGCCATTGAAGCCCGCGAGAACAAGAAGTACCCCTTGCAGGTCATCGGGCATCACTTCAAAGCTCGCACACATTCCTCGTATGGAAACGTCGATTGGCTCAAGGAAGCCCACACCCAAACCTGCTGGATCAACCCAATTGACGCAGCCGAGCGAGGTATCTCTAACGGCGATGACGTCTTTGTATTCAACGAGCGAGGCACGGTCAAGCTGCGCGCCCAGGTGACGCCACGCATTATCCCTGGGGTCATGTCAATCCCGCAGGGAGCTTGGTACAAGCCAGAAAAGGCGAGCGAGTTTGAACTGCCCGCTGGAGCTAATCCAGAAAAGCCGGTAGATACCTCCGGTTCGGTTAACACCCTGACCTCCTTACATCCCTCGCCACTCGCGCGAGGCCTAGTCAGCCACACGATCCTTGCCGACGTTGCGAAAGCCTAAGGGAGAAGAAACATGAGCATTGATATTGTCGCTGCCGCAAAAGGCGACAGCTTAATCACCAATCCCGAGAACAAGGTCGTCGCAAAGGGAACAGCCGCAACTGAAGCAGATGCCAACTACGGCTTCTTCTTCGATCAGTCCGTATGCACCGGCTGCAAGGCCTGCCAAATTGCGTGCAAGGATAAGCACGACCTGCCCGTCGGCGTCACCTGGCGTCGCGTCGTGGAATACGCTGGCGGAACCTGGCAGCGTTCCGGCCATACCGTCACACCGTCGATCTTCTCCTACTACACCTCAATTTCCTGTAATCACTGTGAAAATGCGGTGTGTATGGAGGTTTGCCCGACGACGGCAATGTCTCGACGCGATGACGGCACCGTCTACGTCGATTCCTCTAAGTGCGTGGGCTGCCGGTACTGCGAATGGGCCTGCCCGTATTCCGCTCCTCAGTTCAATGCGGAAACTGGCCACATGAGCAAGTGCGATCTGTGCTACGACTACCGCAGTCAAGGTCAAGATCCGGCATGTGTGGAGGCTTGCCCGTCGCGCGCGCTCGATTGGGGTCCGATCGACAAACTCCGCGAAACCTACGGTGAACTGGATGCCGTCGCGCCTCTGCCCGATCCATCCGTCACTCAGCCGCGTCTCGTTATCAAGCCGCATCGCGATGCCCAGCCTTGGGATAACGCGAACGGCTCCATCATGAACCCGCAGGAGATCTAACGCCATGAATCTGCATGAACTTCCGATGATCCTATTCACGGTCATCGCACAAATGTGTGTGGGGATGTTTATTATCCTCGGTGCCACCCAACTGTGGCTCTCCGCAAAAGCGGATTCAACAACCGTTGATCGCCTGACTCTGCCGATTCTCTACGTAATCGGCCCGGCGCTCGTCTTTGGCTTGATCGCCTCCATGTTCCACATGAATGACGTCATGCATGTGCTTAACGTCATCCGGCACTGGCAAAGCTCGTGGCTCTCACGCGAAATTATCGTTGGCGTAGGGTTCGCTGGCGCTGGCTTCTTGTTTGCCGTTATGCAGTGGTTCCGCATTGGTTCGCGCGCGCTACGGCAAGCACTTGGCCTCATCACCGCGGTTATCGGGGTGGCGTTAGTGTTCGTCATGTCGATGATCTACACTTCGCTTCGCTCAGTTCCCGCCTGGCACACCTGGGTTGTTCCGTTCCAGTTCTTCGCTACCACGATCATGCTGGGTGCGGCGGCAGTGGCGGCTGCCATCGGAGTAATGACGGTTATCCGCCAGCGCGCGGCACGCTCCAAGGTATCCCCTGTTCCGGTGCCACCTCGCGCGGTGAAGAACACAACCGATCCTAAGGGCAGGCCACGCTCCCTGCGTGATCGCCTCGGCTTCACTCGGAATATCACGGAGATTAACGCCCCAGCCTCGCCTGAGGAATGGACGTACTCTGTGCGGCTCGTGCGCGCCTGCTCCGTCGTTTCTGCCCTCGCCGCAGTGGGAGTGCTCATTTCCTACACGATGCACATTCAGAATCTGGCTACGAACCCATCCCCAGCAGCAACGGCTTCCCTTGCCGTCTACTCTGGTCTGTTCTTCTGGGCACGGCTTGTTCTGTTGGCGTTGGGAGCTATCGTCCTGGGTGCGCTGGTGTACCGGATTGCCGGTAAGGCCATGTTAGAAAAGCCTGCTCCGCTGGCTGCTTTAGTGACCTTGACCTTCTTCCTGATCTTGGTTGCCGAATTCATGGGACGTTCTTTGCACTACGCCTCGATGATGCGTATCGGTATCTGAGTTCTTCTTTGCCTATACCTCATTGTGTGTCGGCTGGTTCTTTTAACGAAGAATCAGCCGACACTTTTGCGTCTATCCCCGTCATTATTTTTTACTCGCTCGTTATCCTCCGTGCTCGCACGTGCCACACCCCTCATTTCTCATCACCACCCTCATCACCAATCACATAGCCCACCTGATTTAGACTGATACCATGCGGAAAACTCCTGCCGACCCATGTCAACGGCTAGAAAAGAACACCACGAGCGTCCGGCGCTGGGCTCACCGCCAATCACGCCGCACTCATAATGCGTTCCCCTCACGCAAACTAGCCAAATATGAAAGCCGTGCCCGTCGTGCCCTGTGTGCCGATGATGCACTCGCCACGCCACATCGCAACGGCACATGGGTCTATTGTTTTACCTCAGATTCACGCCATCCGCGCGGGCTTTGGCGACGCACGCTAGCCAAGCATTACGGCACAAAACCAATGTCTGCCTTGCGTTGGCATACCGTGCTTGATGTTGGCCGCCTTAACACTCAGGAAAAACGATCCTGGATTGTGCGCGATATAGATATTTTGTCCCCCGATGGGGATCGCGCTCTTATCACCCTCAGTGACGCTAACAGCAACACATGCACTATCCGAGAATTTGATATTTCTAAACAGAAATTCCTCACCCGTGGCTTTCTCGCCAGCGCTGATTGCGAGATAACTGCTCGCTGGCTGGACCGTCAGCACATCCTCATTACCAGCGCTATTGGCGCTCAGAGCCTAACTGCATACGGAAATCCTCGGCAGATTCGATATTGGCGACGAGGGACGTCACTGGCAAAAGCCCCCGTCGTATTGGAATGTGACGCTGACGATGTGGGTGTAGAGATTCAGATATGTGCCCCGACGCCGCATTGGCCTGAACCGCGGATACATGGAATCATCCACCACGACCTCGAACGTCGGCGTATCTACCGTATCCATCCCCAGGCCCGACGGTGGCGGCGCGCCACTCCGCAGGCACTTAGCGTGCCAGATTTCTCGCGAATAGATATTGTGCGTAACTGGATTATCCTGACGCTACAGCAGGAATGGTCCACCGCTACGGGCAGCTATCCAGCCGGATCCGTGCTCGCCATGCCCTATCAGGATGCCTGTAACGGCGCCGTGCCGCAAGAAATTCACGTCCTCTTTACCGGCACACCCCACAGCACAATAACGGAGATCCATTGCCTTGCCTCCGGGGTTCTCATCCTTGCCACCTGCGAGCTTAAACCTGTTATCCGCTTCGCTGTTGATCCGCACACCCAGCATGATCCTGCCGTTAACACTGCTGACCGTAAAAATGATCGCCGCCCGTGGTATCAGGTTGACCTGACTCCAGCGCACATGGAACATCTACATCTGCGTGTTATCCCTGTTGATGCTGGAAAAAGTGATGAGATCTGGTTGCAAGTAGACGGTTTCCTTACCCCCAGCGCACTTTACTGTGGAACCGTGAACGCCACCCAGCTCCGGTTACATCGCATCGGAGTTGAGCCGCATCGTTTCTCCGCTCCAAGCGCTGAAGTGCGGCTATGCTACGCCCAATCTGCGGATGGTACTGCCGTACCCTACTATCTCGTCGGGCCATACGACAGCCTCGAAGGCAAACGCCCCACGCGAGTCCTGTTGGAAACTAACAGCGATCCATCTGTTGCCCATCCGGCTTATCGCAGCGCTCTTGGCACGTTGTGGCTGGGATCCGGTTACGTGTATGCACTGGCACTCGGGCGTGCGAAATACCCAACATCCCTGCCTGCGAGCACTGGCGAGCCGCGCCGCCCGCAATCCATCTGCGAACACAGTGTTCCCGATTTTGTTGCCGTCGCCGAGGATCTCCTTGCGCGCGGTATCACCAGTGCAGATAAACTCGCCGGAATCGGAACGGCCCATAACGCTCTGGTGATCGGCAATGCATATCACCGCTATCCCACACATTTCGCAGCACTAGCTGCCCGCATGCCACTCCTGGATCTGTCACGCACCACCGTATGCCCTGGCGATTCAGCAGATGCTGCCCTGCCCCCTTCCTCTGCGGATAAGAGTCGCGATAACGCAGACCTGTGCTGCCCATACCATCAGCTCGATATTGCAAAGCAATCCGATCCCGCGCAGTATCCCCCGCTTCTGCTAACGACATCCACCTACGATGGGTGCGCGTCTGCCACCCATGCTCGCTGTTTTCATGCCCGAGCACGGAAACTCGGCCACGCCTCATTCTTCTGGGAGAATCCAGACGGAGGTCGCACCGGCTATGCTGATCCTCAGCAGCTCGCCCACCTTGAGGCACTGACCTTCACCTTTTTTGACGAGAAATTGGCACGGTAACGATGATTGACCTTTCCTTTTCCACTGACGGAGATTCTGCTATGTCTGCCGCTTCTAGTTCCGAATCTGGTTCCAACGCTGGTTCCGCTTCCACTTCTGGTTCCGAATCCGGTTTCTCTTCCGGTTCCGACGTCAGCCCCAGCACCACAAATTCCAGCTCGGGTTCCCCTTCTACGTGCTCTGACGCCAGCTCCCATCCCCGCCGAGGTGAAGATCTCCTACCGAGCGCGAACGAGCTGGAAGCTCTTGCTTCGGCATTCCTCGTCTTATCGCGTTTCCATTTGGATGCGCCCGATACGGAAACGCTGAATCAGATGCGCCACATGTATCGCGAATGGCCGCTATCTGACGGCACGGCTACCTCCGTCGGGTTACAAGAATGGGAACGCTCCTTTGCTGCCAAGGAAAGCCCTGAACAGCTCCGCGATGATCTCAATGCGCTGTATGGTCGCACTGCCCGCGCCCTCGTCGCGCCCTTTGAATCTGTTCACCGCGGGAAAGACGGCCTAGTCTTTGATGAGGATACGCTCATTGTGCGCAAAGATTACCGCCAGCTTGGCCTACAAGCTCCGCATCTTCATAAAGAACCAGATGACCATATTGGGCTGGAATATGACTTCATTGCGCAGGGTTTAGCCCGTAGCCTCAACGCCCTTGATCGGGGTTTGCACAATGACGCACAGCGGTATTTCCACATTGTTTGGCGGTTTACTCATGAGCACCTCATGCAGTGGGCACCCGCATTTTTTGTTGATGTTGCACGGAATTCTCGCACACATTTCTATCGTGGAGTAGCTGAGCTGAGCCGAGAAGCCTTAGATAGGCTCGCGGCTTTGTGCGATGCTCCGCCAGCGCAATAGCCTCAGGCTCCGCTTATTATCTACCTCGTTGGCACCGTCATTTTGCTATGCGCGAGCAACGTGAGATTGAGCCCCTGATGCTAGCGAGCCAAATATGTGGTACCTACGCTGAGCAGCCAGAAAATTCTGCTCTCACCTAGCCATATCGAAAGAGTAAACCTGTGTGCTTCGGCTGCGACGGGCACACCTGAAGCGAAACACCGACGGGATACGCACTGTAGTGCTGTAAAAGCGCAGGCAGCAGCTCGGCAACGCTACACTGTGGAGCGCACAGAACACCCAAAATCTTGCATTCCGTTTTTCAGACGAGAAAACTGAAAGCAGGCATGCCATCATGGGGATATGACGTTATCAATCGGTGTGGATGTTGGTGGAACAAAGATCGCCGCAGGGCTCGTAGATTCTTCTGGGCACATTGTCATGATGTTGCGTCGGCCAACGATTCCGAACGACTCCCAATCTGTACGCGATACGATCATTGATCTGTGCCGCCAATTGCAGCAGGAAAACGAGGTCGAAGCCGTCGGTATCGGGGCTGCGGGTTTTGTTGATTCTTCCGGTTCAACCGTCATTTTTGCGCCTAATGTTTCCTGGCGTAATGAGCCAATCGCCGAGCAGGTTTCCCAAGCAATTGATATGCCAGTCGTGGTCGAAAACGACGCAAACGCGGCAGCCTGGGCTGAGTATCGTTTCGGTGCAGCGGCAGGATTTTCCTCGGCAGTCGTCGTCACAGTCGGCACTGGAATTGGCGGCGGAATCATCCTCAATGGCGAATTGCTGCGCGGATCATACGGTTTTGCTGGCGAAATCGGCCATATCAATATGGTTCGCGACGGGCGCGAATGTGGATGTGGGCAACGTGGCTGCTGGGAAGTGTATTCTTCTGGGCGCGCCCTCCTTGCCGCAGCTCAAGAACAGGCTCGCACCTGCCCCGAGATTGCCGCTGGTTTACTGCGATTAGCCGACGGAGATCCGCAGGCCATTACTGGATTGATGGTGACGCAAGCTGCCCAGGAGGGCTGCTGCGGGGCGCGAAATGCGTTCGCTGAGATCGGCTACTGGCTCGGTCAAGGAATGGCTGATGTGGCAGCGCTTCTGGATCCGGATGTATTCGTCCTTGCCGGAGGAGTGTGCGAAGCTGGCGATTTGCTTCTGGAGCCTACTCGCCAATCTTTCACCGAGTTACTGACCGGGCGAGCCTATCGCCCGTTGCCGCCCATCCGAGTGGCAACATTGGGCAATCAGGCGGGAATCATTGGGGCTGCCGACCTCGCTCGCCGTGCAGCATAGCGGGATCGACAGCCCACATCATCATCAGTTTTAACCGTTCACGCAGGAACTCTTCGCGCGCCTACCTCGTCAGTTTTCCGTATCCATTAAGAATATGGCGGGAATCTGGCGAGGTTTCCTATCTTTTTTGCCGCGATATTTCAGCATGAACGCACGCTGGGATTAATCCTCATTCGGATCGTTTTCCGCGTCCTCTTGCGTCTGGTGGACGGTGCCGGGCAGATGATCCGGACCTGCGTAAATGGTGTACAGCTTCAGTGGCTCATCCCCGATGTTCGTAATATTGTGCCAGTATCCGGCCGGAACGAAAATCGCCGAATCGTCTTCGACTTCCGCTACGAAATCGAGTGCGTCCTTAGCGGTTCCCATCTCGCACTTGCCTTTTCCGGCTTCAATGCGGAGGAACTGATCGTTTTCTTCATGAACTTCCAGGCCGACGTCACCACCAACCGGAATGGACATAACCGTCATTTGCAAATGTTCACCCGTCCACATCGTCGTGCGGAAGGTCGTATTGTTAACCGTTTCGGCTTCCATATCGAGAACAAAGGGCTTCTTACCCTTATCGTCATATACACCTGCGTAGGACATAACCCATGCCTCCTCGTAACCTGCTGACCGTTTTCAGCATAAACTTGCGTGATTCCATTATCTCGCAGCCCCACTAAAAGATATCCATACTTCGCTGTATGAGGAATAAGGTCAACCTTAGCGGTAGGCGGCACATAACTTATGCCGGCGTTGTCACCGCCCGTCGGCCCCAAACAAAATCAGCGTATTTTATTAACGCCAAGGGTCTATCAATAATGATTAGCGCAAGATGTTTATCAATAATGCCCACAGGTTTATTAGTGTGCAACGGGCTTATCAGTACCTACGCATTTATCAGCACAGCGCATTTATCAACACGGCACATTTATTAGTACCCCGCATGCCATTAGAACTGAGGTAATTCGGTAGTCCCAATACCGGCATTAGTGCCGACGGGAAATCCGCGGCCAGTGCCCCCGCACCGCCACGATCCATGCCACAGCCGCCACAAGCAAAATTGCCCCTGAACTGATGTACGCCAAAGAAAAGCCGGAATGATCCACTAAGAAACCGGCGAGGAGCGGTCCAAGAATCTGCCCGAGATCGGTCGATTGCTGGAAGAAAGACACCACGCGGTTGCCTTCTCGTCGGCCAATAATATCGGCAACTGTGCCCTGCTGTGATGGCTGAATACAACCAGAGCCAAAACCGCCTAAGAAACTTCCGATCAACACGACAAAAGTCGTAGCCCACACCCCCATGGTAACTGTGAAAACGCCAGAGAGGATGAGCCCCACAACAATGACAGGCTTGCGCCCATACACATCTGACCAGCGCCCCGCAAAAGCAAGCGCGATCCCGTTACCAACCGCGAAAACCATTAAGGCTAAACCTGGCAGCATACTTGGCGCATTACTGGTCTTCACAAGATAGGCTGCGAAGATGGGAACAATAGCCACCCGCACTCCCATATTCGTCCAGCCTTGGGCAAAGGCGGTGACGAGCGCGATTCGAAAACGCGGTATTGCGAGCGCTTCCGAGACGGATATGGATTCCCGAGTCGGCCGCTCCGTGGGAGCTACCTGCTTTTCTTTATGGTGCTTACCCCAATGATGGGGTTCGTGACCGTCAATATCATAGGGAACGAGAACGCCGACGATACTGCCAGCGATAAGGAGCAGCACAGTATAGATAAAGAAAGGCGCCCGAAAACCAAATGGCTCCAAAAAAGCTCCAATGGCTGGCCCAAGAATATTGCCAATCAGAAACCCTGATCCGTATGCTGCCGAAGCTCGCCCGCGCGCACCGCTAGGCGCAAGTTTAATAATGAGAGACATCGCAGCGACGGTAAACATCACTGAGCCGATCCCGCCGATAGAGCGGAAGATGAGGAGCTGCACGTAATTTTGTGATAGCCCGCTTAACGCCGAGGAGCTGGCAACAACCGCCATGCCCGTCATATACATATGGCGTTCCCCAAAAATTTTTGAGAGCCAGCCAGAAGCCGGTGCAAATGCGAGACGCATACATGCAAAGGCAGAGACGACGGCGGTTGCCGCATAGGTTTTCACCCCGAAACTACCGGCAAACAACGGCAAAACTGGGGCAACGATTCCGTATCCCAGCGATACGCACACAGCCGCAGCAACAAGCACCCAAATTTCTCGCGGTAATTTCACATCCTGACTCACCTATCCGTCCTATCATTTTGGCTGGATAAAGGCTACATATCCTCGGGATAATACCCAGAGCGTGCCGAATACCACCTTGTGACTGATAGACTGGAGGGCGCAACGATGCCCGAAAGGAAGCCGCATGCCAGCGTACGATTCTTTCCCGCCACCGCTAACCCGATTGGCTGATGGAACGATCAAACAGCTCAACCCTTTTACCGGAACAGAGGTCTGGACTATTCCTGGTCGGGCAGATCGCCCGCTAGGCGTTTCCGCGAATTCTGCCCAACCGATTGACGAATCTCAGCACGGGCGGCACTGCGCCTTTTGCACCCAGCGCATTTTGGAAACCCCGCCAGAAAAAGCTCGGTTAGTGCGCAACGGAGATGACGCAGAGATCGTCCGAACGACCGGCGTCGATATGCTCACTCAGCAGTGGGAATTCCGCCGAGTTCCCAATCTGTTCGAGATTTTATCCTTTGATTATTGGGCGAAAAACTACGGCTACACCCTTACACCGGCAGCGCAGATGCGAATGGATTCGTATTTAGCCGATCCTGCCGGGCGCTCGCACGTCATGAACGTATTGCGTGCAAAATTTGCGAACCGCATGAGCAATGACGAGTTCGACTCACTACCGGAAATGGACAAGATTGAAGCGGCATATTCCTTTTTTGGTGGCAGCCATGATCTCATCGTGGGGCGGCGGCATTTCGTTGATGGCGCAGAAAACGATGCGCAATTAGCTTCCTCTGGCACGCTCACTCCGCAGGAGCACGAATGGTATATGCGCCTGACGATTGACACTATGCGCGACCTCTATGCCTCAAACCGATATGTTCGTTACGTGCAGGTATTCCAAAATTGGTTAAAGCCGGCGGGGGCGTCTTTCGATCATCTCCATAAGCAGCTCGTCGCAATAGATCAACGCACCGTCAATGGGCGTATTGAGGTGGAGAAGGTGCGGCGCAATCCGAATCTGTATAACGAAGCTGGGGTGGATTACGCCGGATACCACAACCTCATTATTGCTGAGAATAAGCATGCTGTTGCTATCGCAGGTTTTGGCCATCGCTATCCCACGTTAGAGGTGTGGTCCCGTTCGGCTCATATTCAACCTTGGGAGCACACGCGCGAGGAGATTACTGCTGTGTCGGATCTCGTCCATGCCATCCATGCGGCAACCGGCTCGGAAATCCCCACTAATGAGGAGTGGTACACCAAGCCGATGGATTCCGACGTGAATATGCCCTGGCGTATCCTGCTCAAATGGCGAGTATCCACTCTGGCCGGTTTTGAGGGCGGATCGAAGATTTACGTCAACACTATTGACCCATGGAATCTGCGGGATCGCGTCGTTCCGCGGTTGCTTCAGTTGCGGGCCGAAGGGAAACTGGCTCGGAATATCAATATCGCGACGGAGTGCTCGTGCGAGGTGAATTCCCTGAGATACAATCCAGCGCTGCAATAGCATCAGCTTCCAGGCTCGGAAAGCACACCCGTATAGGGGCTGCCGGTACTAGAGCTGCCACTATTAAGGCTGCCAGCAACGGCGCCAACCAGCAAATACTGTAACGCGGTGTACGAGCCGGAAAACCCATCGTTAAAGGCAGAAGAAGAGACGGAGGATCGCGCATATAGGTTTCGCGTGTAACGTTATGGGCGGGCGAGCGGTTTCTTTGCGCTGAGTAGCTTTCCCCACCACTCAATGACCGAGTTCGTATGTTTGCTAACGCGGAACGTCTGAGCTACAAAATCAAATAAATCAACCTCTACGGTCACCAGATAAGTGAAAGGAGAATAACGAACGTGGCAAAGAAAGAAGCAAAAATAGATCTTTGGGTAGCGTCACAATTAGATGAATTCAACATCAACTATGACCCTCAAGGCAGCGAAATACTGGAGATCAATGAAGCTCTCAAGACGGCTTCGAAACGAGGAACTGGAAAAGTTGGTTTTCCTGAGTTCGTGGCACGTATCGGTGAATTTGTTTTAGTCATTGAAGATAAAGCCGACCTGTCAAAGCACGTGAAATTGACGGGGGGGGGGAGGAATCCTCGACTGTAATACGAAAGCAATAACCGATTACGCCGTCAATGGTGCCTACTTCTATGCGAAGCATATTGCTCAGAACACTTCATTTAAGAAAGTCTTTGCCGTCGGGGTATCTGGCGATGCAAAACGACACATTATTACGCCACTCTATGTCGATGATCGAGAATCCTACAAAGAGCTTCCGGAACTAGAATCTTTTGTTTTCTTTTCTGAGGACAATATTCAGGAATACTACACGCGCTATGTACTAGAAGAAGCAACTGATGTTGAGAAAACAACGGAGCAGATTCTAAAAGATGCAGCTAAACTTCACGAATATCTCCGAACCTACGGAACTCTCAAAGACCAAGATAAACCCTTAGTTGTTGCCGGTATTTTATTGGCGCTAGATGAAATTGAATTTGGCGGTTTTTCTATTACTTCGCTAACCGGCGATCAAACGCCAGGAATGCGCGATGGCGACAAATTAATGAACGCCGTAAAAGGGCGCTTGACTCGTTCTAACGTCGGCCCTGACGCGAAAAAGGACAAGTTATTAGCGGAATTCTCCATTTTGCAGACCAGCTTCCGTTTGAACGAAGTGAACGCGACTCTTGGAAAGACTCCGCTGAAGTTTTACACGGAGTTCCTGTATGAGCATGTGTTTCGTAACATCAAGTATCAGAAGACCAGCGAGGACTTTATCGGTCGTTTCTACGGCGAGTTTATGAGTTATTCTGGCGGTGATGGGCAGACGCTCGGTATCATCCTAACGCCCCGTCATATCTGTGACTTAATGTGCGAGCTGGTGGATGTTCAACCCGAAGATACCGTGCTTGATCCAACCTGTGGAACAGCCGGATTTTTGATCTCTGCAATGCACAGCATGCTAACGATGGCAGATACAGATGCACAAAAGAAGAACATTAAGAAGAAGCAGCTTCACGGCTTTGAGCTTCAAAGCAACATGTTTGCCGTGGCTGCTGCGAACATGATTTTGCGCAAGGATGGCAACAGCAATCTTGAATGCTGCGATTTTCTGCGCAAGAATCCCGCTCAGGTGCAGATGAAGGGCGCAACGGTTGGCTTGATGAATCCGCCCTACTCACAGGGCACGAAAGCAGACCCCGAGCAGTATGAGCTTTCATTCATTGAGCATCTGTTGGATTCACTGACGGTCGGAGCGCGAGCGGCGGTTATTGTTCCACAGTCTTCCATGACGGGCAGTAAATCCAAGATCGAGCAGGCGTTCAAGAAGAGCATCCTGAAGAGTCACACGTTGGAGGGCGTGATTACGTGTAACACGGACACGTTTTATCGTGTGGGAACGAACCCTGTCATTGCTGTGTTTACCGCTCATGAGCCGCACGACGCTGATAAGGCGTGTAAGTTTATCGACTTCCGTGATGACGGGTATGAGGTTAGGGCACATATCGGTCTTGTCGAGGGTGATTCTGCAAAGGATAAGAAGCAGCACCTGTTGGATGTCTGGAATGGACGCGCTGAAGCACCGTCGAAGTTCTGCGTTGAGTCTACGGTGAAGCCCGAGGATGAGTGGCTGCATTCGTTCTACTACTTCAACGACGAGATTCCTACGGATGCTGATTTTGAGAAGGCTATCGGCGATTATTTGACGTTCGAGTTCTCGATGGTCATGCAGAACCGTGAGTACCTGTTTGGAGGGGGTGACGATAATGCAGAGTCTTGATGAGAAAGAGTGGCGTGAATTTTCTTTAGATGACATTTTTACTGTCAGCGCCGGCAAACGATTGGAAACGCGGAACAAAGTTCTGGGAACGCGCCCGTTTATCGGTGCAACAGATAATAACAACGGCGTCACAGGGTTTGTCGGTAATGACAATTCGTCAAGGGATGGTAACGTGCTGGGCGTCAACTATAATGGATCGCCATGCGTTGCTTTTTATCATCCGTATGAATGTATTTTTACGGATGATGTAAAACGGCTGCATCTCCGCCATTATTCCGACAACAAGTTTGTCTTGCTATTTTTCGTTTCTGTATTTGCGAAGCAGCGGTCTAAATATAGCTACGGCTATAAGTTCAAGGAACAACGCATGCTTCGACAGAAGCTAATGCTCCCTATCACTGATTCTGGCAAGCCCGATTATACGTACATGGCGGAGTATGCACAGCAGAAGCGTGATGCTATGCTTGCTAAATATTGCGCCTATGTCGAGAAACGCATTGCAGAACTCGGTGAAGTTGCTAAGATTCCAACTCTCAACGAGAAGGAGTGGAAGCCTATCGCAATAGCCAGTCTATTCACTAATATTTCAGCTGGGAAAATCTCTAATGCAAGTGCTTTTGAAAAAACTACTTGTAAGGGGGTTGAGTATATTGCAGCTACAAACAGAAACAATGGGTGCTTGTATTTTTTAGATTCGACTGACGAATTAAAAAATAAGATTCAAGATGGAAATTGCATAGGTTTCATAAAAGATGGCGATGGTTCAGCAGGCTATGCAATTTATAAAAAGGAACCTTTTGTTTCGACAGTTAATGTGCTTTACGGATATGCTGATTGGCTGAATGAAGCAACAGGGTTATTCTTCGTGGCTGCTCAAGACATGATTGAGCATAAATATAGTCACGGCTATAAGCGGAATAAGGAGCATCTTGCTGGCGATAAGGTCATGCTTCCCGTCACTGATTCCGGCGAGCCTGATTACGAATACATGGAACAATATGCCAAGAATCTAATGCTGAAAAAATACCGGCAATACCTCAAGTATCTTAACCAAAGGTAGCCTCTTATACGAGTTATTGACAACCCCAACACAAGCCGACGCTCCGTTATGAGTGATCGGCTTGTGTTGAAAGGGCGATTCTCCGGATAATAATCACCCTCTCGCTCATGAGCGGCGGCACTATCCCTGCTCACTACCCGCCCTCTCTTAGGGGTCGGTGATTGCCGCTCCAGCAGGTGTGAAGCACCAACCCGAAGCTCAGCTCAATAAATCGCGAATGATTGGAACTGAGGTGCGCTCACGCATCTCCTGATACGTTCCCATCCCGATTAGCTCACCGCCATCCATCACAGCAATCTGATCGGCAACCGCTATTGCTTCCTCGCGATCATGAGTAACATACAGTGCAGTCATCCCCGATTTTTGCACGATATGATGGATCTCTTCGCCCAGTCGCAAACGCAAAAGACGATCAAGCGCTGATAACGGCTCATCCAGCAGAATAATATCCGGGCGTACTGCCAGCGTCCGGGCCAGAGCCACCCGCTGGGCCTGCCCGCCAGATAACGTGGAAATCGCCCGCTTGCCATACCCTGCCATCCCCACCATTTCCAGCATTTGCGCCACCCGTTCCCTGCGCTCAGCGGCAGACATATCTATCATTTCCAAACCGTAACTGATATTGCGTTCCACATTGCGATGCGGAAAGAGTTGCCCGTCTTGGAATAACATGCCAACTTTCCGGCGATGAGTGGGCAGCGCAGAAATATCTCGACCATTGAGCAGGATCTGCCCAGTTGCCGGTTCTAACCCAGCGATTGCCCGTAATAGTGAGGATTTTCCACAGCCTGATTTACCGAGAATGGCGACGATTTCGCCCGAGTTAATCGTCATGGAAAGGCGGCGCACAGCATGTACCGGCGGTTTCGCATAGCGCACGTCAACGTCTCGTAATTCCATCATGTGTTTTCCTTTCGACCACGCAGGCGTAGCAGATCAGCAGCAAACATGACCGCCATCGTCAAAAACATGAGAATGACGGAACCAGCCAAAGCCATACCGTAGTTATCCACCCCAGGGCGCCCCAACAGTCGCGATATTAAAACAGGGAGCGTCACATAATCCGGATTAGCTAGAAACGAGGTTGCACCAAATTCGCCCAGTGAAATTGCGAACGCAAAGCCGAATGCCACGCCGATACCGCGAGCCATAATCGGCAGATCAATCGTCAGCGCAATACGTATCGGAGTCGCCCCGAGGGTTGCTGCCGCCTGGCGCATCCGAGGATCGATAGAACGCAAAATGGGAACGAGCGAACGAACAACCAGTGGAAGCGCCACCACTGCTTGCGCGAGAGGCACGATCATCCCTGAAGGAATAGTGGAAATCCGCCCCCAGGTGATAAGGAAACCGAATCCAACCGTCACCGCAGAGATCCCCAAAGGGAGCAAAATAAAGGTGTCAGCTAGGCGTTGTAGAAGGCTAAGGAGGCGGCTACGTGGCCGACGTGACCCAGCAAAAGCTACGATAATCCCCACGATTACAGCGATGATTGCCGCATCCCAGGCGATCTTAATGGAATGGTTGAGAGCCGAAAGAACAGAGGTTCCACCGGCAAAACCCGAACCAGCCAGGTGCAGTACTCGATAGTTGTGCATGCCCCAGCCGTCGGCTGCGTGTAGCGAACCAAGAACCAGGCTTATCATAGGCGCGGCGAGGAATAATAACATTCCTGCCGTTATCACCACTGCCGGCAGATCACTTCGCGCCATCTGCCGTGGTCGAACACGTTGGGGGGCGTATCTCTCCGTGCGTGCCGATAGCACCGACGATAAAATCAACGCAAAAACCACAAACAACAGTTGGAGAACCGATAACACCGCCGCAACCGGAAAATTCATATAGACCTTCGTCTGGATATATATTTCCGATTCGAGCGTGCCATATCCAGGGCGCCCCAAAGCACTGACAATCCCGAATGATGTGGAACAAAAGAGAAAAACGAGCGCGCCGGACGCCGCTATAGCTGGACCAAGCTGCGGGAGGGTCACCGTGAGAAAAGCTCGGCAGGGTGAGGCGCCTAAAGTGCGGGCAGCCGCGGCAAGATCACCTAATCCTTGCCACATCGTCCCAACGCTGCGCACCACCACGCAATAATTAAAGAAGATCATCGCGGCGATCACCGCAACGGTACTCTCCTGCCACCCCAGGAAACCCAGCGGGCCGTCGCTATCGAGAAGAACCCGAAACGCAATACCGACGACGATGGTCGGCAGGGCAAAAGGCACACTGACCAGTGCCCGTAACAAGCGCTGGCCCGGAAAATCGAGCCGATACAGCACGTAAGCGCCAGGGATACCTAACAGGATTGAACCACCAGTTGCCGCCAGAGCCATGAACAATGTTTGCCCGGCAATCTTCCAGGTTCGACTCGACCCGAGCACGCTGTGGGCAACCGCCGAATCTCCGATCCCACGCCCCACCATGGCACCCACTGGCCAAAAGAAAAAGAGAGCCAGAAAGACCAGCGGAATGCTGAGAATAATAACCCAGCTCAGCGCCGCGGCTATCCTGCCGCGGCGCTGAGTACGATTTCCCCTATTACAGCTCGCTATTGCCATCAATCACCTATGACCGGATTTTTCCGCTCATATCAGCGCGATTCAAATAACTGCGTCCATTGTTTTTGCCAGGCCTCACGGTGAGCTTTGACTGTTGCCGGATCCGGGACAATCGGGTTGGGGGCCAATTGTGCGTACTTTTCCCAATCTGCTGGCAACGGCGCATTCGCCACTGGATACATATACATCGTCTGCGGGATTTCTTGCTGGGTCTGATCTTCCAGCAAGAAATCAACGAAGGCCCGCGCGCCTGCTTCATTCTTCGCACCCGTGACAACCCCGGCATACTCCACTTGGCGCACGCACGTCCCCAATACGGATTCAAACGCCCCCTGCCCATAAGCCGGACTCGACGCATAGGACAGGGCTAACGGATACGCCCCCTTACCTTCACCAGCACTGAAATCCGTATTAAAGGCAGTGGACCAGGAATCATCCACTTTCACCCCATTAGCAAACAGCGCACTCCAATATTGCGGCCACTGCTCACCGGCATGCACAATCGTTCCCGCTAAGAACGCCAAACCAGGGCTGGAAGTGACAGGATTCGTTACCACCAAAAGATTCCGATAACGCGGATCCACCAGGTCATCGAAGCCTTGCGGCACAGCCACACCGTGACTAGCGAACCACGCCGTATCAGCATTCAGGCATACATCCCCTAAATCAATGGCGGTTAATCCACCAACGCGCAACTGCGCACGCGGATCCACTTTCGGCTGATACGCGGCAATCACCCCAGAATCAACTGCCTGTTGGGCAGACATGTTATCAATTCCGAATACTGCATCAACCGTCGGATTATCTTTATTTAAGATCAACTGGTTGAGCACCATACCCGCATCCCCAGGCGCGGTAGTTTTCAGGGTGTATCCCGTCTGTTTTTCAAATTGAGCTTTGCGTTCTTCTGACAACGCAAAGGAATCATGCGTCAATACGGTTACTGTCTTATCACGGGCTTGTGAGGAGGTCTGATCCATCGCGGAACAACCGGATAATCCAACACCGGCACTCAACAGCACACTTACACACGCGACATATATTCTTTTCACTGTTCCTCCCAGCTATCGGGAGGGCTCGGGGTACCCCCGAGGAGAGATACTCGACTTCCTTCGCCGGTACTAACCGGATCAGGTTCGAGGGTCTGCAGGCCGATCCCGCACTCTCAGCGCATTCGCGCTCCCCTGTCGTGCTCTCAATTGTAGCACCCGAGCTACCCCAGCTATCTCTGGGCCGTGCAGCCTATTACTATGACCGCACCAGCTAGTACTACACCATTCCTGTTACCAGGCGGGCACTCCGATTAACGGTTGCCGTACCACTGAGCAGCTTTACGCTTCAATGCGGTTGTAATCAAGGTGTTAACAACCGCCGTAACGCCGGTGAAAACCACAATCTCAATCAGCGGCAAATCAATTTCCGCCTCATCGCCCTCTGGCCGCTGCTTGTGCAAACCCTTTTCCCAGATCTGCCCCACAACCTGATTTGCTACCACGCCGGCCGCACCAGAAATAGCGAGGCTGACGACTTTCCATCCGATATTCATTCTTCCCTCCGACTTCGAGGTATCGTGTGTTGTCTATTATCGTCGTTTGCCCGACGGATGTCATGCGCTCATCTCGGAACTCCGCTCTTTGCGCAATCATGCGTATGTTCCCGTTCGCACCGACGCTCGCAGCAGCCATACAGGCTACCCATTGACGCCGCACATATCTTCTGGCTAGCTCACTGGCGAGCTACCGCCGTCATCCCCGCTGGCAATATCTTCACCTAGCTCATCTAACACCAAGGCAGATCGGTTAACCCGCCCAGTCCGATACCCTGATCTCGATATCATGTGCGCCGAGATGGGCGAGGTAATGAGCTGGAAGCCGATCACTAACAACATCGTCCACGTCATCGTCGCCTCACGGACTAACAACATGACACCACACATGAGAAGAATCAAGGAAAATACTTGCGGTTTCGTGGCCACGTGCTGACGCGCCAGCACATCCGGGTAACGGTACACGCCAATCGCGGCGATCAACATAAAAATGGATCCCATGAGCATACATCCCATGCCGAGAACATCGGCTAGCAACAGCCAATTCATGGGCGTTCACCGCCTAGCTCTGGTGAGGTATTGCCTAATACGCGCGGCAACACATAGCGGCTACGCTGAGCATACGCCTCTTGCGGTATCTCCTCCTGCGGCATTGAGTAATGCGGCGGATACTGCGTCGGCATATCCTCCTCATGATCGACGTCATGAACTGGCGCCGCATCGTCAGCTCGGCGAGCCGTTTCTTCATCAAGTTGCCGCTCTTCTTCCCGAGAAAGAATCCGACGAGCCTCCGGATCCAAAGGACCAAGAAAACGTGCCAATGTCGTCGATCCTACGAAACCGACAAGCGACAGCACAATAAATACCGCCAACAGATCCGAACGTCGAGTTACCGCAGCGAGAACCGCAAACGCCCCCAAGAGAATTGAGGTCATCAAATCCACAGCAACCATCCGATCAAGGGATGTTGGACCTTTAACGATTCGCCCCACAATCAAACAAGCGGCAATCACCTGTAGCACCACACAGAATATGACGACGTATATCACGGGCAATCACCTGCCGGCCTGCGCCCAGTGGCGGCCTCATGTTTCTCGGCTTCCAGGCGCGAATGGCGATAGGCAACAGGCGATCGAACCGAGGTATCGGAAAGTTTTTCCCGAGGCGCACCCGTCGCCGGCGCATACGGGGTAGGCAGACGGCCTAATCGGGGCGATGATCCTGGCACATATCCCGCGTCAACCAATTCATCATGAGAAGCGAAGGCCCGCATGATCCGCTCTTCCAAAGCCAGAATCGTCCGATGTACCCCCGTAATCCCACCAGCAAGCCCCGTATCAAAGACGTGGACGTACAGTGTTCCCGTCACCCGATGCGCTTCAACCACCACTGATCCTGGCACCAGCGCCGTCATCCCAGAAATCATCGCGAGGTACACATCCGAGTGGGAGCGCACATGCACCCGAATGATCGCCCCGCGCGGTTTTTTGCCGCGCACAATAAACATCCCTTGTTGGAAAGAGGAATGAACAATATCCCACAGCAGTCTAATCACCAGGCGCACCACAGCCCACGGGCGGAATCGCCCATCAAAGGGAGTGGCAGGGAATGAGGCCACCGTCGTCACAACCAGCGCGACAATCATGCCTGCCAAGAAATTGCCCGTCGTAGGATCTCCCCACAACAACACCCAGACAAACATCAACCACAACAGCAGCCCGACGGAAGCATGCGGAAATCTGCCCGGACGATGGCTCGCTCGCCGAATAGCCGACGCAGAACGGCTCGACCGATACGGAGCACTGCTCTTCCCCAGCGAGGTATTAGTCATCCGTGTGCTCCTCTCCCGACTTAGGCACCCACGAGGGGCGCGGGCTGGGATCCACCTGTGGTAAATCCTCCGCCGGAACGTTCGGGCTTTGCCCCGTCCCACGACCCCCTTCGGGTAATACCGCCACAATGTACGGGCTGCGAGCGCGCAATTCCGCTGCTGCCGATCGGCTAAATTCGTTGATCGGCCCCGCCCACAAGGAGATCACGACGGATACACAGACCAAAGTTGCTGCGGCCGCCGTCATCCCCCACGGGATCGGCTTAGCAGGCAAAGGCTCCGGGGCTTCCTGCCAAAAAGCCATATTCCACGCGCGCGCCACGGCATATAAGGTCAACAGTGAACAGATAATGCCTGACCCGATCAACACCACATCCAACCAGGTGAAACGATCAACGGAAGCCTCAATAAGCCCCACTTTTCCAAAGAATCCTGAGCCAGGCGGAATTCCAGCGAGATTCAATGCCGGTACGAGATAGAGCACCGCCAGTAACGGAGCAAGTTTCAGTAGCGAACCGAGTTTTACGAGGGAGGTCGTTCCGCCCCGACGTTCAATCAAGCCCACAACGAGGAAGAGCGCCGTCTGCACCGTGATGTGATGGACCGCGTAGTAGATCGTCGCGCTTAACGCCCCGACCGACGCAATCGAGATACCCCACATCATGTACCCGATATGGGAAACCAAGGTGAAGGAAAGCAGACGTTTAATGTCATGTTGCGCCACCGCGCCTAAAATTCCCATCAGCATAGTGGCAATCGCCAGCCCACCTAGCAGCACCGAGAGCCGATTATTAGGGAACAGCAAGGTCTGGCTACGAATAATGGTATATACCCCGACTTTCGTCAGTAATCCCGCGAAAACCGCAGTCACTGGAGCCGGAGCCGTCGGATAAGAATCAGGCAACCATGCCGACAGCGGGAACACTGCCGCTTTAATCCCGAACCCAACCAGGAGCAGGATTTGGATCGTCAGCCGAACCCCTGGATCAATCTCTGGCAGCCGCAAGGCCAACTGCGCCAAGCTCACCGTGCCGGTCGCCGCATACGATAGCGCAATTCCCACTAGGAAAACGACCGACGATACCAGCGACACCACGATATAGACCGTGCCAGAGCGGATTCGATCACGAGTTCCACCCAAGGTGATAAGGACGAACGAAGCCGTAAGCAACAGTTCAAAACCGACGTAGATATTGAACAGATCCCCAGCTAAGAACGCATTAGAGACTCCGGCTGACAGCAGCAAGAATGCCGGATGGTACACCGCAATCGGGGCAGCCTCATCACCATCTGCCGCACCTTGCGCCAGGGAATAGAACAACACGGTGAGCGTGACGGTTACAGAGGTCAGCAACAAAATTGCCGAGAGTCGATCAGCAACCAAAGAGATCCCGACGGGGGCTGCCCACGAGGCAACATCGAGCACCACAGGACCCTGCGTTGATAAATACACCAGCGCCGCCGCCACCAGCCACACTAAGGTCAAGATCCCCGCGGAGACAATCCCTTGTAAGCGTCGCACCTGGGCGAATGCCAGCGAAAGTCCCGCCCCGAAGATCGGTAAGGCCACGGGTAGGGCCACCAAGAAAGTCCAGGTCATGAGGCAACCTCCAGCGGATCGCCCTTTTCCATTTCATCGCTTGCTTCGGCAGCTTGCTGTTCAATCGTATCTGGCACATCGACTCGGGCTTCGATCTTGTCACGCTCTGCTCGTTGGGCAATGCGTCGATCCTCTAAATCGTCTTGCACTTCATCATTGCCGTTGAGCTGCCACATGCGATAGGCCATCGCCAGCAAGAATCCCGTCAAGGATAGTGAAATCACGATTGCTGTGAGCATCATGGCCTGCGCCAATGGATCTGACATGTGCTCTGGTTCAGCCGTTCCCACAATCGGCGGCTGCCCGGAGCGCCCGCCAGCAATCAGAAAGACGATATTCACCCCATTGGTTATTGCAGATAATCCCAGCACAATACGCGAAAGTGAGCGCTCTAAAACGAGATACACTCCCACTGCTACAAGACCACCGGCCAATATCGCAAGCGCTAAGGATGCCATGACTTATCGCTCCTCCTGCCGTGTTTGCCCGAGGTAGGCGCGAGTGTGCTCTACGTCTTCGCCGGAAATCCGATCTTGGCCGGTAGCGTTGGCGACGAGAAGATCATCCGGCGTTCCCTCATCGTCACTCATGGAGCGCGAAACTTCTGCGTCGGTATCATCTCGACGTGAATCCTGTGCGGGCGACAACTGGTATTCCTTTACTTTCAGACCTTCAATCTCGCCATGACGGTCAATCTCTGCCCCCAAAGAGCGCAAAATATCGAGGATTAATCCAATAACCACGAGATAGACGCCGATGTCGAAAAAGATTGCCGTCGCCAGATGAACATGCCCGAAACCAGGGAGAACAAAATCTATCTTGGCACTTTGCAAAATTGTGCCGCCTAAGAGAACTGGAATCATGGCCGCCATACCAGCAGTTATCATTCCAGTTCCCATTAAATGCCCCGGATGGAGCGGCAACGTCGCCCCTAGCTCATAGCGCCCGCCAGCAACGTAGCGCAAAACTAAGGCGATACCCGCTAGTAACCCACCAGCGAATCCACCTCCTGGTTGATTGTGCCCAGAGAACAGGAAAAACACTGACACCACGACGATGGTATGGAAAATGAGCCGCGTGCCGACTTCGAGGATCACGGAACGGTTAGCGAAATCCACACTGTCAGTGCCGGCAAGCCAACGGCGGTTTCGAGCTGGAGCTGTCACGGCTGATTCGATCCGGCGAGTTTGGGAACGCCGCCACGTCGGCCCACCATTATCTCGCATCGGGCGCACGATCTGACCGGCAACGGAGGTTCGCGGCGCAGTCAAATTGCGGAATCTATCCACGCGCCCGCTGCGATCTCGGATGAAGAGCAGCGAAGAGATGCCGATAGCACAGGCCACCACCACAGACATTTCGCCGAACGTATCCCACGCCCGCACGTCCACTAAGGTCACGTTGACGATATTTTTCCCGTAGCCGTAGGCATACGCTTCATCGTGGAAGGCCGCAGAAATCGGTTCATGTATCCGCGCTCCCGCCGCTAACACCGCCACAATCGTCGTCATTAAGCCAAAAATTACTGCTAGGCCAATGCGCCACCACCGCGAGATACGCAATGGTCGGTTCGAGAAATACTGCGGTAAGCGGCGCAACACCAAAATAAAGACCACTAAGGTCATGGTTTCCACCAGCGCTTGGGTCAAGGCAAGATCTGGAGCACCATACAGCTCGTAGGTGAAGGCAACGCCATAACCAGAAATTCCCATCATGAGCACGGCTTTCAGGCGATGACGGGCACGCGCTGCCAGGATTGCCGCAAGAAGCGTGAGAGCAGCACAAATAGCCTGAGCGAGCGTATCGTAGGGGCGCAAACGCAGTGGCACGTGCAGATCACCAAAAAGGAGGGCGAAGAACGCTGCCAACGCAGTAAAGGTGAAAATCGTCGAAAGATATGCCGGTAATGATCCTCGCTGCGTTACCGCCGTTACCCGCCCAGAGAGGGCATCGAGACGAGAGATAAGGGCATGGTAAGTATCTTCCGCATCGAGGGGGAAGTTATGCCGACCGGTCAGACGAGCAAAAACGGAGCGGATCGCAAAAAGCCCGCAACCTGCACTGAGAATCCCCACCGAAATAGCTAGCGGCACTCCAAATCCTGCCCAAGCTGATAGATGCCCTGGATTGCCAGCTATTAAACGGGCGTGCGAGCCCAGTACCCGCTCCAAAATATTAGGAGCCAGCCCGAATACTACCCCGCCGAGGGAAAGGATAACGATGGGAAGGGTCATCACCCACGAATGAGGTTTGACGTTCCCTGCTTCACATTCGCAGTCTGCTTTGGACATAAATGCGCCCCACCAAAATCGCAGGGCATATCCGACGGTCAGCGCTGAACCGAGGGCGATGGCAACACAGGTGAAGATCGCAAGGAGATCCGTTCCATCTGGGCGCAACTGTGGTTCAACGAGCGCATGGAGGGCGGCTTCTTTCGCGACGAACCCAGCGAATCCTGGAATGCCCATCATGGAGCACACGCCAAGACCTGCCGCGATAGCAGTAATCGGCATTCGCCGCCCAACGCCAGATAATTTCCGCAGATCGCGCGTGCCAGTCGCCCAATCCACGTGACCGACGGCCAGGAATAACGTGGATTTGAATAGCGCATGAGCGACGAGCATACTCATACCGGCAAGCAGCATTGCCGAGGTTCCGTAGCCAACCATGAGCATAATCAGGCCGAGCTGCGATACCGTGCCAAAGGCCAGGACGAGTTTCAGATCATATTGCTTTAGGGCTCGATACCCGCCAAGGAGCAGCGTCCCGATCCCGCCGATAAGCACAATATACCGCCAGGCTGGAACGTCAGAAAATGCGGGAGATAATCGAGCGATAAGGTAGACGCCGGCTTTGACCATAGCGGCAGCATGAAGATAGGCAGAGGTCGGCGTCGGGGCAGCCATTGCGCCGGGAAGCCAGAAATGCACAGGGATAACGGCGGATTTACTGAGCGCGCCACACAGGATAGCTACCACTGCCCCAGAGATAACAATTGGCGGCACGGAATGTGCGGTGATAGGCGCAACCCCTAGCGCCCCTGACTGCGCGGCCGAAATAAGCTCCGTCAGAGAATATGAGCCACCAGGAATGCTTCCTAGGGTGATAATGCCAGCTAGCATTGCCAATCCACCGGCAGTGGTGACGATAAAGGCTTGCATGGCCGCCCGCCGAGAGTTGCGTTTATCGTGGTTATGACCGATCAGAATAAAGGAAAAGACGGAGGTCAGTTCCCAGAACAGATAGAGCGCTAAGGTGTTGTCCGTGGTGACCAGCCCGAGCATCGCACCGGCAAAGCTCAAGAAAATCGCAGCAAAACGCCCCATACCAGATGCCGTCGGGGAAAAGTAACGAGCACAATAAGCCAAGACCAGTGCTCCAATGCCGGTGACTAGCAAAGCCATCACCCAGGAGAGCGCATCTAGGCGGAAAGATAAAATGAGATGGAGCTGCGGAACCCAATGCCATGCCGAATATGACAGATTTCCGTGGATAACCGCCGGAGCAAAACTCAGGAGATAACAGAAGGCGAACGCCGGAATAAGCGCCAGAATCAGATAACCTAGCCGCCCGCGCCGCATAAGAATGGGAGCACCAAAAGCTCCACCTGCGAATGCGGCAAGTAATGTCAGCATGGTTCTCCCAGATCTCGGCGATGTCACCAGGTGGCGTCACCGCTATATATTCTACGGGAAGAACGATTATTCCTGGAGTCTTGCGCCGATTTTCCGGCATTAATCACGTTTCACCATCGGGGAATCGCTCAGGTTCAGGGGGGGGCTATATCTTCGCCGCAAACCCCGTGTTAGCCATCTGGCACTGAAGAATGGTTACTCACACATTGGGTGCGTCCCGTATATAGACGAAACGCACCCAATAGAGCACAACATGCCACATTTGCTTTTGCAGTATCTGTGGATACTCCTCGACATACTCGGCGTGGCTGAGGCAGAGGTTAGATCCGTACTGCCGTTCCGGTGGCAACCACCATCAACATGCTGTTGTTTGCACCTAGTGTTTCATAGTCAAAGCGGAATCCGATCACAGCATTCGCGCCCATTCGGGTGGCATTATCTGCCATTTCGGCAAGGGCAATATCTCGCGCTTGCGCCATCTCTCGCTCATATCCGGCCGAGCGACCACCAAAGAAATCGCGTAATCCGGCACCAATATCTTTGAGGAAGTTGATACCGATAATAGTCTCACCATTGACGACGCCAAAGTATTGCTGGACGGGGTATCCCTCAACGCTGGATGTAGTTGTAATAAGCATGGGATTAGCTCCTTCTCTCTCACACTATTGCCGCGATTTTATCCCGTTCCGGGGTTCTCCGTCAGGAATATCATGCATATCTGCCGGACGAACAGCCGAAAACCTACGGATATAGCAAATACATTTGGCTGCTCTGAAGCCTGCGGGAGGCGAGCACACCGGCTTTCCTTATTTCCGTATAGCCGCCAATTCCTATATACCCGCTACCTACCAGCCAAGAAAGCTCAGAGAATAATTCTTTCCCACAGCAAAACGATCCATATAAAGGAGAATATACTTAGCGATACCTCACCCCGCATACGAGGTGACGCACCTCAATGAAGCATGGAATTTAGGAGCAAAAATGGGCTTTTTATCTAAGATCTTCAGCAAGGATAGCTCTCCAACCAGCACGTGGAGCACCACCCCTAGCACCACCACAAACATCACGCCGGCAGTTAACACCTCCAGTGCTGACGAAGCCCCCGCTCAGCCGTCGGTGGATCTCAATCAGTTCTCCCCACAAGAGCAAGCAGCTCTGCTCGCCGGTCACAAAATTGAGGCAATTAAGCTGTATCGCGAGCGCACAGGAGCTTCACTAGCTGAGGCAAAGAGAGTCATTGACTCTATCGGGTAAAATAGAGGCGTTATTACTTCTAAGGATCGGCACCTCATAGTGTAGGCGCCGATCCTTTTTGCTTTTCCAAGAAAGCTGTTAGCTCAGCGATTCTTTTGTCACACCGCTTGATTTCGCGGCTTAGCACCCAGCCATAAATGGCACCTAGGATGGGGAGAATTGATACGTACAAGCAGCACTCTCTCACTCTGAAAAGAAACCTGTAACGCGCTTGCTTCCCTGTCTTTCCTTCTTCACCAGCTATCAAGAAAGCACCCCAGAAAAGTAGATATGGGAGGAGAAAACATAACTCAAGCAGCACTACAAACACTGCTATAGCGCGAGGCACACCTCCGTGAATACCTGCATAAATGAGGGTAAGCACACCAAGAAGAATAAAAGACACGCATGTGAGAGATTGTATAATTCGCATGAATATACTTTCTTTGTGCCAAGAAAAAATACTGTAAAAACAGAATAAAATAATACATACTGAGATAAAAAGAACAACCGTAATCCTACGAAGCAGGCTGCTAGTGTGGCAACCAAAAGAGCATCCCAATACACCACAGCCAATGCTTACCACGTAAACGATAACGCTAACTATTACCTTATGCCACCCATAAGCAAACTCCGAACGTCGCTTCTCCTTCTCCCTCTTCTGATCCACTAAATCTTCCACTTGCCGAGCTAGCGGAAAAACAAAGGCTCGGCAGGAAAGTGAGCCGCATAAGAACAGTAAGGCTATTGAAATAAGATATGGCGGTAACGCAACAAAGCCCTTTTGCCGGCAGACGGCATAACACACAAGCAGATTGCAAAGGATTGTTACCGCTGCAACATTTCTACACCACCCCTCTATGACACCATCTACCCGCAGTCCCTGCCAGGTCTTGTCATGGCGAGATCCGAACGTAATAAAAACGAATGCCGCGAGGAATGCCAGCGCCAAAGTATTGAGCATTATCAGTGGATCCCCGACCATTGACTGCCCGGCATGTTGATACCAGTCAAGCATTGCTGACAGATATTGTTTTTGCTGATAGGCATCCCCAGAAGGCCAAACCATTACAGCAATATAAGGCAGGCCAAAAACAACATAAGCACCAAAAACTATTATTACAAACTGCACCGTATAGGCCTGATGCAGGACATATCTCGCTACCCGCTTCTCTTGTTTCTCTTCCTGCACAGCCGCATTAATCGCCGCATCCATTTCGGCATTGTCATCCACTGCTGTCGGAGTATCGCCCTCCGCAGTATTTACCGCTTCGCTCTGCTTATCTACTGCCGAATCCTCGTTTTGTGGCGCAGATTTTCCAGCTATCGTTTCAGTGGCAGGCACCATCCGCTCTCCATTACCGCTACCGGCCTCACCGCTATCCCCTGGTAATGCATTGCGCCTTGCCAATACGCACCGCTTTTTCTCGATGTAATCCCGTGCTCTCCCGAAAACACCCATATCTATCCGCCAGACCCATAACCTAATACAGACATGCCCGATATAGCCAAATATCTATGTACGAATATAGCTAATATTTCACTTTCCGAATGGCGAACAGCTCACCTGCTACCCCGTAAATCACCCACAATTACGCGCGTTCGCCTTCTTCAGGCAAAATCTGCTCGCTTCACTGCCTGATTGCCTCTATTTGCGCAGATGCCCTCGCGTTGCCGTGAGCACGAAACCTCTCCCCGCTCACATTCTTTAAGATTCCGGATCGCCACCTGCCGCCCCTCACAACCTATAACCGTCAATCACCCATATCGACGATATTTGCCCAGCACATACCCCACCCTTATATCCGCGCGAGATGGTCTTTGGGCGCGAAGCCGTGCGGTTAATCCACGCCAGCCTGGGTGTTGATTTAGGGCAAGCAGAAGCCCCGAATTTTGCGTTGCACGCCTTGGCGGCAAACTATGCACACGGGAATATGCCTAAAGCGACGGCAACCGCCCAAGTGATGAGCGATATTATGACCATGCTGGAGGCGCAGTTGCCCACACACCTGGATTATTCCTCTTTGTCGCTGGCTCGTTTTATCACACATTTACGCTAATCTCTTTGCTCGACTGAGCCAGAATTGCCCTACTCCTCTGCCGAAAGATGAGCTGGTTCGCAGCGAGATTCGCAATGCGTGACCACTGGCTTGGGGATTGGCAGAACGTGCACGGCTGCTCATTATTTCCGCTTTTGATTACGAATGTGGTGAGGACGAAGTGGGGTATCTTGCTATCCATATTCAACGTCTACTCACCGACGTCAACACGCACAACACATAGATCGCATTTAATTGGGCATACGCACGATTATGAGCGGATAATTTTTAGATTTTCGATGTAATCGTCCCACCCGTCGGGCCGTGGAATATTGCGCAGTAACGGAGAAAAGCTCATGGCTCCAACGCCTGCCATCACCGCAATGAGCACAGAACCCGTGAGGATTGCTCCCAGGTGATCCAAGCCGAGGCCGACGAACATGCTGACAATCGGCGCAATAGCAATGCCCGCGAGTTGTAGCACGGAAAAGACGCGCCCCAGTAGATCTTTGGGGATCATTTTCATCACGAATCCGCCAAAGGCCGCGTTACCCGAGGGCAGCATGATGAGTAAAAAGAACAGCGCACCTAATCGGAGAACAAAATTAGGGGCACATAACGCACCTAAGGCAAAGGGCACGGGCATACAGAAAGCGATCACTAAGATCTTTCCAGTTGCTACCCGAGAAGTGATATGAGCAGAGAGGAACGAGCCGATAATGACGCCAACTGCCACTGAAGAGTTGAGCGTCGCAGCAGAAATCGGGGAATTTCCACCATCAACCATGACGAGGATGAGCATGAAAATCAGCCCGTTGAGCATGGGGAAGAATAATGACGAAAGAATCACTGATAGCAGGAAAATTCTGTTTTTCCCAATGAGTGCAATCCCTTGCCATGCCTCGCCTACCGTATTGGCTAGTCCACGGTACATTGCCACGATAAGGTTGCGCCGCTCTTTCGTTTGTAAGCCGCGGGCAGCGTTATCGATCTCTTGCTCGCTTAGTGTTGGGGATTCCTCGTCGTTAGCACCCTCAGCAGTTTTTGTTTTCGTCGATGGCAAAAATAGCGTGGCGGCAAAGGCGAGCGCATTGAGAACAAACTCAACGATAAACGGGACGATAGCGCCCAGGGTAATAAGGAAACCACTAATCGGCCCAGCAGCGATCTCTATACTGGCGTCCCGCCCCTCATTGATGCTCATTGCCCGTGGGAGTTTTTCGTCCTCGACGACATCGCGAAGCAATACATTGGAGGTTTGCCCTAACATGCCGCCGCGCAGTGCTGATAAGACTGCGACGACCATCAGGAATATCCAGGTAAGCCGGTTAAAGCTGAGCCAGGCAATGCTGCCACCGAAGATCATCAACGATATTGCACATGAGAGCAGCAACAAAATGCGCCGATCATAGCGATCAATAATGACCCCACCAATTAACGAAACCGCTGCAATAATAAAAGACGAGATTGCCGATAGGGTTCCTGCTCGCGTATTGGATCCATCCGCAATAACAACTAGCACTGGCAGCGCAAAGGCGCGAATAGCGGAACCGAGCTGTGTGGATGTATCTGCCAATAACCAGGCATAATAGGCTTTGCGCATGTGGCAACGCCCCCCTGTGAGTTGTCTGCCCACTAGGCTAGCACAGGGATTTTCTCTCTTTGCTGCCTGTCTCATGGCGTCTCCTGCCGCCCTATATCTACTGCTCGCACTACTTTCAGTGCGCGCACGGCATGCCCTATGATCCTTATTTTTGTTCTGCCGCTCGGGTCTTAGCGTTGTCGGGCACGCTGTTTTCGTCAGCGCGCTATTCGTTTTGCATAAAAACACTGAGGCTATGCGTGGTACATCGGGTTATTCGCCAAACGCTACCGGATACAGCCCACAGGCCGGCACACCAACGGAATCTGCGATCGGGCTGCAGATAACCGCACGTATTAGGTGCACTCCGAGCATGCCGCAGATCCTCTGCGCTCGCTTACATGTAGCTATTAGCTGCTGATGCCGCTTAGGGCTACCACCCGCGAGCTGTTATCCGCTCTTACCACGTCATTGCACGCTAACAGCATCGACCACTTACTATTGGCAACCGTAGAGCCGAGCACTGCTCGTTAACCAGGCTTTTTCATTCCTGAATAGCTTTCTGCTATTGCGGGATATTTTCCACCCAGTGCGGGATATCGTCGGTATCACACCTGCTGAGGAACTTTTAGAGTTGCTCTAAGCGTTGACGCGACACATTCAAGGAGGAATGGAAAATGAAACGCTCTGTTGCACTGTTATGTTCTCTCGCTCTGCCAGTTGTCGGCCTCAGCCTGACTGGTTGTGGCGGTAATGATTCCGCTGATGACCCCAACACATTAGTGGTATATACTGCCCGTTCCGAAGCCCTCAACAACGCGGTTATCCCACAGTTTGAAAAGGAAACCGGCATTAAGGTTGAGGTGGTGACGGCCGGTACTGGCGAGTTAATTAAGCGCGTTAAATCCGAAGGCGATCACCCACTCGGTGACGTGCTCTGGGCCGCCGATGAAACGATGCTCTCCTCGCAGAAAGACATGTTCGAGAAGTACACCAGCCCCGAAGATGCCAATATGCCTGCCGAGTTCAAGAACAAGAGCGGATACTTCACTCCAGCTTTTGCTGATCCGACGGTGATGGTTGTCAATAAAGGTCTTGCTGGTTCAATGCAGATCAAGAGCTTTGCCGATCTGCTCAACCCTGAGCTGAAAGGAAAGATCGCGTTCGGCGATCCGGTGAATTCCTCCTCGGCATTCCAGGTATTGATGGCTATGCTCTACACCGCCGGTAATGGCGATCCGATGTCCAAGGCAGCCTGGGATTATGTAGATAAATTCCTGGCCAATCTCGACGGCAAGATCGCGAACTCCTCATCACAGGTCTACAAGGGCGTTGCTAACGGCGAATACGTCGTCGGCCTCACCTGGGAAGATCCCGCCGCTAACCTGGTCAAGTCCGGTGCTGACGTGGAGGTTGTTTTCCCCGCTGAAGGGGCAATCTTCCCTGGGGAATCCGTACAGATCATTAAAGGCGCTGCTCATTTAGATAATGCCAAGAAGTTCGTGGACTTCATGATTAATGAAGAGACTCAGAACCGCGTTGGTGAAACAACCACTGTTCGCCCGCTGCGCACCGGCGCGAAGCTCGCTGATTACATGACGCCCACCGACAAGATCAAGCTCGTTGCCAACTATGACGAGGCGTGGGTCGCTGAAAATAAGGCCGCTATCACGGAGAAGTACTCCGAGCATCGCACCGACGCAAAGTAATCCCGCGTCCCTTTATTCCCAAAATGTACTGGGCAGATCATTGCATTAATGCAGATGACCCCTCGTTAATGCGTTTAATGATCTGCCCAGTCATAGGGTCGCCTCAGGCGCGACCATAAAGAAAGAAAAATACGATGAGCGTAACGATTTCCATTGATAACGTCACTAAACGATTCGGCAACGACACTGTTATCGACGGTCTTTCCCTGTCAATCAACCCCGGAGAATTCTTCACCTTACTTGGTCCCTCTGGCTGCGGAAAGACCACGCTACTACGCATGATTATCGGCTTTAACAGCATCGACGGTGGGCAGATTACGGTTGACGGTAAGGTCATTAATAACGTCCCGATCAATAAGCGCAATATGGGGATGGTTTTCCAAAACTACGCCGTGTTCCCACATCTATCCGTCAAAGAAAACGTGGGATTCGGCCTGCAAATGCGCAAAACCGCGAAGAAAGAGGCCGCACAAGCTATCGAAAAGATCCTCGATACCGTTAAGATCAGCCAATTGGCAGAGCGTATGCCTGCCAAACTTTCCGGCGGTCAGCAGCAGCGCGTCGCCCTTGCCCGTGCACTCGTGATTGAACCGCAAGTGCTGCTCATGGACGAGCCGCTATCCAATCTTGACGCCAAGTTGCGCGTCGAAATGCGCAATGCCATCAAAGAAATCCAACATTCCGTTGGTATCACTACGGTGTATGTCACCCACGATCAAGAAGAAGCCCTTGCCGTTTCTGATCGGATCGCCGTCATGAACGGCGGGGTTATCCAGCAAGTAGGCACACCACAAGAGATCTATCGACGCCCAGCAAATACCTTTGTTGCCACCTTCATCGGTTTATCCAACCTGCTTTCCGCCCAGCGCATCGGCGAGAAAATCCGCATTAGCGAAGGATACGAGGTCAGCGTGCCGGGTCTTGATCCGCAGGGCGATTCCAGCTCTGATTCCCAAAACGTGACGGTTTCCGTCCGGCCAGAAGAATTCCTCATCGTGACCGAAAACGATGCCGCAGGGTTGCCGGCTACCGTCATATCGTCAGTATTCCTTGGCACATCCACCCATTACTTCCTGGAATTGCCCGACGGGCAGCACGTAGAGGTTATTCGCGACGACGATACCGCCGCGCCTATCCCCGCTGGCACCCCCGTCAAGCTCCAGGTTCGCGCCCATAAGATTAACGTCTTTACCGCAGACGGTCAGCGCAACCTCACCCGAGGGAACTAGGAGTTTGCCATGACGGTCACGACTAAATCACCTACTCCGCCGCGCCGAAAGACTCGTGCGAATCGCGCCGGGGCGACCTCTCGCGGCACAAAAGCCGGATGGAATGTGCTGAGCCTGGCACTGCTGGCGTTCTTCGTTACTTTCGTCGTCTTTCCACTGATTCTCGTCCTGTATCGGGCAGTGGTTGATCCAGAAACGGGTAGCTTCTCCACCGCATATTTCGCCAAATTCATGGCCAAGGAATACTACTGGGGTTCCCTGGTTAACAGTTTCAAGGTCACAATTGTTGCAACGTTAATTGCAACAGTTATCGGCTTGCCAATGGCCTACGTATTGCGTTCCGTGCGGATCCGCGGCTCAAAATGGATCAACATTCTCATCGTTATCTCCTACCTATCCCCACCTTTCATCGGGGCCTATGCTTGGGTGCAACTATTGGGTCGCAATGGGTACATCACCCGCGCAATTCATACCTTAACCGGCATAGAACTCCCCGGTATTTACGGATTCCCTGGGATTGTTCTCGTCTTTTGTTTGCAATCCTTCCCGCTGATCTACATGTATATCTCGGGAGCGCTGAAGAATCTCGACTCTTCGCTCATCGAAGCAGCACAGTCGCTCGGATGTAACGCCGTCGGGCGGGTACTTAAAGTCGTCCTCCCCTTAGTGGTTCCCACATTGCTGGCGTCAATGCTGCTGGTATTCATGCGGGTGTTCTCCGATTTCGGTACTCCCATGCTGATCGGTGAAGGATACCAGACCTTCCCCGTCCTGATTTATAACGAGTTCATGGGTGAAGTCAGCACGGATGACCACTTTGCCGCTGCCTTGTGCGTCGTTGTCGTGCTCATTGCGCTGGTTCTGTTCTTCGCGCAACGCTATATTTCTAAGCGCCTGACTTACTCCATGACGGCTTTGAAGCCTATGCAAGCAGAGCCTGCTAAAGGTCTGCGCGGTATCTTTGCTTACGTATTCGTCTATGGGGTGCTGGCGCTGGCTATTTTGCCGCAAGTGACCGTTATTGCGACCTCCTTTATGGGGACCTCAGGCGGGGTTGTGCTGGATGGGACACTCACTTTGGATCATTACCGGCATACCTTATTCGATTCGACGAATTCGAGCGCGATCTGGAATACCTATTTATTCGGTCTGGCTGCGATTATTCTCGTTGTCGTCATCGGTATGTTGGTTTCCTATCTCTCGGTGCGTAAACCTAATGCCATCACTGGTAGCCTCGATGTGCTCTCCATGTTCCCGTACATCATTCCCGGATCTGTTTTAGCTATCTCGTTCTTGTACGGTTTCAACTCTCCGCCGATATTCCTCTCCGGCACGGCCTACATCATCATTGTGGCTTTAGCCGTCCGACGGATGCCGTACACGATTCGTTCTAGCTCTGCGATTCTCGGGCAGATCAGCCCCTCCCTTGAGGAAGCTGCGATCAGTTTGGGGGCCAGCGAGTTCAAATCCTTGTGGCGCGTGACGATTCCCATGATGCTTCCCGGTGTGTTCGCCGGCGCGATCATGTCGTGGATTACCGTCATCAGTGAATTGAGTTCCTCAATCATTTTGTACACCGCAGGGACGAAAACTCTCACCGTGGCGATCTACACCGAGGTTATTCGCTCTAACTTCGGCGCAGCCGCCGCCTACTCCACTATCTTGACGCTGACATCCATCATCTCTCTCCTGTTGTTCTTCAAGCTCACTGGAAAAAATGACGTTAGCGTCTAGGTACGGGCAAGTGCTAGCGAGGTAAAGCCTGACGAGGCTAGCGCCGCTAGCGTATAAGCAAAAGTCAGTGCCGCGTCAGGGGCCGTCACGATATTGGTAACGACGGACCCTGACGCGAGCTTCGTGCCAGATCGTGCCAGATCCCTGCGATATGCAATTGCACAATTCTGGCTGGCGACTAAGATTGCGCAAATTTAGCTGGCAGCTAAGCCGGCCAGAATGCTAATGCTACAGCCAGAGTAATTGCTGCAATCTGCCCTGCTGATTGCCCGCTCAGCCAGCCAAGTTGATTAATTGGAGTTGGCTGGCTGAGCCAGAGGAATTGAGCCCGTTGGCGTATCTCAGGCGACGACACCACCAGGTTGAGATACGCCAACGGGCCTGCTAGCCCCTGGTCAGCTAGATTAGCCAGAGCCAGGGAAATAATCCGGCTCTGGCTAATCTAGCTGACTGACCTGGCTGGCTAATTCGCGAATTAGCCAGCCAGCTAATCTGGCACGAAGCGCCCGAGCCACGGCGGCTATAGCTAAACTTGCACACAGGTGCGAGCTATAGCCGCCTCCCCCCATCACCGAGGAGAACGATACGTGAAGAGATACCGGGATTACGCCCAAGCAGGTTTTCTTCGCTTCGCCATGCTTCTCGTCGGGGTCACGCTCCTCGTCGCTATTTTCGTCATTGGTGCAATCCTCGCCTGGACCACCCACGAAGTCCTCTCCCGTAGCGCCCGCCAAACATGCCATTTTCTCGATACCGCCACTGACCAAATCGAATCCGATCTGACTCGACTCTCCAACGAACCAGCTCTACACCAGCTCGCCACCGCCTCTACCGAGCTCAGCCGTCAGCACATCTACCAGCTCATCTACCCCATCATCAAAACCTGGCCCGAAGGATCAACATTGACGATCCTCGACGCGCAAGGAGGGGAACTGCTCAGCACTCTCTACGAACCAAATCGCCAACTTCTCCGCGAAACCCAACAAGAAAACCAGATCGCACGTACCGCAATCGCCCATCCAGGGAAAATAGCTACTGGGCAACTGCAAAGCAAACTTTTTTCTCCGCACCAAACTATCGGCGTTTTGGCATACACCGCCGCCACCGGCGATCCCGTCTTAATGGCCACCATCGGGGAAGTCGGCGTACATAACGTCGTCGCTGAGCAAGGCGTAGATACCGTTGTGATAACCGATGAGTTCAACACCATCATCTGGGGTTCGCCCACCTGGGAATCCCTCAGCCAACACTCCGACGAGGACGCCGCCATCGCCAAACTCCAAATGCACCCTACCCGCTGGGGCGCGGTTGACGTCGGCGGCCATTCATATTTCCGCGAACATGCCAGCGGTCCCCGGGGCATGCAATGCTACGCCATGACCTCTACCGCATTATTCGTCGCCATCGGCGGATATGCCCTCACCGCCATGATCCTGCTAGCAATCGCAGCCCTCGCATTGACCCTCATCGTCGCCAAACGCCAGGCAGATCGCCTATATTCCGTCGTTGATGACGTGGTTCAAGGAATCAACCAATGGTCTGCACAAGGCCCCGGATACCGGCTACCACCAGGGCAATTCACAGAATTCAACGATCTATATGCCGCATTTAATCAGAGTTTTTCCCACATTGAAGAGCTACTGGAACGCAACCGGCAACTCGTCCAATCCGAGCAGACCTTGCGCGTCAAGGTTTTAACCAACCAGTTCAACCCCCATTTCGTCTTTAATATCCTGCATATTTTGGCGTTCCAGATCGCAGAAAACACTGAGTCTGCCATCCAAATGACCCAAGAATTTGCTCGATTCTTGCGCTATTGCATCCATGAATCCGACGCGGAAGTACCACTGTGCGAGGACGCCGAACTGATGGAAACCTATCTGCGATTACAGCAGATGCGCTGGGGAAACCGGCTCAAATACAGCATTGAGATTCCAGCGGATATTGCCGATGCGCGCGTACCACGTCTTCTCTTACAACCCATCATTGAGAACGCGTTACTGCACGGAGGTAACCGCACCAAAGAACTAACCATCCGTATTCAGGCTCGCGCCGTCAATGAGGTCTTACAAATCGAGGTATACGATGACGGCGATGGCATGAGCCAAGAGAAAATTGCCGAGATCCGCCACGCCCTCACTCAGCCTGATGTGGACGGCAATCACCTGGGCTTGGTGTACGTCCACCGAATGATCTCACTGCTATACGGTTGCGAAAATGATACGCCTGATGGCACACCCGATCTGGGTTTGACGATTGATTCTGCCGTCGGTTGCGGGACGCGCGTGCGGCTGAACTTACCGTTATTGGTTTAGTACCTGTAGCGAATATGGCAGTTTAAGGATGTTTCATAGTGAGCGCATATCGGGAGAGAGGAAATAAATGCTGAAGGTTGTGCTGATTGACGACGAGAGCCTGATCGTGCGCAGTTTACGTTTTTCTATCGACTGGGCGGCACATGATTGCCACGTCGTCGGGGAAGCCTCCGATGGCGCTGAAGGCATTGAGCTGATTACCCACGTAAAGCCCGATATCGTCATCACCGATATTAAAATGCCGGTCATGACGGGGCTGGAGATGCTTCAAAACGTTAAGGATCGCACCTCTTTTGCCACTGTTATTTTGAGTGGGTATGACGAGTTCTCTTTAGTTCAGCAAGCCTTACGGCTAGGCGTTTTCGACTATATTTTGAAGCCGGTTAATCCCGACGAGCTCGCTGCCTGTATTGATACTCTGCGCGAACACATTATGGCAGTTCGCAGTAGGGATACCGACCATATCGCACACCAAGCCCTCAATTTTCACGCGCTGCCTCACACAGCCGCTGACGGTCATTGGTCGAAAACTATTGGGCAGATCCTGGATTTTATTCACCAACATTTTGCTCAGCGCATTTTGCTTCGCGACGTGGCAGCACATGTGGGGATGTCGGTGAATTATATGAATGAGCAGTTCAAAGCCGAGGTGGGCACGACGCTGGCTGACTACGTCAATCGGTACCGCATACAACAAGCGGTCTATTTGCTGACCTCAACAGATATGAAGGTCTATCAGGTGGCCCAAGCAGTAGGAATTTCTGACTACAAATATTTCACGCGGGTTTTCAAGCGCTACGTCGGCCACTCCCCTAACACTATTAGCCGGAACTCTTACCTGGGATCGTAAGGCATAACCTATCATCGCGGGTCGCGCTACGTGGCATAAGATTAAACGCGCACTACGCACCATTTTTGGCATGTTCCTCCAGCACATGCCTGTAACCGTTGCTCTCTCAGCATTTGCACAGTATCCGCGTTAACTACCTACTCAAAGCGATGACGAATAGCCCATACATCTTCTTACTCAGATAACAGCCCATGTGAGTATCGATTAGCCGCTATCACGTGCCTATATCGACTAGCCGATGTAGCTATCAGATGTCAGCTATCAACTACCATCTGGCGTATATCAGCTAAATTTCCTCTCGCATTGGAAACCCAGCGCCTCCTTTATCGTGCAGAACTATTCCCCGATAAGGCTTCGCAATGCTCTCGAATACTGCTCGCATGTTCGTCCCACTTTTCTGGAAGCGGGATTGACCGCACTGCTCTCATACCTACCGCGAGCGCAAGTGCGATAACAAAAACAAAACTATTAATTAGAATCGTCCATTCGCGCCCACAGCCCGCCAGAAGGAATCCCGCAGCGAGCGGAGCCAGCGGCGCAATAGCTAAAGCCACGAAGCTCACAGCCGATCCGACTCGACCTTGGAACTCAGAGGGCACAGACGCCATCAAAATTCCCTCAACCGAACCGTTAATACAGGGCAGTGCAATGCAGGCCACCGCAATGCATCCAACTACCCAAAATACATTCGAGCTAACCGCAAGTAGTGCCATGCCGATTGCTTCAACAATGAAACCCAATACAATTAGCTTCCCCGTCGGTACTCGATGCAATAGGAAACCTGCTAGCGGCGCACCCACCAGCGCTCCGACGCTGATCGCCGTAAAGATAGCGCCAATAAGTGCCGGCGGAGTGTGGCGTTGCTGCAGATCGAGAATGACGGCGAGGAAGATTGCCCCTCCCGCAAAATTCAACAGAGCCGCAATGATCGTCAGGCTGCGCAAAAATGGCTCTTTGACCACGATATGCAAACCAGCGGTCAACATTTTAATGTGGTTATTGTCGATCCGAGGAGCCGTACCTTCCGAACGTTTAATAAATTTCGTAGTGAACACTCGAATTAACGCGCTGAAGGAATACACGGCCGACGGCAAAGCGTGGGACAGGGCGAAGAGCGCGCCACCGATCGGACCGCCAATAATCGAGACGGCAGCGCTCCGCCCCTCGTTTAAGGACATCGCCGTCGGGAACTGCTCAGTCGATACGATGTTTTTCAAGAGGGCATTATTCGCTACGCCCACCACTGTTCCAATAACCGCCGCGATAAATCCGAGGACGACCAGCCAGATCAAATTAGCTTTCTCGGTGTAGATCAGGGCAGCCAAGATGAAAGCGATGATCGCGTCAAGCGCTCCAAGCACCATGATGGTTTTGCGGCGATCGTAGTAATCAGCGACGACCCCGCTGGGGATCATCGCTATCAAACAGCCGATTGAGACGGCCATCGAGATAACGCCAGCCGTTTTGGTTGACTGGGTGACGGCAAATGCCACGAGCGGGACGGCCGTCTGTTCAATGGATGAGCCTAAACTAAAAACGGTTCCGCCGGTAAACCATAGATAGTAATCTTTGGGCATCTTGTTCTTCAATATTCCCATGACGTCTCTCTCCCCCCCCCCCCCGAACTATGCACTTCTTTTTCGCATGTGCGACTTCGCTGCACGGCAGCATTCTCCGTCAGCAGTTATTATTCTGTTGTTCCTACTCCTATGTGCTAGGAAGCGCTTAGGATTATCCTGACTGTAATATATAAGTGCCCGACGTTGCCGGATCTCCCTGGCATAAAGAGCACTCACTCCTCAGGTGTATTCCACAAAACTCGGCGACGCATATCGCAGTTCACCTATATAACACCTATATAAAAAGCCCTATCACGCTCCCTGCAGTAGCGGCATACGAATGTATCTGGACTGTCTCAAATTTTGATCTAGACGTCGCGCCTAGATCGCGCTTATCGGATATAGCAGGCAGCCCTGCGAATATAAGTTGGCATCTTCATCGTCATCACAACACATCCTGCGGCAGAGCCATGCCTGCACTGTTCACGTCAGTACATATCATCTGCCCAGTGACGTTCTCCGCATAGGGCGAAAACCACGCCGCCTAAAGCCGCGCCTTAAAGCACAGCTTTTAAAGTAGAACTTCACGACACGACCGCCCCAAAACACAGCCGCGCTATTACACCTGCTAGGGCGTGCGCAGCACAGTGACCGGATCCTGATTAGCGGCCCACAACGCCCCAGGGATTGCCGCGATCATCATAATGATGAGAGTAAGAATTGCCGTTCCTGCCACAAAACTTATCGGCGCCGGATACGCCATGACCGACGTAGCCACCAGCCCCACAACAGATCCAATCAGCGCACCAATAAGCGCCGGAAGTACCGTGCGCCCAACGGTATATCCCACAATCACAGAGCGCGTAGCCCCCAGAGCCATGCGCCGCCCCAAATCACCGCGCCGCGAGAGCGCGTCCGTGAATACCACCAGCGCACAAATCACTCCCCCAATCCCAAGAACGCCATACAGTATTGCCGTTGAGTAATTGGCCAAATCCCCAGTAACCGCATGCGCCAGCTCACCGAGCGAGGTCGGCGATTGAATTCGCACCGCCTGAGCAGTGTGCGCAGCAATAATCTGGGAGCTATAGGTCATCGTAGGGTCAATATCAGCGAAATTTCGTGTTATTACCTGGATGATCTGCGGAGCCTCTCCACCACCAACAACGAGCACCGACGAGAGATTATCCAGCTTAACAACCGGCTCATAACGCCCGACGATGGCCACTTCTCGCCCCGTCGCCGTAAAAGTCACCGACCCATAGGGCGCGATCATTCCCAACGCCCGCTGTGCGTCAATATCAACAATCCCCTCTCCATCTGCAGGCCAACGCCCCTCAACTAAACGCACCGCATCCGGCAAATTTCCGGTTACTACCCGAGCCGCTACCGCGTTACTCCCAGCACCAATATGGCTATTGACGACGTCGCGGGCAACTGAGAAACCGTAGGCGTCCTCAACCGTCGATAAACTCTCGATCGCCGAGAAAACTGGATCATTGAGGTACCCAATATTGTTGCTATCAACAATTGAAAATGAGCGAGTACCGGCCTCATCAAGACGCGCAAGGAGCTGCGCATCGGCCGCCGCCGACCGCCCTACCGTCAAGATTGCCGACAGGCAAATAATCATGGCAATACCGGCAATCATTGCCGAGGATAGAATCAATGCTCGCGTTGAAACAAGGATTTCTCGAAGTAGCTCACGCCCTCTCATCACTCAGCCCCCACTTCCCTGCGGGTAGTCGAATCAGGAGTGGAAGCGTCAAGGTGATCTAATTCAAGAATAAGATCTGCATGATCGACAACGAAGGGATCATGCGTAACGACGATAACCGTGCGCCCGCTACGCGCCTGCTGGGAAAACACATCCAGCACGATTGACGCATTGGCACGGTCAAGATTTCCGGTCGGTTCATCGGCAAGGATGACAGCAGGATCATTCACCAACGCCCGCGCTAATGCCACACGTTGAGCTTGACCACCCGAAATCTCATTGGCTTTATGGTCGATTCGATAAGAAACCTGAGTAAGTTCCAAAAGAGCTTGTGCTCGCGCGACAGCGACAGAGCGTTTCCACCCAGCATAGAGGGCTGGCTCAATGACGCAATCACGGATTGTGCGCGTTGGATCCAGCGCCGCATCTTGGAACACAAATCCGAAAGTCTGTGCGCGTGCCCTAGCGCGATCGGCATGCGAAAGAGCGGAGAGTTCAACGTCATCCACATATACCCCGCCTTTTGTTGGGCGCAACATTAGCCCAAGAATATACAGCAAGGTAGATTTCCCACAGCCCGATGCCCCGGTAACAGCCGTAACTTTGCCCTCTTCAAATGTGTGAGTCAGCCCGTCGTACAGTTTCTCGTCAGACTTCGGGTAAGAAAATGATAAATCGCGAACACTGAGCATTTATCTGCTCACTACTTCAACACCGAGTGTTACTTTCTCTCCGACGGCAACGCCCTCAACAACAACCAGACCCTGACCAGAGCCACGGATCGTCACTTGGCGTTCTTCACCGTCACTCATCAGCACCTTTGTACTGCCATCAGATAATGTAACAACTGCTGCGGCTGGGATCACCACTCCTTCCACCGACTTTTCTGGATGTACTGCCCCTAACATCGTCACTTCCGGGAGCGTCGGCAAAACATCGCAGCGATCCGCACAGACGCTCCCACCATCAGAGCTGGAAAGATAGGCAACTACGCCCTCCCCTGAGGTATTCGGCTCAACGCGGGATACCACCGCATTAAATGACGCATCACCATAGTTGAACACAACTTCAGCCCCTACAGGCACAAACTCAACCTGTTGTTTATTGGCACTAATAATAAAATCCCGTTGCGCCGACGGGGCAGAGATGACCGTAGCGCCAGTAGTTATCAGGGTGGCCATACGTAGATCCGGTGAAAAACTGATGTGCGTAGGGAGCGTCGAGAAAGCCACTAAAGATCCCAGCGGTGCAACTCCTGTCGCTTCCCCACCACGGGATAACTGCAGTTGTTTCAGGGCATGGGTTGTGCCCGCCCCAAAGACTCCATCAGCGCCTGCAAGCAGCCCACAGTCAACAAGCATCTGCTGCAAAGCATGTACGTCATCCCCTCGGGCGCCTTCACTGAGATCACGATAAAACGGAAGCTGTGAACGCACCGCGATGACAGGAGTTTGCGCTACCCGATATAACAGGCTGCCTTGCGCAACATCAGGAGAACCAATCGCAGTGATCACGCCTTCGAGAGTGTTAACCGCAACGGGAGCCATTGGCAGGCGAGCGGTGATACCAAAACTATATTCACGCCCAACATGCCCTTGGCGGGCCTCAGCATACGTTGGAGGCGCTACCTCAGGATCAGTGGATCGCGACCCAAAGGTGGCGCTTCCCGCCCACCATCCCGCGCCGAAAACCACTCCGAGCGCTAGGAGAGCACCGAGTATGCGCAGAAAAAGCGCCGATTTACTCATCCCATAACCCCGGCGGATAGGCATGGCATGAAACAGATTCATCCTCGGTAGCCCATTTCGCGCTCTCCTGTGGAGATAGCCCCACTAGATCAGTCGCCAATTCATATTGACGCTCCGCAAAATAGCGATCAACAAAAGTTTGACGCGAGGGGAAATTGTGTACTCGATACCCTAATTTTTCTAAGCATGGAATAACATAATTGATCTGATGATCGTAAAGCCGATTCATATCCGCTTCATCCATGGGTGCCGGAGTCGGAACAAAATTTTTAGCAGTACAGATATAGTCAGCCACGTTGTATGCCGCAATTTGCCCAGCCGGAATCTCTGGCGAGCTGACTCCACTATCAGAAATTGTGAATCCCGGAAATCCGGAATCCGCCATACATTGAACGTATCCAGATTTGTTTTGTTCAGGATCTTTAACTACAACAACATCAACCTGGGGGCGTTCTGGAATGGGTGTTCCCTCTGGAATATCAGAAAGAGCTTGTTCCCACATCAGGTCCAGAGTCTCCTGAGTAGTTATCGTCGGGAAAGAGCGCTGACCATCCTCTCCGACAATCACATCAGGTGCGTTCGTATAGGTTTTATTTCCATTCGAAGCGGTAGCCGTACCCTGCTGCACACTCACTGCTGGACTATCGACAATGGTAGGCGTGGCAGCCGGACTCTCATCCGACCCGCCACACCCTGAAAGCAGAACTCCCACCGCAGCAATACCTACTAAGAGTTGCTTTCTCGCCAATGAAAACCGCACCATTAGCTCATTAGCCAATCGTCTGGCAGCTTGCCGAATACTCGGTAAAGGATTCATGCGTACTTGTTTTAAGGGTTACTGTTGCCCGGTAATATCCCGATCCAGACGTATGGCGAATCACCATTGTTCTAGAATCCTCAACCTGCTTTGCTCCAGATGAAGCGACATAGGTATGAACATGTCTCGCCGGATTTGGCACAGCAGAAACCGCAGTAACAATCGCATTTGTCGAGCAGACTTTCGTAATAGTAGCAGTTGCCGCGTGGGCCGGAGCAGCAGAGCACATAAAGGCGGCAGCTACCATCATCCCCGAACAAAGAACTGATAGGAGTTTCTTCATGATGTGCCCTTTCACCACAAAACACCTCGTTGTGTTTTGAGTCACAGTATCATACCAACACCCCTTTTACAATGCTTTTACTGATATTCCAATTTAGCCGCAGATCAACAGACGTTTTCAAATACCCACGGTCCGAGTTTAGATAGCGCACTCAACACCAGCTTCTGTGGGCTAATAAAGAGAAATCCCGCCCACAGCATAAATAATTCCGTAAATGTCAGCTATCAAACCGCTAATGATGATCCATCATAATGCCGGATCGCCGCTCTCATCCGCTAAATCCTTCCCCTCCAGTCCACGGGGCACATTCTTTTTTTCTCCCCTCCCCCCGAAAAGAAATAGACCTCTTTACAAAAATAGAACCAAGGAAGAGTTACTTTGCGTGGATCCATAGTTCTACCAAATATTCAAAGGACAGCGGAAACGTCAGGCAGATAAAAGAAAAATAGCGAAAACCACGCTGCCTAAAGCCGCGCCTTAAAGCACAACTTTTAAAGTAGAACTTCACGACACGACCCACCCCAAAACACAGCCGCGCTATTACACCTGCTAGGGCGTGCGCAGCACAGCAACTGGGTCGCGCGACGCCGACCACGCCGCAGGTAACGCCGAAACAATCCCCGTCAACCCAATACAGAGAACAAAATTCGAAACAATAAGTGGGACATCAAGCCACACCCCACGATTGAGAAAATACACGACGATACCGCCCGAGGCGATAAAAGCCCCAAGCGCTGCTGGCGTTATCGTGCGAACTATCGTCAGCAGGGTCAAATCACCCCGACTTATTCCCAACGCTCGACGCCGCCCCAGATCGCGACGATGCAAGAGCACATCAGCTAAAACCGTTGCCGCTATGAGCAACCCGCCCAAAGCAAAAGCAATGAGAATAGTACTTCGGTTATACCGCGCCACATCAACGGTCACAGCATCCGCCGCCGCACGTATCCCCGACGGAGACTCCACCATAACTGATTCTCGCGCGGGCGAACCAAGTATGCCGAGCACGTCCTGCTGAAAACTCGAAGCCTGCCGAGTAGATTTCACTAAACCGATTAATCCAGTTACCGGCTCACCTCCAGCACCGGCAATTCCACCGGAATCGAAAATATCAAAGCCTGGTTTCGCTTTGAAAAATCCGACAACAGCGTACTCCCGATCCTCCGCACCTGTGATATAGCCACTCGGCTGACTAATCCGCTGGAGATGCGTGGCTGATTCGGAAAGAATTACCTCCCCGGCATGAGGTAACCGCCCCGCCGTCAGCGTGGCAACCGCCTCCGGTTTAGTTACCTCCCATATCGGAACTGGCGTCGCTCCCTCAAGGAGGCCATTTCGCATATCTATCGGAGCGCTCATCCCAACCACGACCTCCGTCGAAGAAAGGTGCGACACCGCCTCCAACGTCAATGGATTAATAAAACCAGCATTAGCAATATCTCGAACGGTGAGCACGCGAGCCGCAGGCCGCTCTATTTTCTCGGTAAGTTCCTGTTCGGCAGCAGTAGCACGCCCAATAGTCACCAAGGTTAACATCGAAAGAAGAGCAGCAATGATCACCATAAGCCCAGACGTCACCGGCGTAGAACGAGCCGTCTGCATTCCCAAAACAACAATCCGAGATAACTTCATAGCGCAAGCACCTCGTCGGCGTTCTCCACAACAAAAGGATCATGGGTGGCAATAACAACCGTGGTTCCCAAACGAGCAATCTCCGTCAAGGCTCGCAAAAGAGCGGCCGCGTTCTCCCGATCCAGATTTCCCGTCGGTTCGTCAGCCAGAATAATCTGTGGCTCACAGATTAAGGCGCGGCATACCGCCACTCGTTGCGCTTGACCACCCGAGATCTGCCCAGGGTGACGCTCAGCAAGTTCGCCAAGCCCGAACTGTTCTAAGAGTTCGCGAGCGCGAGTAAGCAAATGTTCCAAGGGACGCCCCTCATACATCCCCGGTTCAATAATCGAACGCAGGATCGGCACAGCCGGATCAAGTTCCGCACTTTGAAAAATAAAACCAATATCGCGTGCGCGTATGTGGGAAGCGGCAGAATCTTTAAGCCGCCCTATATCAACGCCGCCTTGAATTATCCGCCCAGAGTTAGCCCGCAATAGTAAGCCGAGAATATAGAGCAGAGTTGATTTTCCTCGACCGGAAGCTCCTGTTAGTGCCGTAATAGCGCCAAGCGTGAACGTGTGCGTCAGCCCATGAAACAGCTCAGGAAGATGCGGCTTATAAGAAAAATACAGATCCTCAACACCCCAGATGACCGGCTCATTATGCGATCGTCTCAGCGCTTCGCCACTCGGTTCGCTCACGGGCGTAGTAACAGATATAGGTCGCGAATCAGCAGGCGCCCTACATACCGGATCGGCATACAGCTCTTGAGCCAACTCAAGTGGAGGATCCGCCAGCTCAAGAGCTGATTTATTAATTTGCTCGGCGCATGGGGCATTAGGCAACGTATCGCACGAGGTCGTATGCGGCTCATCATTCAGATGTGTGTGCGAGCTTTTATTTCGGTTTCTGCGCAGCCAACTAACTAGCTCATTGCTTAGCTTTACCATCAATGAGCACCTCGTCGCCGTCGTTCACTCCCGTTATAAGGGCTACTCCGTCTTGACTTCCCAGGAGTTTGACGGGAACCTTCTCATCCGCACTACCTGCCCGACGCATAACGTAGACGTTTCCGCCGTTTTCTAGTTGCAGCGCAGAAATGGGAACAGTTAAGCCACTCTGTTGCGGAACGATGGTGACCAATCCGGTGAGGTTGACTGCTGCCGACGCAGGTAGCCTCCCGCAATCCTGAGCGCATATCGAAGTGCCCTCCGCAGGGGTGACGGGTGCGGTAATCTGACCATCCTCACCCGTCGTTGCTTGACCGATAATTCCGTGCCAGGTGAGATCCTGATAGCTGATCGCTATGGGGACGTCTGCTCCGATCATTGTTAACTGATGCGCAGTTAACACCACTTTGAACTGTGGTTCTCCCTGCCGCATCTTAAACATCGGTTCACCGCCGCCCAGCGATGCGCCTAAAATATGCGCTGTCGGATCAAAGGTCAACGCCGCCGGCAATGCTGGGATCGCGATAACCTCACCGAGCATAATAGAGCCAGTTACCGGATGCCCACGGTTTTCTTGCCATTGACGCACTGCGCTTTGCGTGCGCGCACCGAACTCCGATCCCTCGTCAGGCGAAAATCCAAGTTCGCGAAGAGCCACATTTAGTTGCGCAACATCCTCGCCAGAAATTCCTCGCGCAAGATCCCGATAAAACGGAACTGTTCCTGGCAGAGCAAGAACCTCCTGCCCATCAACTTTATAAAGGACGTCTCCCGTCTTAAACTCACCACTTGCTGCTAAAAACGTCAACGTTCCGGCGAGCCGATTGATCCCAAAATCTCGGATTTCCTGTTGAGCCATCACGGTAATATGTGCTTCTTTACCGAGAGCACCCTTAGCCACTTTGGCATAAGTCGGTTCGGCGTTACTGCCATCGTTCGTCATTCCGGCTCGCGAGACAACACTTCCCGCCCAAAAAGCACAGAGCAACGCACACACTATAAGCAGTGTGAGCTGGACCCGTTTCGCTTTCATGCTCATTCACCGTATAAGGCACTAGCTGGCGGGGAGGATGGGCAGGCCTTATACAGTGCCGTTAATTTAGCGTCATCAAATTCGTGTTGGCTCTCCGTAGACCACGTTGACCCAGGGGTCACCGGATGCCACGGAGTCCCTGAATCGCCATGCAAGGAAGCTAACCAGGCTTGTTTACTTGGAATCTCACCAGAGAAAACGACACCTTGGGCTTCAGCGCACGGAACAAAGAACGTCGTGTAATAGTCGTAGATTACAGATTCCTGATCCGCTCCTGTCGGATATAACACTTCTTTCGGGGTGTATTGGGCTAAACACGTCCACATCTGTGTTGAAAGATCCGGCGGTTGATGCGTATATGCGAAACCATGGCCATCTGGGGATAGCCGCACATCATAACCAGCCTCTTTAATGCACTGCGCAACAGGTTCACGTCTCACCAAGTTCCAGGTAACGGACGAGAGGCGGCGGCTCAATCTGCGCCCCATTACCAGCATTAATCGTCGCCCGATTGCGTTCTAACCATTCCAGGCGAGCCTTTGCTAAAGCTTGATCATCAAGCACAACAGGGGCGACCCGCGTCGCCGGTTTCCAAGAATTGTAATCAAAATCCTGCGATGCCGGCGTATTGACCGCTTGGGTAGATTCCTGTTTATGCGTTGTATCGTCGCCCGACGAGGGATTGCTATTATCTGTACATCCTGAGGCGAGAAGACCGAAAAGGGCAAGCCCCACAGCGAGGCGCGGATAGCGTGCATGTAGCGTCATCACAAACCTCTTCCCTATCCCCCTATCTCTTCCCCATCGAAGAGATGCCCTGCAGGATTCATCCCATAATAAACAATGATTGATCCGATGTCATGGCTTTTATATGTTTATACATCTTTGTCCGGTGACTGACCATCATGCCGCTAGCCATTGACATTCCATCACATCCATATCCGTAAAGACGGCACGGAATGAAGAATCCTCTGGGCTACACGCATACACACCAAAGCGAATCTCATCCTGAGCCGCATGGAGATGGCATACGCGCATCTGCTGAAATACGACGCCATCCGCCGAACATTCGATACAGAAATCGTCCTCCCGACGGCTCAAGCGATACCACATAGCTTTAACATCAGCAGGGATCTCCGTCGTCGCCCAATCCGAGTAGCCATTATTAGTTACGACGCTACCTAAATGTTGAAAATGCTGGTTTTCATATTCAATAGAACCTTTAAGCCAGTTCTCGCTATCAAGATAAAGCACGACGCCACACTGATCGAAACGATGGCAGCTATCAGAGAACTCTGCCCTCACAACAAAGGAAAAGAATTTCTCACGGGTAGACATCTGCAACACTGGGGCATTGTCATTGCGAAAATGGTAGTAGGTGCGCTGCCATAAGTCAGTATGCGGTTCGGTAACGATCTCTATTTTATCCTGGGAAATGACGTAATTTTTCGGCTCTCGCGTCCACTGTAAATTACTGACCTCAAACACCATGTGCCCTCCGCTATCCCTTAACGCGAATTCCTTTTCTTCCTACTTTCTTATTACTAGCCCTGCACAATATCAACAAGCCATGAAATAAAGATTGCAAGGCAGCGTTCTCCTCTTTTCGCCAATGCTATTACTCTTAAAAGGCGATGCGTGGATTAAATGCCCATACCTCAACCTTGTAGCACGGCGCGAGGATTCAGAATAGTTACGAAGAAATGGCGTAATGAGCTGACCAGAAAACGACGTAATTGCCGTAGCGAAGCGAGCTATGACGAGAGCCGTAAAGCACGCATGCCCCATCAAAAACCAGCAACCAGCTCATCAAAACAGGGCACGGGTAAAGCAACTCAACGTAAACCTCAACATAAACTCGGCAAAACCCACCAGAGCCTAGCTCTTACGCCCATCAGAGCCCAGTTCTTATACCCCTAGTTCTTACACCCCTAGTTCTTATGCCCGCCGGCATAGCCTCTCCTGACGCACATCCACAAACTGCGGAAACATGAGCGAAAACGAGCAGAAATAAGCGGAAACCTAAACTCTTCCGAGCACTCGCCTCGCTTCTTCCACCATCGCAACATCAAGGAAAGTTCCGTCTTCTAAAACGAAAGTACCGCTCCCCTGCTGAGCCGCTCCAGCAACACTGCCGATAATGCGTTGCGCTCGCTCACGTTCTTCTGCAGTGGCTTGAAACGCACGGCGAATAGTCTCCAATTGTTTAGGATGAATTGCAGCTCGACCAACGAAACCTAGATCTCGCCCCTGAGCGCAGGATAGCGCTAGCCCGTCAAGATCTCTCACATTCGGATAGACGGACATCGCTGGGGAACGCAATCCAGCAGCCCGACTCGCTACAACAATACGAGAGCGCACCCACGATAATCCCGCTGGATCGCTAACCCCTAAATCAGATCGTAAGTCTGCCTCACCGAGACCTAACGACTCGACAGAGGGCGAGGCTTGGGCTAACAGATAAGCATTCTCAACCCCAATGGCAGACTCAATCAACAGGGTCAAGGATTTACCTGGGAGCTTCTCACCCAGGAGGCAGACCTGATCCGGGGATTCGACCTTAGGCACGCGCACCGAAACATGCGAAAGTTGTTGCACGACCATACAGTCATCGTCGAACCAGGGGCTATTGATCGCGTTGATGCGGATTTCAGTGGGGCGATCTGGATGCTCACTGAGAAGGTGAAGATTCTTACGCGCCTCGGCTTTCTTCTGCGGAGCAACCGCATCCTCCAAATCCACAATGACCCTATCCGCTTTCGTTGCGAGCGCTTTAATAATACGGTCAGGGCGATCACCAGGTACGTAAAGCCAGGTGAGAGGAACTGCGTGAACGTACTCGTCTCGCATGGGCGCTACCACTAGATTGCTCCTTCGGTACGAAGAATATTTATATCCGCTTTATTGAAACCAAGTTCCTCAAGGACGCTATCCGTATCCGCACCGTGCGCTCTGCCTGTGAAAGAGATGGTCGCATCCTTCTCTGAATATCTAAAGAGAGGACCCTGCATCAGCATCTGACCAAAATCATTATCTTCGATCTTTTGGATGGCACCAATTGCATTCAGTTGCGGATCATTCACGATATCCTCGGCCGTATAAATCGGGGCAATGGCAGCCTGAGCCTGCGTGAAGGCCGCAATGACGTCATCCCTATCCCTCTGGGCAATCCACGATCCAACAGCCTCATCAAGTTCTTCTACATGCGCTGCCCTACCCGCACCTGTGGCGAACCACGGTTCGGAGATAAAATCCGGTCGCCCAACGAGATCAACAACGCGCTCGGCTATCGATTGAGCACTAGTTGACACTGCGACCCACTGCCGATCACGTGTTCGGTACACATTCCTTGGAGCGTTATTGCTTGACCTATTGCCGGTTCGAGGCTGGATTGTACGTAGCTGATCCCAACGCGAAATTTGAGGACCAAGAACTGCAAGCATGGGTTCGAGAATCGAGAGGTCAACAATCCCGCCTTTGCCTGTGCGGTCGCGATCATGAAGAGCAGTCATGACGGCATAGGCTGTGGCAAGGGAAGTGATCCCGTCAGCTAGCCCAAACGGAGGCAATGTCGGCGGACCATCGGGCTCCCCCGTCATGGATGCAAATCCACTCATCGATTCGGCAAGCGTACCGAAGCCAGGTCGGTGAGCATACGGCCCGAACTGACCAAATCCGGTGACACGGGCGAGAACAAGACGCGGGTTGCGTTCGTGAAGAACCTCCGGATCCAATCCCCAGCGTTCAAGGGTCCCCGGACGGAAATTCTCAATAAGAACATCCGCTCGTTCAACGAGTCGGAGGAATACGTCCTTCCCTGACGGAGAGGAAAGATTGCAGGTCACACATTCCTTGTTCCGGCCCAGAGTCTTCCACCACAGATTGACGCCATTCTTCGCAGCACCATGCCCCCGAGATGGATCCGGCTTGGAGGGATGTTCGACCTTAATGACGCGCGCACCAAAATCACCAAGATGCATGGCGGCAAGTGGCCCGGCAAACAAGGTTGATGCGTCGATCACCGTCAATCCCGATAGTGGCCCATCCTCGCGATTTCTTGAGACACTCACTTGTTTCTCCTATCAAATGCAACTCGGAATCCAATACGTTCTGATCGAGACATCCCCAATCCCATGAGGAGGAGTTTTGCGGAGAAATCCGGGGGACGCACGCCCGCATCGAAGTACCACTCCGATTCATCGTATTGCGCATCGGATCCACCCTTGAGGATGGCAAAACGACTCCTGCCGTCGGAATATTCTGATTCCGTCCAATTCCATACGTGCGGCTCCAGGCGCTGGAATCCTTGTTTATCTCCGGCTATCTGCCACTCATCTTCGGTAGGCAGACGGCCACCCACCCACTCGCAGTACGCGCGAGCATCTTCTAAGCTGACGAAACACACCGGCTCGTGACCACGCCCATTAACTCCGTCTTTCACATGGAGGAGAAAACGATTGGATACGGCTGGCTGGTATCCGCTTTCGCGGACGAAGTGCAGGAATTCGTCATTCGTCACTTCATGTTGGGCAACAATAACCGGATTATCCAAGGTGGTCACTCTTTCGAGCGTTCGCGGGTCATGCAGGCGTGGGACGAGAGGTTTCCATTCATCAACGTATGGCGCTCCGTCATACATCCCGGTTTCCCTACCCCGATAACGAACCGTCAGTACATACTCGCCAGGCTCAATGAGCACACCTGATTCGCCAGTATTCTTTGAACGGCTGGATTCATGGACTCGATGGACTCTCCGATGTTCGAACCGCGCATCATCAGATAACTCAATCGCGGAAACTTCGCTAGCAAGCTCAATCATGTCTGGATTTATTTCTCCCTGACTGGTCATAACCGCGGCGATTCCTCGTGCAGGGATCGTAATCGCAAGATGTTGTGCCACTGCACCAGTCATGAGATCAAGTTGTACGATTCCAGTTTCTTCTCGGATGGGTTTAAGCGTTATTGGGATTTCGGACCTGTTCACCAAGGCATATAAGGTGTCCGTTCCACGTTTCCACGACGAGCCAAAAACCAACTTGTCATCTGCATTGTCAGCACATTCAACGAGCGGCGTGAACTGTCCCTCAAGAAGGAAATGCGATAAAGATCGCTGAAGTGTCAACATCCTGGCAGCAGTTGATCGGTCGCGCTTATTCCATCCAACCCAGACACCAAAGACAACCTCCCACATCATGAGCCCCACTCCGTTCACCCAGGCCGACTGGATCTCTTCGGAGTGGTCGCGGTGCCATCGTCGAACATGGTGGAGCATGTGGCGCCGCTCGAAGAAATGGCTCTTTAACACACCAGGTACTGGGGAATCCGCAAAAAACTGCGCCCAGGAGGCGCCGTGGTCTTCAATGCGGGCAAGCAGGACGCGCGATTCCCCTTCGAGAACAATGCCTGGCTTGGCCCGTTCTAATGCCTCAACAAGCTCGGGTTCCGCCGTTTTAAGGGTGTCAAGGAATACCGCATCCGCTCCCAGATCTGCTACCAGAGCAGCAAGCTCTTCAACATCCGCCTTTCCTCTTCGCGTTTGGGTATCCCACGGGTTGTAGTCAACACCGACCCGCACTCCTGCTGCATGGAACTGTGCTATGAGTTCTTTTAAGCCGGGGATCTGCCTGTAATAGTCCCATTGATTCCGGTCGTCAAGACCAATAACGGGATACGCGTGCCACAGGACAACTGCATCTAACCCGCCCAACCGTTGCCGAGCATCCGCCAGGAATTTCTGTGGCGTAAAAACATGATCCTCAAAGGAGTACAGCAATTCATCCCACAGCCATACCTGCGCCACAGCAAAACATGTTTGCGCCCACTGGCTCTCTATCCGGTCATATTGAGCCCCGGAATAGCAAAGCCTACTCCTAGCTTCTTCTCGCCACCGCTCAATCTGATCCCGCCACCGCTCAACGTCGGCCCGTGAGGCGGGCGCAGCAAGAATCTTTGCCTCATCAAGCACCGAAAGATCAGCCTCATCGTCAAGTGGTACCTCTGTTGGCAGATCAATAGGTCGGGGTTGGAGCGAATCAAATGAATACCTGATAACCACAGCATTACTCTTTCCACTACTGCTCTTCGGCGTTGATTACGTCATCAAGGTATGGGATCGCTGGTTGAGCTCCCTTTTTCGTTACGCAGAGCGCTCCCGCAATAGTTGCGCGCCGAACAGCTTCAACTAGCGTGTCACCACGAGCAAGACCAGCAGCCAGGTATCCACAGAACGTATCTCCTGCCCCGGTCGAATCTACGGCACAAACCTCATACGGTTCGATCAGGACGTTCTCGTTACCCTGCTCAGCAACAAGGGCCCCGTTCTTGCCGAGAGTCATAACCACAGCCGGATACGTCGCACCGAGGATCTCAATAATCTCGTCCCGATCAGTATGCTCGGCGAGCGCAGCCCCTTCATGCTCATTAACAACAAGCACATCAACCCGTCTCGCCACATCCGCAGGAAGATCAGTAACCGGCGCAACATTAATGATGACTTTCGCATCGCCGACGCGCTCAAGTGCCGCCTGTACAACACGCATCGGGATCTCAAGAGAGAAAAGAATAACGCGAGCTTCTATTTCGAGATCCTTAGCGCCCTCTAAAAGTTCCTCTGATTGGTTTGCGCCAGCAATAACGACGATTGAATTCTCGCCATCTTCCGATACGGCAATATACGCAGCGCCAGTCGGCTGGGCAGAACTCACCGAGGAGGAGACGTCAATCCCGTCACCTTCTAACGCAGCGCGCAGCATTGCGCCCGCCTCATCCTGACCAAAAGCAGAAAGAAATGCAGTTTTAGCACCGGCTCGAGCGGCAGCAATCGCCTGGTTGGCACCCTTGCCACCACCAATTTTATCGATGGTGTATCCCAGAATTGTTTCTCCTGGTTTAGGAATAGTTGGAACGCTAAGAACGGTATCCAGATTTGAACTACCGATAACCATGACGTCATACATGAGAAATTCTCTCCCCGAGATCAATAGTGCGTGAAATAACTTCGCTGACGTGAATCTCGTTCATGCCTGGAAGCGATGTGCGCAAGAATCCGTGGATAGGGTCGGTCCAGGCGCGGTCAATCTTGGCAGTACCGCCGAGCGCACCGGCCACACTTCCAACCGTGGCTCCCACCGAATCGGTATCCCACCCCGCCGATACGGCAGCCCCAATTGAGGCAGTAAAGTCTCCTTTTCCAACGGTGAGAGCGAAACTGATCGTTGCCGCGTTATTGAGGACGTGGACCCAGTGATAGTGACCGAAATCAGCATGGAGCCGATCAAGACCTTCCCTGAGGGTGCCCGCGTCGCGACCTATCTGCTCTCCGCTACGCACTGCCTGTGCCAGTAAAGACGTAGGTGGGATAACAGTGAGAGATCGTTCGATTGCCTCTTCAGCGCTATCAGCAGTCATGGCGGAGGAGGTCAAGGCAGCCGCCCACATCTCTCCATACACACCATTACGAGTGTGGGATACTCGCGCATCTCGCCACGCCATCTCCGCTGCTTTCGCTTCATTACCCGGATTAACCCAGCCAAATACGTCAGCTCGTATGAGAGCGCCAATCCATTCACGGAACGGATTTATGTATATAGCAGACTCTGGTACCGGCCGAGCATCGAGAATATTGCGGTAAGCGGCACGTTCCGCAGTAAAAACGCGACCAGCACTGAGATTAGCAAGCCAGAGATTAACCACATCATCACTGGTAAAGTCTGGCCCTTTCTCTTCGAGGAGACTCAGAGCGAGGAGCGGATAGTTAATGTCGTCATCCTCGGGCATACCGTTAATGTTCTCTTTGAGGCTCGTCGGCCGGGAACGCCTATTCCACGGCCAGCGCACGGAGATCTCCTCAGGCAAGCCCTTAGCAGTGAAATATGAGCTGATTGGCCAATTTCCAGTGGCACGTGCGATTTCCTCGACCCCCTGGCGCGGAATTTTCTCGACGGGTTTACCCAACAGACATCCCACCAGCCTGCCGTGCCACGCCCCTGCAACCCGACGTTCATAATCTGCTCGGCTTATTGGACGCGGCTCTCGTATAGCAGCAGCGCGATATGGAGCATAAATCGCTTCGGTTCTCGCTGGGCTCTCAACGTCCTGTAGGGCATGAAGAATCTTCCGCGCAATTACTCGTCGCTCGACTGGAGCGGCAACGGCAGACGCGCCAGATACTTCTGGGATGAGGGATCCGCCGGCATCAACCCATACCTTTTCAAACTCAGTAGTATCCACACCTTCCTCACGCAGAGCAACAAACTCGTGCGGAACAAGATCTTCAGGCTGCGCCCAGGTTAATCTCACGATAGGACTCCCCGCACTGTTTCAAAATTGAGCTTTGTTTCGAGGAGTGTGCGAAGACGGGCAACATCAGCCTCAATAATGTCTCTTGCCGCATCAGCGATCTTGTCGCCAAGGCCAAGAATGTCTAGTTGACTTGCGGCACCAATATCATCGATCCAATCTTTTGGAATAGATTCAAGACCAGTGAGTCCTGCGCACACTGCTGCCGTCATGACGGCAATCGAATCCGAATCGCGCCCATAGTTAACCGCACAGACGATAGCATCTCGGGTATTTCCCGAATAAACAAGCGATAATCCCAGAGCCACTGGAAGTTCTTCGATTGCTTTGGTTCGCGACGGTCTGCGGGCGTCGGAGCTCATTTCTCGGTATGCATCTCCGACGGTATCGTAGGGGCGTATCGCGTCACGTAGAGCAGAATTAATATCAGCTAGGTTGGTCGAGTTGAGGCCGGCAGATCGCAAGGAGCGCGCACACTCCGCAACCGCAATGATCGCCTGTCGCGTCCCATCATGGCTAAGCTCAATCGCGCAATCAACAACCTCATCTATTGATTCAGCTACCATCGCTTGGGCAACAGCGGCAGCAAAGACACCGGCGGCCTCCCGGCCGTATGACGACTGGTGCGCTCCAGATAAGTCAATGGCCTCCGCGTAAGCCCCGGCAGCATCCCCCGCATTGACGATTCCCACCGGAGCCATATACATTGCAGCGCCGCAGTTTACGATGTTCCCGACTCCCGCTTCACGGGGATCAATATGACCATAGTGGAGCCGCGTTACAATCCATTTCTCCGCGAGAAAGAGCCGTTGCAGAGGGATTCGCGACTCCTCCAGTTCAGGGATCCATACTTCCTCGCCAATCAACCTTGGGACAATTTCCGACGCCATATCGTAGGCAGTTAAGTGCCGACGGACTGAGGCGTACACATCAATGAGAATCCTGGTCATAAGCGTATCGTCGGTCACGTGCCCATCGCCCTTGTGGTAGGGGGCGATAGGTCGCGCTGTTTTCCAGTCCGAATAGTAGGGCTCAACTATTCCGGTAACCGGACCGCCCCACCTTTGCCGAATTTGCTCCGGCGACCATCCCTCGGTAGCGCCGCCGAGAGCATCTCCGACAGCCACACCGGCGATGACGGCTCGTGACTTTTCGCGGATTCCCATTGATGTGACCCTTCTTCTGTGCGGTTTTAATACAGCAGTTTCGTCTTTTATTTACCTAGTGGGTTATAGTGTTCCACCCGCTGGTCAAGGCCTCCTGGAGTTGTGCGGCATCAATTTCCTGAGCGAAGTACTTCTGGTAGGCCGGGGTGGCAACTGTGTCTTTCCACTGTGCGTAGTGGTCCGCAAAGAGGTAGGGAGCGGAGACCATATACTGACCTGAGGAGAGAATGGTCTTCCAATTGTCGTCGCCGCCAAGGGACTCAGTCATACGCTTTTGAGCCGACTGCGAAGGCGGAATGAGAGCATCTGCCTTGTTGATCGTGGCAAGGTTTTCCGCCTTTACGAAATAGTTGATAAATGCTGCCGACTCTTCGACATGCTCAGAATCAATGTTTACCGAGAGAGTCTGCGGGTTTGCTGATTGACCAGCACCTGCCGTGCCCTTGAGCGGAGGCAAGACGACCCAATCGAAGCCTTTGGGAGCATCTACCGCAATATTGGCGGCCTGGTAAGAGCCCTGGATCGTCATGGCAACTTTGCCGGCGTAGAAGCTAGCTAGCACCTCAGAACCCGATTGGGTTAGAGATAGCGGGAAAAGGGTCTTGTCCACGTAGGCCATGTCGTGGATTATGTTAGGAATAGCCAGCTCTCCTTCGCCCACGTTGATACGCACATCTTCCCCAGTGCCTTCGAAGAAGTTGCCGTCGAATTGCGGGCCCATAGCCATCATTGCAGCGGTAGGCGACTTGAGCCCCCAGGCAAGACCGTAGGTATCTGCATTTGTCGTCGCTTTTGCAATGTTCCGCAGTTCATCCCAGGTCATTGTTTCGCCGTGCGGGATCTCAATTCCGGCTTTGTTCAAAATGCTCTTATTAGCAAACACCATGTAGGACTGGAGTTCTGTTGGCGCGGCAACGACTTTCCCATCCACGGTCACTGACTCCATGATCCCTTTGGGGACATCGGCGACAAAGTCTTTATCAAGGAGTCCAGAGAGGTCTGCGAGGTATCCATCGCGAGCAAAGGGGATGATTGAAGCAGCCTCATAATGGATGATGTCGGGAGCTGACCCAGAGTTGAACTGCGTTATGAGCTTGTCGTAGATGCCGTCCCAGCCGGCAGGAATGATCTCAACCTGGATATTGGGATTGTCCTTGTTCCAGGTGTCAACAATCTGTTTCGTTACCTCGATTGTGGCTGGTTGATCGGAGAGCGATTGGAAGCTAAGCCGGATCGGCTCTCCTTCTGCGGATTTTTCGTCCGCACCGCAGGCGGCAAGGCCAATTGCCGCCGCCATCACCGTTATCAGAATCTTGTATGTGCGCATGGTTTTCCTCTCTTTACGGTCAGCCTTTGACCGCGCCGGACATTAGCCCGGAGATTAGTTTTCTCTGCATGATTGAAAAGAAGATGATGGATGGAATAGCGGCAAGAACCGAGCCAGCCGCTAATGGACCGAGGGCCACTTTGCCCTCACCACCGATAAACATCTTCAGCGTGATTGGTAGTGTGTAATTTTCTGGAGATTGGAGTAGAACGAGAGCGAAGAAAAACTCGTTCCACGAGGAGACAAAAGCAAACAGCGCAGTCGCGACAGCTCCGGGTGCCAGTAACGGGAAGACAATTTGCCTGAGTACCTGGTATCTCGAAGCGCCATCAATCGCTCCCGCTTCCTCAAGATCAATCGGAATATTTGCCACGTATCCCTGCAGCATCCACAGCGCGAACGGGAGGGTATAGGTCGTATGCACAAGAGTGAGCCCGATCAGAGAGTCAGCCAGATTGATTGACCGCAGAATGAGGAACAGCGGAAGAATAATCAGGATGACTGGGAACACCTGGCTAATCATGACCCATCCGGTGCCAATCATCCGTATTGCACCCTTGTATCTGGCCAGTAAATATGCTGCAGGCATGGATATGAGTACGACGAGAGCAGTTGACGCGAGAGCGACAACGAGCGAGTTCCACGATGACCTGATAATTCCTTGCTTCTCAAGAGCGACCGAATAGTTGGATGCCGTGAAGTCTTGAGGTATGAGGTTGACCGATAGCGAATTGAGCTCGCCAGATGATTTGAATGAGGACGAGATCAGCCACAGAAGGGGAAAACCAAGGAATACGATAAACCCGACGAGGAGCGTGTACTGGCTGGCGCGCGTAACCTGTTTCATCTTACTTCTCCTTGTCTTCGCGGAGCTGAAGTTTGAGGTATAGCGCGAGCAGGATTGTCACGATGACTACTAGAACGAGACCCATTGCCGCCGCGTATCCGATGTTTCGGTTCTTGAATGCCTCGATATATGTAAAAAGCATCGGCAGCATGGTGCGACCTCCTGGGCCGCCTTCGGTGAGCACATAAACAAGCGAAAACGAATTGAAATTCCAGATGAAATTAAGCGAGGCAATGGCCGCAATAATCGGAGTAAGGGACGGGAGTGTCACGTGTCGGAATCGTTTCCAATTATTAGCACCATCAATCTGTGCGGCTTCATTTATCTCCGGTGGAATCTGCTGCAAACCAGCGAGCAACGTAATGGTCGTTTGCGGCATCCCAACCCATACTCCAACAACGATTACCGCAGGGAAAGCTGTTGAGAAGCTACCCAGCCAGTTTGTGCTATCCGGCAGACCTATCGACCCGAGGAATGCATTGATCGGGCCTGCATTCGGCGAGTAAAGCATCCGCCACATGATGGCGACAACAACCGGCGGCATCGCCCACGGTATCAGAGCGAGCACTCGAGTAAAGCTGCTGAAGCGAAGGTTGGAGTTAAGGAGCAAGGCTAGGATCATCCCGAGCACCATCTGCAACAACGTGACGGAAACCGCCCAAATCAAGCCGATTTTGAACGAGTTCCAGAACATGCCGTTCGACATAAGATCGTGGAAGTTATCCAGACCAACGAAATTGTATTCTGGTTTTCGCACAAGCCGCGCATCCGTAAACGCAAGTCCGATGCCGATAATGAGCGGCACAACCGAAAAGATCAGAATGGGGATCAAGGAGGGGATCGCAAGAAAGAGTGCTTCCTTTCTTCGCTCTCGCCCACGAAATGACGTTACAGAAGCCATCTGGTTGTCACATCCATCCTGTTGATTCAGCAATAATGAGTTGCGGCTCCAAGAACGTTGAACGCGCAACTTTGGTGGGAGTATCGAAATGGGAGAGGAGGGATTCCGCAGCAAGGCGACCCCGCTCCCCCGCTCGTAGAGATACAGAAGTCAGTGTGGGGGTGACGAGCTTTCCCAGTTCAATGGCATCCATTCCCGTGACGGCAACATCTCTCGGAATTAAGAATCCTGCGCTCATAAGCTCCCTCATAACACCTATGGCAAGCAGGTCGTTCGCCGCAATGACAGCTCTTTTCACGTCACTAGCAGGTTTATCCTCCCACAGCCGCGCGATCCTCCTTCCAGCATGAGAACCTGCTTCCAGATTGAAATCTCCAACCCGTATCGTCCGTGCCGAGGAAATCTCAGAACCTAGCTGTTCCACAATGTCATCGAAACCCATTTGCCGAGCGGCACCCGGTCGGGTATCAAGGGGACCGTTTACGAAGATGAGATCTTTGCACCCGCGATCCACTACATGCCGCACCGCCATGCCAATTCCAAGTGCAGAATCAGTCGTTATGGTTTCAATGTCACCGTCATCCACCGGACTTCCGATCACCACCACAGGAATCTCGCTCTTCTTAAGTGCCTCGACAAGTTCATCACTGATACGAAGCACCGACAAGATCGCCGCATCAACCGAGCCGTTGGCAAAGGATCTGACAAAATCAATTGCATCTCGAGGGTCTGACCCTATCTGCGCCACGGTTACCCGATAACCCACCGGCGAGAGAACGTTTGTTAGCTCTTTCATCATCTCGACGTAAGCCGGATTACCAATATCAGGAACTGCGAATGCGATCGTCATCGTCTTGCCTTCGCGCAACGCACGCGCCCGCAAATTGGGGACATAACCGAGTTCCTCGGCCGCTTCAAGGACCTTGCGCGCAGTTGCACCGCTTGCACCATTGCCTCGCATTGCGCGCGAAGCAGATCCGAGCGAAACGCCAGCATACGCCGCAACCTCAGTTAGGGTCACTTTCTTTCTGGCCATGATCTCACCTTCGAGAATTGAAACGTTTCCAATTTTTGGCTTGATAGAAGTTTTGCAGACTGCCCGAATCGTGTCAAGCACATTTTTCGAATACGCACTATTTCAAACTTGCCACCCCTGCGCCCCACACAATAATTGATCCCAGCAATGGCATATAAACAATAAGATTCGCCTCGGCCTTATCGCCGCTTAAGCCAGCACCACTTCAGCTTTTCCCAATAACAAATTGGCACGTCTTGGATTTCGGGCTTTTTCCTTGGCCGCTTCGAAAAGAATTGGGTTGTAGCCAAAGATATTCCCAGGAATTCACGGCAGGTCTGCAGAAAAGCACCAATAAATCATTAATACACACCTGGAAACAAGCGGTATTTTACTTTCTGGCAATAATCCATAAATTCAGCGTGGAACTGGTTTTGCAAGGCCCTTTCTTCCACGTGAATTCTTAGCCCGTAACATATTGCGCATACCAATATCGTAGATATAGTGGCGATCACCGATCTGTAGACGAACGTGGCACCGATCAAACTGACAATACTTCCAGTGTAGGCAGGGTTCCTCACCCACTGGTAAAGCCCACTTTGAATCAGATGCTGGTCGCTGGTTGTCTGCACATTGTGCGTAAAGGCATGGCGCAAAGTAATGACTGCAAGGCAACGAATCACAACACCTACAACGATCAGAACCAAACCGAGGTAATAAATAATATGAGGGAAAAGCAGATTTTGAACCCAAGATGGCATATCGGTATCTCTGAAAACTATTCCCGACGCAACACCCCAACACCACGCACCAATAATTAACCAAAGCGTCAGATCTCGGCTATGTTTCCGCTGAGCAAATGAGGTATAAAACCAGATAGCAAGCTCAGAAATCCACAGCAACGCCACCACACAACAGGCGATATACGCTTCCTGCGAAGTGGCAAACAGATTCATGTCTTTCGCATCGATATTAAATATGTCCATATTTACCTGCTTCTAACGTCGCTCTCACCTGTAAAACTAGGTAAAACATTACCTTTACTAGCCAGTAAGGTACAGGAAAATCATTACTTGCCTCCCCGTTTTTGCTTAGCCGCTCCGATAGCTTTATTACCCAAAATTCAGAGATACTGCACGGAACTGAGGCACAAGCCCCTCTTAAAGCACAATCTACTTTTGACAAAGCGCATTTAAATACATTGTGGCTTCATCGCGACTTTTGAAATGGTAAACCTCTTTACCCGAACAGGTACCTAATAAGGCGGAAATCTTTTGCCTTCCGCTCTTATGAAAATCCCGAATAAAGCTTACAAGCTCTTCAAAGGTCTCGTCATTTTCGTTTTCTTTCCACGGTAAATCTGGACGAAACTTTCCGCTTCTTTCTTTCACTCCGGCGATACAAACGTCTAATGGATAGTCTAAGAAAAATATCGTATCGGCAAACAGCAGCCGTCGTTCCAGGGTACTTTCGTAGTTACCGTCAATAATCCAATTATCCGTGTTAAGGATCTTCTCTTGGCGACCTTTGAAAATACTTGCTGGCACGAAAGTTTTATCCTCGTTCCAGAACAATAAATCTAGATGATGAAGGGGCAAACCCACTATTCCATGTAATCGGCGAGCGAATGTACTTTTGCCAGCTCCTGGGCAACCAATGACAAGTACTTTTCTCATTTGCCCCCCCCTTAGCAAAACCGACGATGATAATCATCTCTGATCTAATCTAGCTGGCAAAATGCAACCTCGCCCCTTGCCCGTCAAAACACCAAAAGCAAAATCAGCAATTCAGCCCCCCCCGAACGACCTCTGAGGGCCCTCATTGCCATCCACATTTCCTATCCGCCATCACAACATCGGCTTTACTATCCCTGAATTCAGGTTATTTTTAGAAATACTACATAGTCACATATAGCCATTATTAGAATTTCTCTTGATCTATTCCCCTATCAAGCATACAATGACGAATGAGAGAGATCTCACACTCGTCAAAGAGCGAAGTGCAGAGTCGCACTAGTTCCACACGAAGCTTGCTTCGCGCACGCATCAGAAAGTCACATACTTTCTGATTAAAAACACATTAAACATAGAGGAGTGGCGAACCCTATCTTCGAAATCTCACAAGCCGCTGATGAGGAGGATACCTAATGACCGCTGCAACAATTACAGGCCCCATCGTCATAATCTTGCTAGCGATAATTGCGATAGCTCTCGTTTTACTATGTGTAAAGATCTGGCGTTACATAGACGCAAAACAGAGCAACACACATGATCCCCACAGAGCTAGACCATCTCGCACCCCATAAACCAATAGAGAAATCTTAATGTTAATGGAAATAAGCGATGTAGGCGGATTGGATGAAAGCGAAAACTCTTCTCTCATCCAATCCGTCCGCGTTTCGTGCTCTCAAAACTCCTAGCACCGTTTTTCAATCAAGGGAAACAATCCTATCCGCATGACTAGCGACGATTGGGTCATGAGTGACGATCAGGAGTCCGGCATTGTTACGCTGGGTAACCGCAAACAATAGCTCAATAACTTCGTCACGCATATTGGGATCAAGGGAACCAGTTGGTTCATCAGCGAGAATGAGACGAGGATGGTTAATGAGAGCACGAGCCAAAGCAACTCGCTGTCTCTCACCCCCTGATAGATCTGAGCCGAGACGCGATGGTTCTACTCGTAGCTCTTTCAAAAGCTCAATCGCTTCGTCGGTTACATGGCTATCGCTCTTATTAGCAAGTAATCGAGGCAGGATGACATTTTGCTCTGCAGTGTACGTGGAGAGAAGCTCTCCATGCTGAAAAACTGTGCCGATAGTTGTGCTACGTAGCCGAGCGAGATCGTCGTATTTTATCTTATGAACATTGATACCATCGACGAGGACCGTCCCAGATAAGGGGCGATGCATTCCCAGAACCGTTGAAAGCAGAGTAGTTTTTCCAACACCAGAATGCCCCACAAGTACCACTGATTCCCCGCACTCAACATCGAACGTCATCGGCTGACACAGTGGACTCGTATATCCGATAACCAAATCCCGAAGAGATAAAACCATCTTAGGATTCCTTTCCTGGTAACCAACGGACCGTTTCAGCCGCGATAGCACGGGAAATATGAATAAACTGAACGAAAGAAGCGAGGATCAGCATAGCTAGAAGCGCCGCGATAAACCCGAGTGGGAGTTCAAATGGAGAGACTCGAACATAAGAGTAGGACAGATACACCCCGATAAGTAACGCGAAGATTGATGAAATCATCGCAATGCGCACATGTTGTTTGGACAGCGTATGGCTTATCATATCCTTGGCCCCGGATAATGCAACGATTGCACTAATCTCGATGGCATACTTCCGGGCTTGGAGCGCTTGACTCACCAGTGTGACGTTAAGGAACAGCAGAGTGGCTATCGTAAAGAAAATCAAAACCCAACGAGAATGGTAGTTATAAATATCAGCTGCTGCTTTATCTCCAGCCCCAACCCATTCAACAGTCGGATAGTGAGCTACAGATTTAAGGCGAATAGGTGCGATCTGAGTCAAATCGACTCCGTTAGAGTCGGCAACATAAAAGGTCACTAGATTTGATTCCTCCGGCCCAATCCCTTCTGGAATAGAATCAGGGACATAGGAATTAACACTATGCTCAAGCTCAATGTCTAGATTATTCCTTCCCCTCTCAACCCTTGCAGTTCCTAGTACTCCGTCAGTATTTTCACCGTAGAACGTTGCCCCAACAAAGGAGTCCGGCATTACTTGAGTAAGGGAGGAAAAGAGTTCGGTAAAACACTCTGGGCGCATTTCGCAATCAATATTAACTTGAGCAATCCTGCCACGCGTCTCGCCATAATTCTTTCCCCACGGGCTATCACTTGAGACGACATAAAGACCAGAGATAAAGATTCCAACAATAAGCATCACGCCAGTGATCGAGCCACTTCGCGTTGCAAACCATGAATTCCTCGATACCCACTGCCACTGCAAACGATCAAATGTGAGTGGCGCTTTCTCACGAGCTTGACGAGAGAAGTAGAACTTCACCAGGTAAGACAAAGCCATCGGAAACCCTGCGGTCATCATCGCGCTACCCATAAGCAAAAGAATGAGCGCAGTCGAATCGGGGATAGCCTGATAGAAGATCGCCACCATAATAGTGACAAGAAATCCAACTACAAACGACCCCAACCACACGGAAGAACGCCACCAAACGATCTTCCGACGAGAACTTTTAATGGTAATCCCGATCTGTGGACGGAAAAATAAGACCACCAAGGTTATACCCGTGAGGATATCTGCTCCGAAAAGAGCGGAAAGATATGGGCGGATCGCTTCCGACCTAGCTATAAAATCAACTGGTAACGGCACGTCAAAAGCAATAAATAATACCTGGAAAAGAACCCCAATCAATATACCTAGAAGAAACGACGTACCAAGCTCGCGTAGATTTAATCGACACAGCTGCCTATATCGAGCCCCTGCGATCTGAAAGATCTGGGACTTGCGATACATGGCAATATGGCTGATAGACAAAGCCGCCATCGTCAATAACAGCAATGGCGGAATCAGGGTCACGCAGGCAAGCCCCGGCAACAGTTGCGACCAGGAATCGTAAACCACTTCACCATTGCGAAATCTAGCATCTGGACCAAAACCAGCCCCATACTCCACCCCTACGCCCGAATTGGCTCGGTCACGCAAGAGCTGCCCATCAGCGGGGCGAGCATACACGAGTGCCTCCTCGTCATGAAGAAGAATATCGGTGGATAGCACTCCGACGATCTTGCCAAACTGCGCAGTTACCAATGATTCATTCGCCTGCAAACGTGGGGAAATGACAACCTCACCTGGTCCAAGCGTTTTGCCAAATCCAGGAACACGTAATTGACCATTGAGTGGCTCGATAATAAAGTAAGGAACCACTGTATCGTCAATAGTGGTCGCACCGGAGATGAAAGCCATATCGGCAGTAGAGGCATCTGCTAAATAGTTCGGCGCGCGCTCCGCTGCTTTATTGAGACGCCAATGGGGCGATGCAAAACACAGCACCACAATCAATACTGTGGCAAACCACAGTGCCACCGTAGTAGCGATACTAAATCGAGCAAGCCTAAACATGATAGTGATATATGCTGACATTTTGCGCTGAATTTTTAGCGCAAAACGTCAGACAAATTAACCGATAACCTGCTTATTTCGGCGGAGTACCGATCCATCCTCCACAGTTAGACGGAAGAATGTAATACCTCGAGACACAAGGCTGAATACCGTTGACTTCCGCTGGAGCATTCATCGTCACTGTTGTATTGTATCCAGACTTATTTGAGAATCCTGAGCTTTGGCGCGCTTGATCAAAGCTGTAGTTAACTGACGGGAACTGATTATCATCCTGATTATCTTTTAGAGAAATAAATGAGCCGTTGGTATGAATCTCACTGCCATATTTCGTACCCGTATAGCTCAACCCATAAGCCGTGGTAATGGTTGAAAGCAGAAAAATTATAGATGCTGCAAAATATGCATTTCTTCGCTTGGACATACAATCACCTTCTTCGACTCAAATTAGAAGTTTCATCTTCGAAAGTTAAGGACAATCTAGTGACTCAAAATATGGATGTCAATACTTTTACGAAAGTTTCGGATGTCTCCTATTATATATGCAGGATAGAGCAGAAATCTCTGGTACTGCTATTTTCAATGACGAAAATTCCCAAGGAAAGATCTGACGACGATCCGCACGCGCTCATGACTGGGATTAGCACTATCCCGCTTACCATTGTCGAAGTTGAGCTAAAATGCAAAAGCTAGTCTCAGCTTTGTACATAAGCAAATAATTCCGACTCTCCGCGATTATTACCCTGTTTCCATCCATGCTTCCAAGCCCAATTCACTGTTTTCAATGGAGAAATATTTTAAGTAAATAGATGCGATTTTCCTGAGTCATAAGTCCGAAATGCAGGCTACCATAAAATTGCTCCACAATTTAACGACACACATTCATACACACACCCTGCATATACGAGGCCTCTTCTTTTCCCGAAAAAACAGCCTCATAAGCCAGCAAACACACAGCCATATCCCCTGCGTAAAAACTAATTGCCAGCTCGCCAGGAGTAATACACTGAAAACCGCCCACCCATGCCCTTTTATCCCGTCAGGCATTATCCTTCCGTTCTGAAACACCGCACATCTCTACGCACAAAGTAGCGAGGGCGACCTCGCAGCATTACTCGCTACAAGGCCGCCCTCGATACCTACCTGATAGATGATAGCTCTAGGCAAATCACAGCCTATGCCACCCTTCACACTTACTGAGGCATTTTAGGATCGCCATTCTCGCCGGCTATACCGCATAAAGCCAACTCCAACCGAACTCAATATGATCGCAGCATATAGCACCGTACCGACCACACCAATACCTGTTTTTGCCAGATGTGGAGGAGCAGGCGGCGTCGCCGGAGGTGTCGGCGGAGTCACGGGCGGCGTAGGCGGGGTCGGTGGAACAGGTGGGGTTGACGGCGGAGTATCAGGTGGAGTATTCGGCGGTTCTTCTGGCGGAATATACGTATTCGTCAGCGATACTTCCACGAGCGGAACCCCCGTCGTGGAATCCTCACCAACCGTGCGCTCCGTTGTCAGACTAAAACCTTCTGGAACATCCACCTCAACAACCGTATAAACATACGGCTCACCATCGGCACGATCACGCTCAAGCTCGGTCCATCGATAAACCCAATTATTTTCTGCATTTAGCTCGACGACATCACCCAGCGCTTCCCCGTCGCGTTCGAGCTGAACCTTAACCGAATCCGGGCGCTTCGTTTCATCACCTACCCAGGATTTCGCTACCCGAACATCCGTTAACGCCTCGTAGGTGACGTAGTAATGCTTGAAAACGGAAACCTTTCCTGTGCTTGGGTCAAACTCATAGTCAAAGACGGGCAGCTTTGATTCTTTCCCCTCGTTATAAAACTTATCGGTTGACTTTTGAAAATCATCAGCCACGTAACGATAACCAGGAATATCTTTAATAAGACCCTCATAAGTAGGTCGTTCCGTACTGTATGCACCCGGCCCAAACATCACATACTTATAGGGAAGCGTTTGGACGCTCCCATCCGACCCAGAAATTCGGAATGTAGTATCCAGTGGGAAAAGCGTTTCACCCGCGCCGTCCATAAACACCGCACTCTTCTCAGCAATTTGCTTGTTTTCCAGATCAGCAATGACGTGGTACTGCGCCATCTGTTCACGCTCCGTCAAGGGACTGTCCGATTCAGGAGCTGCGATACCTTGCGACTGGCGGTAATCCTTATCGAGAACATAACGCACGTCAATCCGAGGTAGCGGGAACGCACGGAACCCTTGGGCCTTTGCGCCGATACTTCCACTCGCTGACCCCGACGATCCAGAACCATGCGACCAAGCCGCGTAGGCAAAATTATCTGGCATTGTATATTCGATGGCGATGTAATGAACCGCTCCGCGCGCAACCTTCTTTTCGATCACTTTATGCCCCTGACGTGGCTCACTACGATCCGGAGCAGGGTAAGGATCAGTCGTATGCGTTCCATAGATCCGCTCAGCATCATCAAATCTGTTCGTGATCTGCCCATCAATCATTACTGAATCAGGCTTAAGGAAAGTAAAGAGCGCTTTTCCAGCGTCGTTCCGATCGAGAGCATAGACCCCGTCACCAGCCGGATGTGAACCCCAATAATGGAAACCGAATCCGACGCGCGTCTCGTTGCTCATGTCGTAACGCGCCTTCGACACGTCAACTTTCATAAAAACATACAGCTTTGCCCCTGGATTGATGGCAGCAGTCATCCAGGTGACTGGAACGCGCTCCATCTGACCCGTCACCGGATGCTTTTGCCAAAGCTGATACGTTAAATGATTTGTGCTAGAAGATGGCACGCGAGGTTCAAAGAACTCTTTATATTTAGGATCCATCCCATAAAAGTTCTCACTGGCAGCAAGGCGTTCGGCTTCCGGCAGCGCATTCCACTCATCGCTCCCAATTTCCGGATACTTGTTGACCGGCGGGATGAACGTACTGCCCGACTGCGTTGCTTGCGGTGTAACGTTCGCTGCCTCTTTTGCCAGCGAGGTAGCGGTATCTGGGTGCTGTGGTGTTTGCGGTGCACTAAGATTTGGCTGTCGCGCCTGTAACGCGCTGTTCGCAGGCTGTTCCCTCGGCAAAGCCCCACTATCTGCCAACTGCTTCAACAGATCCATTGATTGTGGGGACGCCGCCTCGTCAGTAGACCAAAGCTCAGCGTTATTGGGCGCGGCTCCCGCTTCGCCTGGTTTGATACTTTCGCTCACTGCCTCGCCATTAGCTATCTCGTCGCTCTCACGAGCGCTAGCAATAACAGGGTCATCCATCAACGATTCAGTCGTATCAGCAATGTCACCTGCAGTTTTAACGTCAAGAGTATTATCGCCACGAGACATCTCAGAAGATGAGTGCAATAAAGACGTCTGAGCTTGTGTACTCAGCTCGGCTTCAATGAGAGCAGATGCGGATTGCGTGGCATGCGCGGTTATAGCAGCGCCCTCATCATCAGCATAGACGGTGACTGAAGATGACATCATCCCCGTCAGTGCAAGGGGAAGTGCCGCTAGCGCAGCCGCCCTTGCTGAGATACATTTCCTCCGGAAGTGGTGAGTTTTCACGGAATACCTTTCTTGTTAATACACCTGAGACGCGGCGTATTAACAGTGCTGTGCTGTCTTTTGTTTGGATTGCTGTCCGGTGGATTCCAACCGTGCCAACAAAAATCGTTGCAGGTATATGGAAACCACCACCAGCATAACCTGCGAAGATAGATTAATCATCTGCGTTATGAAAGAACCGCGAGGGCGGTTTTTAATTATGTACGCCGTCGCCACGGGCATAACATGAAATTGCCGCATTACAGGCAAAAAATGACGGCAGGCACCGAATCAGGAATTTAACCATCTTAATGTTCTGTTAAATATAAGGTTTCATAGGGCGCGTACCTACCCCGCCGGCCAGAGCACACACTCAACCTGCCAAACAGGGCATGTACTGATTCCCAAACCCGTTCATTTCTTAACTGTGTAGCTAACTCATGGCACATCAGGACCTGGCAGACCAGGTTAATCACGAAAACCCCTGAAATGCGAGGCACACGCTATTAAGTTTTGCTGAAACATTTACTAGGCGTTTTAGCAGATTAATTAGGCGCGCTCCCGCCCTCCAGCCTCGCCACTGCTCATAAAACGTCAGCAGGTATTCCGAGCGAAGCAGTGCAAGCAGTGCGCCCTCAACCAAGATCACCCGATCTGATCTGCCGCTCCAAGCACGAGAATACGCGGAACCTCCGACCTTCCCAGCACGCACCATTTAATATCCGCCCGCGCCAACGCTAAAAACCAACCCCACATCTATCGCCATTACCGCCAGTAGTCAGCCTATATTTTCCACGATAAAAGTAGCCAAGTGGCTACCTTATTTACCCATTTGAGGCTAGCCCGTCAGTTTTTAGCTCATAAGACTTGAAATATAGAACATTGTTTCAACGTTGAAATGAGGATGTCAGTATGAAAATAGTTGCCATCTATAAATGGGCGCTCAATCCCGACGACGCCCTTATTAAAAGTGACGCAAGTGTGGACTGGCGCAATGCCAAGATGGTAGCCAGTGACGACGATGCTGCAGCAATTGCGTGCGCTCGGGAGATCCTCAACCCGGGCGATACACTGAGCGGTCTTACGTTCGATAGCGGAGATGCATCCTGGGCTTTGGCACGCGGAGCTGAAGAAACCTACAGCATCACAGAACCCGAAATCACTGACGATCACGCATATCTCGCTCAGCTCTTAGCCGCCGCAATTACCCGAATGGGAGACGTCGATCTGGTACTTATCGGCGAAAACAATGACCAAGCGGCAGTTGCGGGAACCATCGCCGGATACCTCGGAATACGGGCAATACTTGGAGTCGAATCCTGTACCCGCAATGGCGAGAGCCTCACCGTAAAGCGTCGCAGTGGCAGCAATATCGAGGAGATCACCGTCGCCCTACCGGCGTTAATTGGAATTGCGGCTGCCTCGTCAGAAAAGAACCCACCGGGAATGAAAGAAATGTTAAAAGCCCGTAAACGGCCTATCACCAAAATAAACATCTCGGATCTCAATACCGACGGCACAAAACGTATCGAAGTTACCGGCACCCAGCTTCCGGAAAACGTCAGCACAACAATGTTTGATGGCGATCCTGCTGAAGCTGCTGAAAAACTAATCGCTCGGCTACGCAATGACGGATTGCTCTAGTCAACGAAGGAGAGAACGTGAATTCTGAAATTACCGCAATCATCTGTGACGACCAGCGCCAGTTTGGATCTCTTTTAGCTTTGACGGACACTCCTGCACATAACAGGGTTGCAATCGTGCTGGGTTCGCAAGAATTAGCTCAGTTTGCCTCTCACTACGTATCTCGCGTGCTGTGGCTTAACTCCGAAAACGCTCTCGAAGCATATACCGATTCAATCTGTAAGGCCCTCACCCCACTACAGCCACGTATCGTAGTGCTACCACAAACTCCCGCTGGGCGAGTTATCGGTGGCGCTATTTCCGCGCAGTTAAATGCTTGTATCGTTAGCGGAGCTCTTAACGTCAGTCATGATGGGGATTCATGGTGCGCACATTGCCTGACCATCCAATCCAAATTAATTCAGACGCTAGCCGGTAGTGGAACCCTCGTAGCGTTAACAACTCCCAGTGATATTGACGCCCCGCAGGAAAGCACCGAAGCTGGAGAAATTACCACAATTGACGCCGATGTAGATCCTGAGCTCAAACGTGAATCAACACAGAAATCCCAATTTGCCGCATCCGGTATCGCGAATGCGGAACGAATCGTCTCGGTAGGCCGAGGATTTAAGGCAAAGGATGACATCGCATTAGCTCAAGAATTTGCTTCAGCAATTGGCGCCGAGATCGGTTGCTCAATGCCGGTTGCTGACGATTTGGGATGGGTGGATAAGAGCCACTATGTGGGAAGGTCAGGCCAGCAAGTTTCTCCTCAACTCTACATAGCAGTAGGAATTTCTGGCGCACCTCAACACATGGAAGGTGTGCGTGGAGCTAAGACGATAGTGGCCATCAACGATGATCCAGCCGCCGCGATCTTCACCCACGCTCACTACGGAATCTGCGGAGATCTTTACGAAGTTCTACCCGCATTAACTGCAGCCGTATCGAAATAGAAACCGGGAAAGGACCCTAACATCATGTCAGATACTCAATATTCGTGGGATGCCGAGTATGACGTCGTTGTGCTTGGCTCTGGCGCCTCCGGGCAGTCATGTGCAGTGTACGCAGCCCGCCACGGTCTCAGCGTGGCTCTGTTAGAAAAGATGCCACAGTTAGGCGGATCCTCTGCTTTCGCTGAGGGGCATGCCGCCTTTGAATCCGATGAACAAGAAAAACGTGGAATTACCGTCACGAAAGACGAAGCATTCCGCACCTATCTCGATTACAGTCATTGGCGCGCAGAGCCCGCACTCGTCTCCCGATTCGTTGAAAATGCGGCTGAAACAATTCGCCGCATGCGTGAGGATATTGGCGCGGAATATGAGGAAGTGACGATTACCGCCCCAGAACAATCTGGCGAGCTGGTCACATGGCACTTGCCAAAAGGCGAGGTTGCACAGTTACTTCTTCTGCTGGAAGCCGATGCGCGACGCCACGGAGTCGATATTTTCACTGAAACTCCGGCCAAGGAGATTCTCACAGAGGACGGGAAAGTCATTGGCGTGCGAGCCTGCGACGCCGACGGTGAAGAAGTCATGTTGGGCGCAAAAGCTGTCGTCGTCGGTACTGGAGGGTACGCATCAAACCCCGAGATGTTCAATAAATTCTATAAGCATCCCATTGGCGAAAAGCTCATCGTTGTAGGAAGTCCAGGAAATACTGGCGATGGGATCACCATGGTTTTGCAGGCTGGAGGTAGCCTCAGCCCCTCCATTGGCACATCACTACTTTTCCCCTTTATGCGGAATAAGACGGTCACGTCACATACCAATAATGCCGGTATGCAGCCATATTTCTGGGTAAACTCCGAGGGCTATCGCTTCACTGACGAGACGGTCGGGCTGAATTTCGGTTTCGCAGGCGATGTTGTTGCCGCCCTTCCCGGATCCTTCTATTGGATGGTTCTCGATTCAGCAACGATCGATCATCTGGTCAACAACGGTAACGAAGTCGGATTGGGCATTTACGTGCGCAACTACGAAAAGCTCGTTAACCTTCCGACGGAAATAGCCGCAGACGCTGAAAATAGCGAAAATGTTGTATCCGCCGATACTATTGCCGAATTGGCACAGAAGATGGGCGTTGACCCGGATATTCTTGCCGGCGAAGTCAAAGATTATAACGAAGCCTGCCACAGTGGCGTAGATAGTAAGTTCCACAAGAATGCGAAGTATTTACACGCCGTAGAAACTGGTCCTTTCTACGCCATCAAGATGGAAACTGGCGCAATGATTACGATGGGCGCGCTACGTATTGACGATAAAATGCGGGCACTCAACGATAGTGGCGAACCAGTGCGTGGCCTATATGTAGTGGGCTGTGATGCGGGCGGCATGTATGGCGAAGCCTATGCTTTGACCGTTCCCGGCACAGCTAACGGTTTCGCGTTAACCTCGGGCTGGCTCAGCGCCGATGATATTAACGCGCGTATTCACGCCGGCGAACTGTAAATCATTCATTCTCCGGGCAAGGTCGGGGTACTTTTCCTGAATTACCAACAAGCACTCCATCTTGCCCGGGGTTACTCCTTGAAGGGAAAACGATGGCTGAAGAAGTAGATTTTGACGTAATCGTCATTGGAGCTGGTGTTGCCGGATCAGTATGCGCAAAGCTAATAGCCGATCAAGGGCACGAAGTTTTGCTCGTCGAACGCGGCAATGAACCAGGTTCAAAGAATCTTTCCGGCGGAATCTTTTATTCACGGGTGATAGAAGAGATTTTCCCCAACTTTGCCGACGTAGCGCCAGTAGAACGCCGTATCACTCGCAACTGCATACACTTTATTAACGAGACCTCCAGCGTCGGGGTTGACTACTATGATCAGCGTCTAGGCGAACCCGTCAATGCGGTGAGCGTACTGCGCGCCCGTTTAGATCCGTGGCTTGCCGAACAAGCCGAAAACTCTGGCGTCACGTTAATGCCAGGGTTCCTCATTGAAAAGCTCATTGTGGAAGACGGCGTTGTAAAAGGTATTGAGGTTGACGGTGACGAAATCCGTGCTCGTATGACGATTGCTGCCGATGGCGTGAACTCCTTTGTAGCGCGTTCGCTTGGGATGCGTCAGCAAGAAAAACTTTCCCATCTTGCAATCGGAGTTAAATCAGTTATTGGCCTACCCAAAGAGAAAATCGAAGAAAGATTCCACCTCAGTGAAAACGATGGCGTTGCCTACGCGATGGTGGGCGACTGTACACAAGGAATTGGCGGAGGAGCATTTTTATACACCAACACTGAGTCTATTTCTTTAGGCGTCGTATTGCGCTTAGACGATCTGGTTGCGTCCGGCAAATCAGCCTCAGATATCCACGATTATTTCCTCTCTCACCCCACGATAAAACCCTTAATCAAAGGAGGAGATCTCTTAGAATACGGTTCTCATTTAACCATCGAGAACGGCCCCGCAATGGTTAAACAAGCGATTGCACGTCCAGGTATTCTTTTAATCGGGGACGCGGCAGGGTTCACACTGAACACTGGCTTAACGATACGCGGCATGGATTTAGCAACCGAGAGTGCTCGATGCGCGGCAAAAATAGTTAATCAGGCATTAACAGATGAAAACTACACGGAAGATCTCACTACTGTTTACCGTCAAGCATTAGCAGATTCATTCTTAGGTCAAGATATGGCAACGTACCAGCGAACTCCCGCATTCCTCGAAAACGAACGAATGTATAAGAGCTATGGAAAACTTGCCGTTGATATTTTTAACGAGCTATTCACTTTGGATACCACCCCTCGTAAGCGCGCTGTCTCTATTGCACTGCGAGCGATCAAACGCTCAGGAATTGGCTTGCTGACGATTGCGAAAGACGCATGGCATGCTACACGAGCCCTATAACTTACCAACTTACCGCGAGGAGAAACCCTAATGTTTGGAAATGTTGAGGAACGTATCGGCTCAAACGTCTATCAGCTTGACGAAGAGGAATCACATATCGAAGTCAATCAAGAACTCGCCAAGCAAACAGGTAGCGACGAAACCCTCATTAACGTCTGCCCAGCCCACGTTTACTCTCGTAAAGCAGATGGCTCAATCGGAGTTGGGTATGCAGCATGTTTTGAATGTGGCACATGCCTGGCAGTCGTTCCCTCGGGTGTACTTAAGTGGCACTACCCTAGGGGTGGGTTTGGAATTGCCTTCCGCCAAGGCTAATCTCATTGAGTACATTGGCTACTATGAACACCATTAGGCACGGCACCATAACTGACCTTATCGAGATCAGCGATATGCTACATTGGTCAGAAAATCCGGTTACATCTTGGGATAATGCCATTTCCATTCTCAAATCTCTAACCGGCGCAAAGCTCGCTCCAACCTATCTTTTGGATCTATCAAAGACGAGATTGGTGCTACTACGCGATAAACAAGCACACCTTCTCCCAGCAGGTTTCGAGACGATGCCAGCATGGATGCATGTACGCCCGCCGTGGATTAATGAACGGGAATGGCCAGTATCGGCTCGCTCACTCATCGGATCTCAGGCCTGGGAGATTTTTCCGCAGCGTTTCCGTGATTGGTTCAGCGAATCCGGAATAGTGTTACCGCTGTGTGCCGATGGGCGCCACCTCGGGGCCGTCCTATTGACCTTTGACGATCAATACGACATGGACGAAGAACAGGCGCGCTTCTTTGCCACTACCGGAAGGATTCTTGGGCAATTTGTTTATGCCTGGCAGACACGTGAACGCAATCGCGAGATTGGCGCTCTCGTTGAACGCCGCCGAATGGGCGACGAGCTGCATGCTGATATTTCCCAAGATCTCGCCGCCCTAGGATTAGCGCTTGAGACGCTCGATATTGACGCGCAAGAATGTGACTGTTCTGGGCTAGATGAAGATATTATCCGGCTGAAAACAATGCTGCAGGAAGCTCAGCAAGGTTTGCGCAGTCTTATGCTCGGGCTACGTCGCGACGCGAACATGATTGATGGCAATTTTATTGATGTTGTCCGCGAGCGCCTGAATGCACTAGCACAACGCACCGACGTCCAAACTGCACTGAATGTGACGGGCAATCGACAAAACTCGATTCCTCTTGCTATTGCCTCGCCGCTAGCTCGTGTGCTGCGTGAATCACTGAATAACATTTTGCTTCACGCTAACGCGCATCGCGTCGATGTTACGTTAGATTGCTCTGCGACTCGGATAGTCATGCAGGTTATTGATGACGGAGTAGGTTTTGACGTCCAAGCTATCGAGGGGGCACGGCTCGGACTGCAAATCATGAAAGAACGAGTAGATCAAATACATGGCCAGTTCCGCGTCAGTTCCGCAGCAGGTCAAGGAACTACAGTATTTGTGAGTGTGCCACTGCTCTATGAGGAGGGGTTAACCAGGTGACATTGACTGAAAAACCATCTACACCATATCGTCTCCTCATTGTTGATGACCATGTGCTCTTTTGCCAAGGCATGGAAGTTTTGCTTTCGCGTTGGGACGATTTCGACGTTGTCGGTATCGCCAATTCTGGTGCTGACGGCATCCGTCAAGCAGCCATCCTACGACCAGACATCATATTGATGGATGTACGAATGGAAGGAGAGATTGACGGTATTGAAGCAACTAAACTCATTTCGAGCGATAATCCTGATGTTCGAGTAGTTATGCTGACGGTATCCGAACTCGGCGATAATCTCTTCGCAGCACTGAGAAACGGAGCGTGGGGATATTTAAATAAGAACGAACCCGCTGATCGGTTACATGAGAACCTGCGCAGCGTAATGCGTGGGGAGACAGTAGTATCCAGCCACGCAGCGAACATCATATTGAATGAACTTGGATGCTCTTCACCTAAGATTGCTTATCCTCAACTCACCCCTCGGGAAATTGATGTGCTACGCCTCGTTGTAGAGGGCTTATCCAATGAGGAAATTGCAGAGCGCATCCACATCTCAGAAGGAACCGTGAAAAAGCGGCTTGGATCAGTAATGACCAAATGGCACATGCGCAATAGAGTGCAAATTGCGGTACATGCAGTGCGCAAAGGCATCGTCTAGGCAGTCACATGGGGATTGCCTACGGGTTGTCCGTCAGTTAGTACCCCATCCCTTCAGGGCACGAAGGCCTGCAAAAACACCTATAAACTGCACCTAAACGGCAGATAAACAGGGATATACATGGAATCGGTAAGAGATCTGACCACAACTACCGACTTTGCCGCCGTCTCAAATTTATCGTCAGCCCATCTTTGCCGCTATCCCAAATGCGTCGCTATCCCAAATTTCCCGCCACACCTCCGCTCTGCAGTAAAAATCAGTCATACGCCTCGCGGTAATGCCCCGCATCTGCAAAGGATCGACTGCGATGAGTTCATTTGCTTTTTTAGGTTTCCCTGATGTGACCTGCATTTTTCCAGAATAACGACGAGCTCACGGCGTTGCTTCAGCCTTCCAGCAGGTAGAAGGACGGATAATATTGCATACATTTCGTAGTGGAATCAGCGAGGAAAAGATGCGTATCGCGGTCGGCGGTTTTCATATTGAGTCATCAGCTTTCACCCCTTATCGCTCCGGAAGCGCAGATTTTCACGTCCTTGAGGGAAAGGAACTCCTACACTCCTACCCGTTTATTGCCGGTGACGAATCCTCCGGTGAAACACGTAGAGAGCAAGAACGAGGAGCGATTGTCGAGCCAATACCTGGTGTGGAATGGATCCCTCTAGTTCACATGCGAGCTTTACCAGGTGGCCCTATAGCAGCCGATTTCTACCAGGATTTCTTCCATAAATTCACCTCGAAGCTATCAGAGGCCGCACAAGAAGGGTTGGATGGGGTTTTGCTGGACATCCACGGCGCCGCATTGGTTGAAGGTCTTGACGATGCCGAAGGTTCTCTCGCAGCAACCGTTAGAGAAATCGTCGGTCAAAAGGCGATGATTAGCGCCACTATGGATCTGCACGGCAATATTTCCGACGCCCTGTTCGAATCCTGCGATCTGCTCACTTGCTATCGCACAGCACCGCATATCGATGCACTCGAAACCCGCTATCGAGCAGCGCGTATCCTCACTGATTCACTGAAAACAAAGCGTCCAATTTACACCGCTAAAATTTCGGTACCCATTTTGTTACCTGGCGAAAAAACCTCAACGGTTGTTGAACCTGGCAAGAGTCTGTATCTGGAAATTGACCGCAGCGAAGCACATGCCTCAGTGCTGGATGCCGCAATCTGGATGGGATTTCCTTGGGGAGATGAGGATCGTTGCCGCGGAACTGTAGTTGTATCCGCAGACTCTCACGAGGTAGCACAAAGCGAGGCGATACGGCTAGCTAATGCGTTTTGGGATAGAAAAGACGCATTCGAGTTTGTTGGACCAGCCGTTGATTGCGAGACGGCAGTATCAACAGCGCTTCAAGCAGCGGAAAAACCGTTCTTCATCTCCGATACTGGCGATAACACCGGCGCTGGAGGTATTGGCGATCTCGTTGTTGTGCTCAATGAATTATTTAAGCAGCACCAAAACAAAGGATCGGAAAAACGAATTCTCGTTGCAGCAATCTATGACCCAGAGGTAGCGCAGTCAGCGTTCTGCCAAGAAGGGAAAACAATTAGCTTTTCTCTCGGCGGCAAGCTCGCACCCCAGTATGGATCGCCGTTTGCCGGCACTGCAAGAGTGCGGAAGGTCTTTCACTGCCCTCAGGGTAAACGCTCGGCACTGCTTGACGTAGACGTACAAACAGGAGGCGTATCCATAATCGTAACTGAAGGTCGAACTCAATATGGACGGCTTGAAATGTTTAACAACGCTGGAATCCGTACTTTTGACGAGTATGACGTCATTGTGGTGAAAATGGGTTATCTTGAACCGGATCTGGCCGAGGCCGCCGGATCATGGGCGATGGCGATTACGCCTGGCGCTGTGGATCAAGACCTTTCTCGACTCCGATACACCAGCTCGAAATGCCAGGAGGTTTACCCGTTAGCTCAATCCACTATCAATTTTGAGGCATCTAATGAGCTGAAGATTCATAGTCGCAACAGCTAAGCCTTAGAACGGCTTACGGATTGGACACCTTTAACAACAAGAAGTATCACTGTTTTTAACAAGGAGTAGCTCCGTTTTAACGAAAAGAGGCTCTATTTTAACGAAAAGGCCCTGCCCCCCCCACTCATCTACAATTCCGGGGAGATAGCGGGTCATCCTCCTAATGAGTAGCGGTCATCCTCCTACTGAATAGTGACATCATCTCACTTAAATAACAGCTCAGCCTCCCACATAAATAACGCTTCATTGTCACGCTTAAATAGCGGTTTATCACAACTACTAAGCCGGTCCCCCTACTAAATACTGGGTCACCCCTGCCAAATAGCAAACCTTTTCCTACCGAATAGCGGCCTCTTCCTATCGAATAACAGCCTTCCCTTACCGAATAGCACATCTCCGCCATTAACCGAACGATTGCATTCTTCCTCGTCAAATGGCACCTTTCTAAGCCTAATCACACTTGACCACGACCTGAACAGCGTCACATTCGCCCGGTGCGGCTGATGGCTTTTGCAGCCGATTCGCTCAATTAGTTTGCGTATGGAGCCACAGCCTAGTGGCGCGATTTTGAGGATACGAAAGATTTTCTTTTCTTCTACAAAGTAGTTTCGTCTTGCTCTCGCCCGCCAAAACGTTAGTAACCGAGACCTTAACATTTCTGCACGAACCAGTTATTCTTTCACCAAGAGAATCCTAGATTGCACAAAGTGACGAAAAATAAATCTGGAAAAGGCATAAAAATGGAAAATTTAAAAAATCATATTCCAGATATTGTGACTGGATTACTTGGCATGTTTATTGCTTTTCTCGTCAAACCAGCAGGATGGAGTGTAACTAATGCGCTCATCTGGTTTGCAGTATTTGCTGTGGCATATCTTGTTATTCATCTTTTGTTTATGCTTCCAGCGGTTCTGCGGAAACAAGGAGAAAACAGATGAAGCCTATTTTTCGATATTGCTGGCTCAGCGTAATAGCTATCGCACTGGTGGTTGCAGGTCGGCTAGCCTTTGAAGGAGTATCACAGGAAAAAGACGCTATTTATCTCATTCCTCTTATTATTTTTAGCGCAATTACGACTACTGCGTATATAAGCAAGATGGAACTGAAATACAAATGGCCAGCCTTTTTATTCCCCCTAGTAGCCACGGCAATTATCATGCGTTTTACCGTAGGGGTTCCGGCAATTTTCTGACCTAAGCAAAGTATTCATAAGTAATCTCTGGATGTTTGGTGATCCGTGGCTACAAGGGGTTGGGTGGGTGCAGAACCGACTAAACCTAGTAGCTAGAGAGAAGCCAGATTTTGTGATAGCTGTGTTTAGCTCTGGCTCAAGAGCACACAAAGCCATGCCAAAATCGCGCTAGGCAGAGCTGCAGGACGTATTTTCTTAAACGCAATGACCTTTCGTCTTTGATCTTTAATTCGATGATTCTGGCAGGTTGTTTTCTAAGGTTGCGGAGGGTGGCAGACCAACCACCAGTGAGCATCAGAAGAAGATAACAACGCATGTTGATCAGGCATCGGCGAACCTTTTCGCCTGCTCCGGCAACCGCCCTTACTTGTCTGATTCGACCTCGGAAAGTTTCTCAGCGCCAGCCTGAATGTGGCGATCGGACACGGCATGAAACTGCCGTCTCGTTCCACAGGTCACCTCCTGGGCGGCTTGGCACGACCGCCGTGCGAGTGAACTCCCAGGATGTTTATAACGTGAAGGTCAGGTTTACTTAAATCGGGACCATGCCCGTTCCAATGCATTGATCAACATTCTCGAACACGAACGTAGTAATCAGCCAACCAGACTGTTTTCTCTCACACCACCGCTCCCAACCCGCGACCGAGGCGATGAAACAGGCTCTCACGTCAACGATTGATCGGGTGAAAGCATAAACGATCACTTTCGATTCGAAACGCTGCGTGCGGTCACTGACGGGCTAAGTGTCCCGTTTGAGGTTGGTTTGTTCACCCAGCACCTGCCATATATCTGATCGCCACACCGCTGACTGACTCATTTGAGCTGTTCCCAGACAACACTCCGAGATCAAGGTCAAGTCGAGGAAGTCCACCTCGCTTTGTTCACCACAGGCAACTTGCCCCTACGTAAACGAATCATCAAGGCGCTTATCAACGCCGTTGTGACGATCACTTGCCGACGGTATGTGCTTTTTGAACCGGATACAGGATTCAGCACTACGCCATCGAAATAACGGCGACCTGCAGATGGTTAGGTGAGCTCTTCGTCGAAGAAGTCGTCATCGATTTCGTAGAGCGTGAACTCGTGGGCTTTATGAACAGCCACACCGTAGGCAAGCATCAAAGAGGTCAGCTTAATGCCATCGATGAGGACAATCTTGCCGGGCTGGTAACGCTCAGCAGTCTTTTGCGCGGCAGGCTGGAATGTAGAGGTTGTAATAAAAACACCAAGGCTTGCACCCTTGGCAACAAGGGAACCAATAAAGTTGCGGATTTCAGGTTCGCCGACCTTGTTGGAGTCTGAATAGCGTTTGGCTTGGATGTAGATGTTGGACAATCCCAGAGCATCTTGACGAATGATTCCGTCAATGCCGCCATCCCCGGAACGTCCAACGTGCTGTTTCTCTCCGTGGCTACCGCCATAGCCCATCGCCCATAAGACATCTATAACAGCGCGCTCGAAGAACTCTGGTGAGGCCTCTTGTAGGCGTTTACGCAGTTTTGTCTCGGTTTGAGTGTTGAAGTCACGCTCACCTGCAGTTAATGCCTCAAGCGGGTCACTCATATCCTCCCCAGTGGGAATAGGCTCTAGGGCGTCACCTCGTGCGTGACGCCGCTCAATGATCTCTTCTTGATATGACTGCCACGCCGGCCATTCAAGCATATCTTTCTCGGAATACTCACCCAGTGACCGTTGATCAACAATACGTCCATTGCCTGTAATACGGTAATGGCCACGACGTGGCCTATCCACTAAACCTGCCTGAGTCAGGGCAGAACATGCCCAGTTAATTCGATTGACGTATCGCTGTTGACCCGAAGCAATCCGTTCAGCTCGAACATCTGCAGGAAGCTGCATGTGCATGGCAACAAGCTCGCACACCTCTTTGAAGGACCGCTCCTGCCCGTCAGCAAGAACCCGCAAAACGATAGGACGGAACTGGTCAATCGTTGGAGTGTTGTCCACTGTCATTATCCACGTCACCTTTAACTCGACACTGACTATGTTCTTCCTCAATTCTACCAAGCCTCTGCCTATCCGCCCGGGCCATCACCAACGCCAAACACTTAAGAAAGGATCCACACCATAGCCGCTATTGATTTAGATGAGCTCTACTACGCCACCATCACCGAAACGATTCCGGTAAGGAAACCTACGCCACTCCAAAAAACAACTCGCCAAATCCATCAGCGCCGAACTCTCCATCGAAATCGCAGAAGCCATCCTCTATGCAAACGACGGCGCGAGTGAGATTATTAAAGACTTCAAATCCGGCATATACACCTAGCTTCACCACGCTGCCTGGCGATCAGGCTACGGCCCAGGCGTTGGTGATGATCTAAAGTAGGAGACGGCAGGCACTCCGTTTGGGATGGAGGATCTGGTGAAAACACTCTCTAAAAGACGAGTGATGATATTTGGAATGAGCGCGGATGAGGCGAAGTGCCAACACTCCAACGCAACCAGGGGCTTATCAAATACGACGTGAAAGTGGAGCGGGTGACGGGAGTCGAACCCGCCTCTGCAGCTTGGGAAGCTGCCGTTCTACCGATGAACTACACCCGCAGATCAGCTCATAAGCACTTGCACCGCGCCAGCACACCCACCGGGGAGATCCGCCGAACAAGAACCTGACCTGCACAGCGCCTTCACGCCACACAATCACGCCCGCGTATTCGCGCAAGCACTCTTATGAGTACCCTCCGATCATATGTAATTACACTCCCAGTTGCCAAATGCTATCCGCATCCAACTGCCTAACCACAGCGCGAGAGCACATACCTTACCCAAATTACCTGCACCCTTCACCCCCCCCCCAAAAAAAACATATTCACAATCGAGCCCACCCCAAAACCGCATAAAATGCCGCAAGGCGTTCCCTATGCCCACTTCAGGCTCGAAACATATATTCCATTCATGCGGTCTTTCACTACTCCTTATCGCCCTATTCCTTACCGCACCACCAGCTCGCCGCTGACTTCAGGCCTTTCACTTGCCACCACCAACTCTCGCGCAGCCAGTCCACTACCAGCCCATTTACCCCAGCCCATTCACACCAACACTTCCCCGCCACGAGCTGCCCCTACCATTCGCCAGCCAAACCCCTCCGAAATCTCCCTGCCTTTACCCCACCACGAAACCTCCCCGTCTTTTACTTCCAATACCCCAAGAAAGCTACCCGCACACGTATTCACGACGAGGCATGACCATTTTTCATAATTGACCTTACTTTCTCCGCTCATTACCCCCTCCTAACCCGCCTCCCACTACCAACTCTTTAGCAAACAGCACCCAGCGCTATCACTCAAATAACCAGCACCGTCAGTTCGCCTATTCCAAATACCTCAATACGAGATGCACCTAGCTCTCAGCCGTGACACAATAACCACGTGCTGCTTTCAGATCGTGACATCACCGCCGCCGTGGTGGACGGGCGCATTGTGCTCGAACCGTGGGACCCGCAAATGGTCCAGCCCTCGTCAGTGGATATTCATTTAGACCGTTTCTTTCGGCTATTCGATAATCACAAGTATCCCGTTATCGACCCCGCTGAGCCTCAACCAGAACTTACCCGCCTAGTTGAGGTACCGGCCGACGGGCATTTCATTTTGCATCCTGGCGAGTTCGTACTCGGCTCCACCTATGAGCACATCACATTATCCGACGATATTGCTGCCCGACTAGAAGGTAAGTCCTCGCTCGGTCGGCTCGGTCTGCTCACACACTCGACCGCCGGTTTTATTGATCCTGGATTCTCCGGTCACGTCACCCTTGAACTGTCCAATACTGCTACCATGCCGATCAAACTGCTTCCAGGCATGAAGGTTGGCCAGTTCTGCTTCTTCCAACTTTCCAGCGCCGCCAAACAGCCCTATGGGCAAGGTTCACTTGGCTCGCATTATCACGGTCAACGGGGTCCGACGGCGTCGCGTTCGCATCAGAACTTCCACCGCATTGACGTCTCCGATCACGTATTTACCGACGGCGAGTAGCTAAACCACATCTCGATTCAATGCGTTGCCCTACTATCTAGTTGCAGATAATCAGGGCACGCGGCGCACATAAATCACACTCGCGCATCTCAGAGCGCTAAAACCGACTGCTATAACCAATAACTCCAGGGCGAAACCTCTGACAGCGTTATTGATCCTATAGCTCCAATTTATCTTTTTGGGCGCGCTTCTCTCTTAGTAGTTTTTGTATCCGTTAACACCCAGTTAAGCACGCCCGCATTTGTCCCCTTACCACACTGCCCTCTATGCAGCACCGACGAACTGCTTAGCAGTACCCCAACACCAACCGACTTTCCACACAAAATGATGTTGGGAGACTCGCAGCCATGCCGCCAAGTCTCCCAACACCCGTAGACCGATGCGTTTACTAGAGCTTCACCCCACAGCTTTAATGCAGCTTAGGATTCGCCGCCAGCACTTGTGCCACGTCGTCATACGTCGGAGCATAAGCACCGGAGTGGCTAACCGTCAGGCCAGATGTAATCGTGGCTCGGTGTAACGCAGTTTGCACATCAGCCCAACGCGCCTGCCGCAGAGCATTCTTTGCTTCTGCACCTCCCAGCAGGCGAGCATCCAACAAACCAGAGATCAGGCCTCCCATAAAGGAATCTCCAGCACCCACCGTATCGACCATCTCAATATTGAGCGGGTCAATGACGAGCATGTCTCGTTCGCTACTCAACATGGCATAGGCACCCCACGGCCCCCGAGTTGCCACCACCATGCCGGCACCAAGGCTCAGCCAATGACGCATAACATCTTCAACCGGGCGCTCCGGGTAGAGCCACTGGATATCCTCATCTGAGGCCTTAACGAGATCTGATAACGCGATGATGGACTCTATCCGATCACGAACCAGCTCGGGAGATTCCATGATGGCCGGACGAGCATTCGGATCATAGGAGACCGTTCCCCGAATGGCCATCTGTTTGACCGCTTGCAGGACTTTCTGCGCTCCTGGTTCCAACGTCGCCCCAATACTTCCGACGTGCAGATGACGAAGTTCGTCAGCCGGTGGAAGCTGGGGAACATCCCACAACAGGTCAAATTCGTAACTGGCCCGCCCGTTCTCATCAAGGGTGGCATACGCAACGGTGGTGCGCTCAGCATGGTCGCTCCCCGGAACAATCTCAACATTATGCTCCTCCGCATACGCAGAGATCATTTTGCCGAACTTATCGTCACCCCACCAGGCACCGATTGCACAGCGGTAGCCCAACCGAGCGATAACACAAGCCACATTGAGCAGGCTGCCTCCGACGTGTTCGGTGACTTCTCCGTCGCGGTTAACAACATCTACCAGGGCTTCACCGAGGCACAACACAGGTCGATTTGCGCCGTTCATCTCTTCTCTCCCCTCTGCCGTGACCTATCTTACTGGGATAGGCCAAGTCGGGATTCCATTTCTTCGAGCGGAATTCCCTTTGTTTCCGGCATCACCTTGAGCACCCAGAACAACTGACCGCCCATGAACAGGAAGAAGAACAAGAACGCTGTTCCACCACCTAAACCGTCGATCATCGGCGGGAATGCGTAAGTGGTCAGCGCCGCGAACACCCAGTGAGTCATCGACCCAAGGGATTGACCGCGACCGCGCACTCGGTTCGGGAAAATCTCCGAGATAAACACCCAGATAACCGAGCCTTGCCCGAAAGCGTGCGCAGCGATGAACACTAGCAAACCAATGAGCACGAGAACCGACGAGGTGCTGTTGAAATGACCTTCGTACTTGAACATAACAACTGCCAGGAAGCCCAAGCTGATGAGGTAGCCCAACGAGCCGACGATCATCAGTTGACGACGACCCAGGCGGTCAATAACCGTCAATGCGATCATAGTTGCCACCAGGTTCATCAAACCGACAGCAATCGACATCAGATACGAGCTATCTTCCGAAGCACCCGCCTGCTGCATAACAACTGGGGCGTAGTACAAGATGGCGTTAATACCGGAGAGCTGGTTAAACATAGCAATCAGGAAAGCCATAAGGATTGGCTTACGGTAACGCTTGGTGAAGAACGGGATATGCGCACCCGCAACGGCAGCGTCCTCTGCCATTTGCTTGCGAATTTCCGCGATCTGCATATCGGATTCTTCCTGGGAATTGCACAATGCCCGGCTGACGCGCGTCGCCTCTGCGTCTTTACCGTTATCAAACAACCAGCGCGGAGTTTCCGGCACGAAAGCCAACAGGAGGAGGAAGATCACAGCCGGAATCGCCATCACACCGAGCATCCAGCGCCAGGCAACGTCATCGTCAAAGATCTTACGGATACCAGCATTGGAAGCATAGGCAACCAGAATACCGAGCACAATATTGAACTGAACCAGCCCAACGAGGCGACCGCGAACTGCGGCAGGAGAAATCTCTGCCGTGTAGATCGGGGCAACCACACTGGACATACCCACGCCAATACCACCAATAAAACGGAAGATCAGCAGTACGACATGCGTAGGAGCTAAACCAGTTCCCAACGCGCCAAGAAGATATAGACATCCGATAATGAATAGGACCTTGCGCCGACCGAGACGATCTGCGAGATTGCCAGCAACTAAAGCACCGAGAATGGTACCGATCGTTGCAATGGCGACAGTAAAGCCAAGGCCCGACGAGCTTAAGTCAAACTTGGCTTCAAGTGCGGTGGTTGTTCCGGAGATGACTGCCGTGTCAAAACCGAAGATGAGGCCACCGATAGCGGCAACAATGGCGCTACGTTTTACTAGCGAACTCGCCTTTGCCGGAGCGGCTTTGGTTTCGCTCATTTTATTTCCTCTCGCGAGTGCGATTGTTTATGGATTATGTGGCACATACGAGGCTGTGCGACGGAGTTAACGGATCAGACAACGTTATCTGACAACGTTGTCTTAACAATACTGACGATGGTAAACGTTGTCAATAGCAAAGTTTCATTAAAATCTTTTTCACGGCATACTTGAGATATGAATCGTCAACAGCGCGTTACCATCAAAGAGGTAGCCGCCCTAGCCGGAGTGAGCGTCAAAACCGTCTCTCGGGCAATTAACAAGGAATACGGCGTCGGCAAGGATACCGCAGAAAAAGTAAAACAAGCCTGCCTAAAACTCGGCTACCAAGCCGATCTTTCCGCACGATCCCTGCGCAGAGCCGACCGGCGAACCCAATCCATCGGCCTGGTCATCTCCTCCGTCGCCAACGAATTCGATTCAGTTATTCACGCCGCCATCGAACAGGTTGCCCATGAACGCAACGTCATGGTTCTGGCAGTGAGCACCGAAGATGACATCGAACGCGAACAAGACTATGTTCAACGTCTCATGCAACGCCAAATTGACGGACTCATCATCGCCTCCGTCGGGGCAAATCAAGAGTGGCTCACCGGCGTTGCCAATACAATCCCCGTCGTATTTATTGATCGTCAGCCCACCCCTCTCATCGCAGACGCCGTCGTTAGCCAAAACTATGCCGGAGCAAAACTCGCCATCAAACATTTACTTGCACACGGCCACCGCCGAATCGGATTCATCGGCGATTTATCAACCATCCAAACCGCACAAGAGCGCCAGAAAGGCTACCTTGACGCCCTGACGGAAGCCGGTATCACGCCAAATCCCAGCTATCACCTGACCAATATTCGCAACCTGTCTGGGCTGGGCAAACAAATCACCGCCCTGGTTCACGCCCCAGAACCTGTTACCGCATTCCTCGCAGCCCGAAACAACCTGGCCGCAGAAGCAATGCGCTTCGTTACCAGCTTGGGATTAAATGACCAAGTAGCAATCGTTAGCTTCGACGATATTGAATACGCCGACCTATTCCCCACCCCGCTAACCGCCGTCGCTCAAGACGTATCCAAAATTGGCACTCTGGCAGCACAGCGAATCTTCGACCGCCTTGACGGCACAGTAACCGGCAAGCCAGAGCTTATTGAACTACCAGTACATCTCATCCCGCGCGGATCTGGCGAAGTTCGTGCCCAGCCAACCTCGCCTTTGGCGGGATAAAAAATAAATGTGAGGAACACATGTGGGGGCGCAACGTTTTGCACCCCCACATCGACGATATTTGCCCCAACACGGCTATCTATACGCGCAATGCCCGAAGAAGCAGCCAATCAGCAGACCTCTTCCGTCATTACCGCAATATCTGCGCTACCTATCTGCCGCCTGCGCTAACTATTCCTCGCGCGCACACGATTTCAGCAGTACCCATACATCGCACAGATAACCGCACCGAGGTGTATTTTTTAGCCGTTACTGAATAACGCAGTCCGACAACTCGACATTGAGCTGATCAAATCCATCTACTGTGCCGATAACAGTTACATCTGCACCTTTGCTCAATCCTGCCGCTTTATCAATCTGCTCATCGGAAATTGGGCACGAGACGCCATGAATTGCAAACTGCTCGCCGCTACCTAAAAACAGAGTCTTGTGGTTGAGAATATCCGTCACCTGGTCCATCTTTCCGGTGACTTGGATAACTTTATCCTTGTACTGTTTATCGGCAGCCAATTCGTTTTCTTGATAGGCCTTCGTCAGATCAGTCACCGTGACGGTTAACTCAGGCGCGGCTGCTTTCTGCTCACTTTCCGTTTCGCTTTCCGTTGACGCACCCTGATCTTCTGACGTTGCCGATCCACTATCTTGGCTTGTCTGGCTCGTCGATGAGCTACTTGCGCCGGATTGATCCTCGGACTTCGATCCGCCGCTCATTTGCGTGGCAATCACCGCTACCGCAATGACCACGATCAGCCAAAACCACCATTTCTTATAAAACGGCTTCTTGGCCTCCGTATTCGATGCCGTAACTTCAGGCGCTACCTGCTGACCTGCGAGGGGGGGGTAGCCATATATGACACTCTCCTTAACAGTGCGAACATTTCCCCATCACTATAACCGATCTAAGAGATATGAGCATAGGAAGTTCGTGCCATCTCCTCCCATCTCATCTTCTCCTAGTCCGTATTATGCGCTCGCGGATTCTTAGCTTTCCTGCTTTCCGTTACTCTTTGTTCCTCTCTTTTCCCACCTGAGTTTCTCGCTCCCCCCGTCTTTCTTATTTCCTTGATTTCATGGCTTTCCCTGGGCTTTCCTAGGATTTTGCCTTCTTTGTGCTACCCACAGCAGGCTATGTGCTTTCATCCCGCAGCAATAATCGTCAGGCGATAGAAGGGCAGGCCTCTCGCGTACCGGCACAACTTCGGGGAACAGAAAAGAGGCACAGAGCACACGGACTAACCATTTCGCTCTACGTCCTCGCACGGAAGCTACGTTCAGATTCTGCTTTCAGATTCTGCTTTCCGGCTTCTTTTTCTGTGCCCTCTTTAGTTTCCGCACGTTTGCCGTCCACACACCTAAACGCAATAATTCACAGAGCACAGAGCACAGAGCACAGAGCACACTACACCATTCCTGCTCCTGCCACGATGCACCCCGCCCGCGTGCAGATATCCCCTCATCTCCATAGTCTGGCGTGAAATCCCGCCATCAATTCAAATCCATACATCCGGGCCCTGAGGAATTTATTCTATGCAGGAGCGCGGCTACAATGAGGGAATCGGAGTACCGCCCCTCCGGTCGTTGTTTACTTAGAAAGTCAGCACCGTGTCTCGCCCAGCTCAGCATGGAAAATTGTGGACTCTGCTCGGACCAGCATTCGTGGCAGCAGTGGCATACGTCGATCCTGGCAATGTCGCAGCCAATATCACCGCCGGCGCACGCTACGGCTACCTGCTCGTATGGGTGCTCGTCCTCGCTAACGCAATGGCCGTCATCGTGCAATACCAAAGCGCCAAACTCGGCATCGTCACAGGATCTTCCCTGCCAGAGCTCTTAGGTGCTCGACTCAGCAAACCGGCTCGACTAGCTATGTGGGCACAAGCCGAACTCGTCGCTGCGGCAACTGATTTGGCAGAAGTCATTGGCGGAGCTATTGCCCTACACCTGTTATTCAATCTGCCACTTTTATGGGGTGGCGTGATAGTAGCCGCTGTTTCTATCGCCTTGCTCATTGTTCAGGACCGACGGCGGCAACGGCTTTTTGAGGGCATCATCATCGCTCTCCTGGTGATTATTACCTTAGGGTTCGTCTCTGCACTCTTTGTCGCGCCCCCTTCGCCGAATGGGGTAATCCACGGGCTTATTCCGCGTTTTGCTGGGACTGACACCGTTTTAGTGGCTGCCTCTATGCTGGGCGCAACCGTCATGCCGCACGCCATCTATCTACATTCCTCACTCGTCAACGATCGCCACGGGCAAGTTCGAACAGACCGAGAAAAACGTCGGCTATTATCCGCATCCCGCTGGGACGTATTGTGGGCACTTTTACTTGCCGGCGCTGTGAATATCGCGTTGTTGCTCTTAGCTGCGAGTGCCTTAGCAGGTCGTTCTGATACCGATACGATTGACGGGGCGCATGCTGCCATTACTGCCGCCCTTGGGCCAGGGATCGGCGTTATTTTCGCTATCGGGTTGCTCGCCTCCGGATTAGCGTCCACCTCCGTCGGTGCATACGCCGGATCGGAGATTATGAAAGGGTTGCTACATATCCGAGTTCCTGTTGTGGCACGACGAGCCATCACGATTATCCCCGCGCTTGCCATTTTGTGGTGGGGCGCAGAACCAACCTGGGCTCTCGTAGTCTCCCAAGTAGTGCTCTCCTTTGGAATACCACTCGCTATTGTTCCCTTGGCATACTACACGCGGCAACGAGATGTGATGGGCGGATATGCTGACGGGCGGGTCCTACGCATAGTGTCCAGTCTTATTGCGGCGTTAATTGTGAGCTTAAATCTCGCTCTTGTGGTACTGACGTTAACCGGGCAGGCCTGATCATTATTAGATACAGATGTGGGGTTCGCAGTTATATGCGAACCCCACAATCATTCTTTAATGAATGGATCCCTGGGATGAGCTCGTGACGGAATGGCTCTGCATCAGCTCTTAATTCTTGAGCGAGCAGATATTCCTCGCGAGCGCATTGCCCAAGCTATACCTCCGTATCCTTCCGACGTCGTTTACCAGCAAACAACATTGCAATACCGCTAAACAATAGCAGCAAGGCATTGCGCAACTGGTTGCCCAGATGCATACCGGTATCCGGCAGGCTGCCACCAGAGCCACCAGGTGCGGGAACTGGCTTAGCCGGAGGATTAATTGGCACAGCCGGCTGATCTGGCTTACCTGGGGTTGGTGCCGGTGGCGGAACAACGATCTTGACAGTTGCTTTAGCCACTTCAGAAGTAACCGTCAACGTAGAACTATCCGGAAGTGAACCGACGGCTGTTGCTTCATTAACTAGAGAGGCTTTGGAGGCATCGTCTGCAGTGACCACGTATGTTCCCGTAGTCTCTACGCTTTCTCCTGGTGCCAACGTCGTCTTAGGCAGCTCAGCTAACTTCACTCCTGGCATTGCGTCCTTGATGGCAATGTCATGGACCGTCACGTTACCTTCATTCTTCACAGTAAAGGTGTAGGTAATAGTATCTCCGATTCCAGCGGATTCTTTATCCGCCGACTTCACCAACGACAACCCCGGCTTATGCTCCGACGGCACCGACACCGACCCCGAAGCCTCAACCCGAGCAGGAGAATTCTCCCCCACCTTCGGCGGCAAACCAGACACCGACGCCGTATTCGTCACAACACCACGATCCACATCAGCCTGCGACACCACATACGTCGCCGTCGCCAACGCCTTACCACCAGGAGCCAACACCGTCGGATCCAACGCCTTCGTAAACGTCAACCCCACCATCGGATCAGACAACACCACATCAGAAACCGTGACATTACCCGTATTCGTCACCTCAAACGAATACGTAATCGTCTCCCCAGCAACCAACACCGACTTATCCGCCGACTTCACCAACGACAACCCCGGCTTATGCTCCGACGGCACCGACACCGACCCCGAAGCCTCAACCCGAGCAGGAGAATTCTCCCCCACCTTCGGCGGCAAACCAGACACCGACGCCGTATTCGTCACAACACCACGATCCACATCAGCCTGCGACACCACATACGTCGCCGTCGCCAACGCCTTACCACCAGGAGCCAACACCGTCGGATCCAACGCCTTCGTAAACGTCAACCCCACCATCGGATCAGACAACACCACATCAGAAACCGTGACATTACCCGTATTCGTCACCTCAAACGAATACGTAATCGTCTCCCCAGCAACCAACACCGACTTATCCGCCGACTTCACCAACGACAACCCCGGCTTATGCTCCGACGG
>NZ_JBKIWR010000011.1:0-46791 GCF_046599595.1 Trueperella sp. LYQ143 | reverse complement strand
CCGCCACAATCATTGTTGTGCTAGTTAGCGCACCTTAGGCGATTAGCCAGCAGTCACTCATTAGCCAACGGCAACCATAGGCGACCAGTTATGACCAACCTGCTTGGCAGGGCCATACTGCGATCCGACGTTGCTGTAGAAGAACAGGTTTCCGTCTTCTCGGATACCGTACAGATCCATCAGACCGTCACCTGTGACGTCGCCCGGCACGAACGCGATCTGGAAGGTTCCCCATCCGTGACCCACTGTGCCAGCATTCTTCAACGTCAGTGCATCCGTGCCGCTGTATGCGTACAAGACGCCATCAGCACCAATACCGATCACGTCAGCATTTCCATCGCCAACAAGTTGACCGGCACCGAGGATCTGCCGCATTCCTGACCAGCCGTGACCGATCTTGACACCGTTCAACAGACCGTCTTGTGACAAGAGGTAACGGTACAGATCGCCAGTGGCAACATGGCGGGCGATCACGTACTGTGCCCCGTCGGAACCGAGGCGGCCAACGTAGGTGATGTTGTCAACCTCGTTCCAGTTCTTTCCAGCTTTCTTGCCATAGGTCAAGAAGCCGTCGCCTGCCGAGTAGTAGTAGTTCAACGAACCATCCTTGTACCGGACGAGCACGTCGGCGCGGTTATCACCGTTGACGTCGGAAATTGGCGTCAACGCCGTCACCTGCGACATGTCACATCCGACAACACCGCGGTATGCCAACTGACCATCGGCCTTACCCACGTAGAAGTGGAGGCGACCAGCGTTATCGACGGACCACAGATCGGCAGTGCGATCACCCGTTGCTTCACCCAACAGAGCGGTTGGGGTGGCTGGGGTAGCTGGGCGAGCAATAGGCGTGCAGGTATCCGTTCCAGGATTCGGGTTCGGCCCCGGATCCGGCTTAGTAGCGGCAACCAGCTCGTAGGTCGAGCGCGAGTAGCCCTCGAAAGTGAGCTTTCCATCTGCCCAGGTGGCATTGACCAAGACACGGTTTCCATCTGGTGTTACCAGGTAAACCTTCGTGCCCTCAGCCGCCGGAATAGAGATCGTGCCACGCTCAGTTGCGTAGGGATCCTTATTCGACAGCTTGACGATGGTGCCATTATTTTCGGTGGTCACCGTCAGAGCGTCATCGGAGCGGAACGGACCAGTGATTGATACGCCCTTATCCGTCAAGGTGACGTTCTTGATCGCGATATTGACCGTGATCTTCTTCTCCACGGTGGATCCGTCAGCCTGGGTGGCGATGATCGTCACCGTATTTGCCCCCGGAACCAACACAGTGCCCTCAGCGAGCTTCACGGTGGTTTCGCCAGCGGCCGGCTTTGCCGAATCCTTAGCGATCGGATCGTCGTCCTCTACCTTGACCTGTTCAAGGATCTTGGCGCGCAAGCCATCCTGATCGGCCAGTTCCTCACGGAACATCTCGAAGGACATCGGATCTGGTGCAGTGATAACCGGATCAGCGTTAACCGTGAAAGTGACCGCCGAGGTGGTGACGTTACCAGCCAGATCGGTGCTCGTTGCCGTCAGGGTGTACTGACCCTTCAACTTCGAGGTGTCGATCGTGTGGGTCAGCTCAGTTTCTTCCGGCTTGGTGACCGTTCCAGAAACGTCAGCCTTCTCGGGAACCTTGCCGCCGCTGATGTTCTTCAGCGCGTCCTCAACCGGGGTTTCCTTCGTGACCAGCTTGGTCTGCTGAGTCTCGTTGAGAACTTCGCCGTCCTTGCCGGTCAACCGGACGTTCAAGGAGGCCAAGTTAGGATCGCTTGCCTTCGTCACAACAGGAGCCTTATCGCGAACGACAGCGCCTTCAGCGACGGAGTGGGTGATCTGCGGAGCTGCCTCATCCAGCACCACCGGAACGAATGCCAACAGGGCATTGCCGAGGGTGTCGGTGAGCAGGATTTCCAAGATATTGCCGTCGGCAACCTTGACAACCTGGTTGAACGCACGCTCGTTAGATACTGGCCCGTGGCCGGTGTAGTTGAACAGTTCGATTAGGGTCGAATCGTTGATCTTCAACGTGTAACCCCAGCCGTCATCGGAGGCCTTACCAGTGAAGGGGACGTCCGGCTTGTTGGTGAACAATGTTCCACCGATCAGCTTCGGGCTATCGAACTGGATACTCGGCACAGCAGCATCGACGAACAGGCGCAGAACGCCGGTGTACATCGGCTTATCATCCGTGCCAATTACCTCAACCTTGAATGGGTTGATGCCCGTCTTGGCCGGAAGTTTGACGGTGATCTTTCCGTCAGCATCCGGAGTAACCTCAATCGGATCACCGGCAACGAAGCCGCCGTTTTCAACCCGTGGGCGCTGAGTGAAGATGATCTTCTTAACGCCAACCGCACCTTCGCCGCGCATGGTGAACACTCCGTCTGCGTAATCTGGAGAGCCACCCGGAACGAGACAGGTGGAGTACCCGTTCGAGCACTTTGCATTGGTGATATTCGGGATTGCCGTCTTGGGATCTGCCGGAGCGCGATCGTCAATGGCGACGGACTTAGTCGTCGTATTGACGCCATCACCAGCAACGACGGGGACGGCTACCTGATCGTCCTTAGGAGCGAAGGAGTATTCGAATGTGCCGTCAGGATTTACTGTGACGTCCTGATCGTTGACCTTAACCGTCAGCTTTGCCCCTTGACGTTCGTCAGCAACCTTGCCGCGGACGGTGACCTTGCCACCTTCTAGTGCGACGCCGCCCTTAGCGGTCAGGTTAGTGATCTCAAGCGTCGGTGGCTTGGAATCATACGTGACCTTGAGGGTGTCGTGAGCAACTTCTTTTCCTTCAGCATTCTTGCCGACCAGCTCAATGGTGTTCGGGCCTTCGGTAAGCGGAACGAAAGCGGTGAAGCGACCAGCAGTAATTTCAACTGGCTGACCAGCGACCGTCAGTTCTTTCACGGAATCAGAGACGAATCCCTGAATACGCAGCTTGCCATCGGAAACGCCATTGGTGGATGGGCCAACCAGACCGTCGTTGTAGAACTCGCGAGAGGAAACGATGATCGCGTCCTTAGCGAAAACGTATGATCCAACCCCCAGGGCGAAGCCACGATCCAAAGCGGATACCGTGACGGAATCCGTCGGCGAGCTGACCTTGATGGCGTAGCGGTTATTACCCAGATCGGTGTATTCCATTGCCTTACCGGCGGCGTCAACCACATCCGGAGCGGCAGCCAGACCAGAGCCTTCTTCGACAATCTTGACCGTCAGGACATTGTTTTCGTATGACTCAAAGACGATCTGCGGCGGGGTTCCGTCCACGCCAAAGGAGAAGTCGTAGGTCTGCCAATCGAATCCCTCACCGAGGCGAGCGGAGACGCGGTAGATATAACGACCATCAGCAACCGGAGTGAACTTACCTTGAGCGGCGTTCCACTCTAAACCATCGAATACATGGGATTCCGCAACGTGGGCAATATTGCCTTCTTTGCCGGCCTGGATTGCGTCGCCAGCGGTGACGCGGCTCAAACCTTGTTCGTATCCAATGGTGCGTACCGGAGTGCCGTCGGCGTGCAATACGTCGTACTTGACTTCGCTGGCATTGCGCATGAATACCAGAGCTGGAGCCACAACGTCAGCGTCGCCATCGCCATTGGGGGAGAGCCAGAATTCCGCGTCGGGCTTTCCGCTCAATGCGGCTAGACCCTTAACCGGAACGGTCATGCTCAAAACGGTGGTGACCAGAGTGGATTCAGACTCGTTGACGTCCTTTGCCCAGACCTTGCCTTCTTCGAGGATGATCCGTTCGGCGTTCCAATCGCCAACGAAGCCCAGATAAGGAACGGCGATATTTGGCGCGTCTTTCGTTGCGGATTCGAAGCGTGCCCAGCCCTCAATGAAGTGGTTGGTGGAGGTGTTCGGCGTCAGCGTGAAGGTCACGTTCGCCTTTGCACCCGGCTCAACCGTCACGGTGGACGCCGAAGCGGTCAGCGTTTCGCTGGAGATTGACGTGGTCGTCTTGGCATCCTTGGTGTTGGATTCGTTGAGGACCTCTTGCTTGGGGATGTTGTACGTCACCGGAGCAGTGCCAGTGTTCTCTAGCTGAACGGTGAAGTTCACCGGCCCCTTGACTTCGCGCAAGGACACATCGCCAGAGCCGTTCACCGTAGCAAAGACGCTATTGCTCAATGCGAGATCAATATTGGCCAAACCAGCGCCAACTTGGCGTGGAGCAAGCGGGACCCCTTCTTTGCTCTTCGGGATCATTGCCGTGTTCTGCAGGGCGATCTCGATGCGATCGGTCAGTGCCCGACCGGAGAGCCCCTGGAACTGATCCTTGTACTTCTCAACGACCAGCGCAGACAGACCGGAAACATTCGGTGCCGCCATAGAGGTACCGGACATAGTGGTGTACTTGTTGTTGTTGATCGTCGAGTACACCGAGCCGCCAACACCGGCGATATTTGGCTTGAAATCAAGCGTCGGCGAGGGGCCCCATGAGGTGAAGTCCGAAGCCTGCAGGCCTTCAGCGTTGACGATGACCTGCTGATCTTTGGTCAGCTTCACCGTGACGGTGTGGCCGGCCTTCAGGGCTTCCCGCATTGCTAAACCGTGGGAGCGGTAAACCGAGGCTGATAAGAAGGTGTACTTATCGAGGCCACCCATTGACAGGAAGGTATCGCCGCCAGCTTCCGAGTTGAAGACGATGACACCAGCGGCCTTGTTCTTCACCGCGTTGGCGTACTTATCCGCGAAGGAAATCTCACCGCGTTCAATCAGGGCAAACTTGCCGGTCAGATCGGTGCCAGCCGGGTAATCCTCGGGGCGGGATAGGCCGGCGTCGAAGAGCGGCCATTCCTTGCCGTCAGCTTCGCCGGTTGCCAAGGCATACGGCATATCCTTCTGGCTTCCATTGTCATTCCAGTAACCGACGGGGACGATGCGGTGGGAATTATCAATCGAGGCAACCGAGAAAGAGTCTGCCTGGATTGAGGGGGCGCCGAGCGTGCCGTCGTCGAGCTGCCCGAACATGTCATCGATTCCGCCCGTGGGGGAGAAGTTCAAACCGGAGTTACCGGCTGAAATCACAGCCAAAACACCATTGTCGCGTGCGGCAGCAATGGCGCGGGCAACACCGTCAGATTCGTTGGCGTGACCGTTTGGCGAACCGAGTGAAAGGTTCATAATATCGGCGCCGAGTTTGACCGAATCTTCAATAGCGGCAACGATATCGGCATCGGAAGCGCCGCGTTCACCCGAGTTGGAGAAGACCTTCATGGCCAGTAGCTGGGCATTCGGGGCAACGCCATCGATGCGACCCGTCTTTGCCGTATCCGGGGTTTCCGGACCTTCTGCGCCATTTGCTGCCACGATACCGGCGACGTGCTGACCGTGGTCACTGCCGGTGGTGTCGTGAATTTCCCAGTTATCGTCGGCGTAGTTGTAGCCGTAGGGAACTTTACAGGTCATGGAGTGGGTGGCATCGGGCTTGAGCTTGGATTTTTCACAGACTCCGTTATCGAGTCGCAGATCCTGGTGCGTGATGTCAACACCGGAATCAATAATGGCAACTACGGTTCCCGTACCATCAACGCCGTACTTGTGGAAAGCACTTGATACGCCTTCCATCTCGCGTGCGGAGGTCTGAGTGGGATAGTAAAGCCGTTCTTTACGGACGGATTCGACCTCCGGTAGCTGGCTGAAAGCGAGCAGCTTATCCGAGGGGATCGTCGCGGAGAAGCCATTGACGAGGTATGCGAACTGACGGTCAACGACCAAGCCGTATTCGCTCTTCCACTGGTCAATAAGCTGTTGTTGGGTGCTCAGTCGAGAAGACTCTGCCGATTCGGACAGAGTGGTCGGCTGATCTTTCAAAATAACAACGACTTTTTCGTTGTGCGGGGTTAACGCATCGCTGGCGCTAATTGTTGCGCCCGGCTTTGCGGGAGTACCGGCCGTATCGGAAAACGGCACGGGCTCTGCTGCGGCGGGCAAAATCCCAGCGGACAGGACGAGTGCTCCTGTCGCGCCCGCAACGAGTGCTCTTCTAAACGTTTTCATTGCTCCTCCATTTATCCAGAGTGGTGTAAGAATGCCAGAATCGGCAGGTTGACGAAAGAAACGTTCATTTTCTGAGATGTAAAACGCGGCAAAAAGCAGGGTATTCCCTGTGCGAAATCGGAAATAATAAACAAAGCCGCAATTTGGGCGCACGATTGTGATTGTTCTCCCTCTTTTTAACCGCCAGATACTGGCAGTAATGCAGGTTGGTATCAGGGATCGACGGGTAGATCTCGTAGAGTCAACCGCAGAGAATGAACGGCAGAATGTGCTTGAGATAATGACGGCGATAGTCGGGAGAGGTGGTGAGTATGCTCCGACGGGCGCACGAGGGCGAGGAAAATCCAATAAATCCCACAACCAGATCTAATGGCCGGTATTCACAACGGCGAGGGATGAAATATGTGTGGGGCATACTAGCGGTATGTGTTATCACGCTGATGGCGGTAACCATACGTCCTGACGTGTGCGCTCTGACGGCACATATCGTCGTGCTCGCTCCCTGGGCAAACATCATCGCACTGCGTGGATGGCTTGTCATTGTTTTCGGTGTTCTTGGATTATTGTGTGCAATTTTGGCAGCTATCCGGTGGGCTGTATGCCGAAAAGGGCGGATTGCTGTGGGGCTAGCAGTCATCTTGGGAGGTTGCGCACTCGCCCACGGGGTGTTGATCGGGGCGCGCGGTATCGCCAATCCTGGCCAGCTTCCCCTAGATACCGGAATAACAGCGAGCGGTCAGGGAACTGGGGCAATAACTGTGCTGTCCTACAATACGCAAGGCGGTCGTATCGACGTCACTGCGCTGCGTGAGGTCGTCAAAGAAAATGGGGTAGATCTCCTCGTCTTGCCCGAAACCTCAACGAAACGTGGCAAAGAGATTAATGCTGCCCTGGCTGAGGCGGGAATGGAATTCCAACAATTTGATACCGCTACCGATCAATATCAGCCAGATTTTCGCTCCACGGTTGTCTTAGTTTCTGCAGCGCTCGGGCAATACACCCACGTCGATTCGGGCTTGCCACAAGAATCTGCGGTTCGCATTGTGCCAGTAAATGGTTCTGGGCCGACGATTTATGCGGTACACACCTTTGCCCCCTCGCCAGCGACAATTGATATTTGGCGCTCGCATATTCGTCAGGTCTATGCACTATGCGATCAGCCTGGACCATATATCATCGCCGGAGATTTTAACTCGACGAAAGATCATGAATTGGCGGTTGGCGCGAACTGCTTTGACGCGATGGCGGAAGCCGGTTCGGCGGGTTTGGGGACATGGCCGAGCACCTTGCCTCCACTATTGGGGGCGCCGATTGATCGCGTGTTACATGACGACTCCTATCAGGGAGTGGCAGCCACCCTGATAGGAGTCGGCGAATCCGATCATCGTGGCATTATTGTTCGCTTAGAACCGCGCTCGCAGTAAGGCGCCAGGTATAGCGGTGGCGGCGCATTAGGTATAGATAGCGAGTTTATATATGCCATTCAAGACAGGTGCGGATAGGTGAACACCATATAGATCGCTGGATTCGCCCTAACTGGGCATGCGATAGGCGCGAACGCGATAACTAGGAATGTGATAGGCCGGTATGGCCATTATTGGAAAGTGCGCCAGCGCGGGTACGCACGCCTAACCATTGAATACATAGGGATTCAGCGGAGCGCGCATTCTGTGAAACACGGCGCATATATCTTGCGTCTGTCGGTAGACTAGCCCCAGGTCTTAGCGATTCCGGCGTCTGGCGTACCTGTTGAGGTCGGCTACACGCGGCAGGCTCGGCAGGCGAGTATCGCTGAGAGAATGACTATCTGCCCGCAAAAGGAGATAACGATGGCAATGTTCAGGACCTTGGCAACATTTGGCGTGGGATACGTACTCGGTTCACGCGCAGGGCGTGAGCGCTACGAGCAGATCAAGAAAATCTCGAAGAAGGTGTGGAACTCCAAGCCGGCACAAAAGGGGCGGGATAAGGTCCGTTCCCAGGCGTCACAGACGCTGCACAACGCTCAAGACGCGGCAAAATCAAAGTTCCACGAGGCAAAGGATTCCGTCAAAGGGGCTGTGCGTGATCGCGGTACGGCAGTGCCGGATGTTGATGAGATTCGCGTCGAGGCTGTGCCAGTGGAGGCCCGCCCAGATCTGCGTTAGCTCTCGTGGGATAGCGTGCCCTAGCTATCTCGCCGTCTCGGCAAGATAGCTAGGTTTTGCTTATGCGTCACTACCTGCTTGCCCCGTCAGGATGAATCTCCTTATCAGTATGGCTGAAACGAAGAACTGCCTGGCAAGACAGTCAAGCAGGGCGCATTACATGGCAGGAATTCGGCGCTCGCACGGGTACAAGCAGGATACGTTTAGCTAGGAAGCTCAAGGAGGAGCACGATGTGTGATACGGAAGTGACAGAAGGCGTAGTAGATCGCGCTCGCGGCGCTTTGTTAGCCAGTGCCTGCGGCGATGCGCTAGGTGTTCCCTATGAATTCGACGATGCCCCGCGCGATCCTCAGATGATTGGCGGCGGTTTAGGCCCGTATGAGCCAGGCGAATGGTCAGACGATACGCAGATGATGGTCTGTATCGCACGGGTTGCTGATTCAGGACTTCGCTTGACGTCGGCGGCGGCCTGTGACGCAGTGGGGCAGAATTTTATTGACTGGATGCGCAACGGGGCGACGGATATTGGCACGCAAACGCGCGCGGTTATTTCAGCGGCGACGCGAATGACGGGAGACGTCTCGGATCGCCTCACTACGGCGGCCCGCGAATATCTTGAGCGAACGCAGCGGGCCGCTGGCAACGGTGCTTTGATGCGCACGGCACCCGTCGGGCTGTGTTTCCTGTGGGATCGCGAGCAGACCGCTCACGCTGCCCGCCTCATGGCTGAATTGACTCATGCTGATCGCCTTGTAGCCGAGTCCTGCATATTGTGGAGCGAAGCGATCCGACTCGCCATCACCGATGAGGTGTTGGATATTCAGGCGGGATTGGATCTTCTCTTGCATGAGTCGCGGTCACTGTGGCGTACAGCTATCGCCGATGCGGAACACGGCTTAGTGGATCCGCATACGAATGGATATACCGTTTCAGCTTTACAATGTGCCTGGTATGCCGTTCACTCCACTCGGGAATACCTCGGAGAGGCGGCGGTATATAGCGGAATTCGCACTGCGGTTAAGCTCGGAGGGGATACCGATACGATTGCGGCTATTGCGGGGGCGCTCTTGGGTGCTCGTTGGGGAGAAAAAGCAATCCCGGAGCAATGGAAAGCAGACGTACACGGCTGGCCTGGGATGACGGGAGCAGATCTGGCGAATATGGCAGAGCGGATTGTGCGCAAATCTAAGCCGCGCGGATTCTAAATACCCGATGCCAGGCAGGTGGAGATAATCAGAGAAAATCTCTGCTTGCTCACGTGCTGATTCATGTTATTCCCAGGGGATTTCCAAAGGAGAGAGAATTTCCCAAGGGAGATGTGCGACGGGGAGCGCGTGCAAATGCAGCAGGATAGCAGGTGTCTGCTGGGCGGCTAGCGCTTTATTATCCACTTTCCATAAAAATACGGATGGGTCGATTGTGGCGGCGCGTATATATGATCCGAACGAGGAGAACCTCGTAAGATTGCGAGATTTCCTTGATGGGGAGCCGGTTAATTCTGCTCAATAGTGCTAACAATCGCAGGTTAGAGTGGCGAATACGAGTTATTGGTGTTTGCCGGAGAGGGTAAGAGCCGGCGAATTGGCATCAATAGAAGCCGTATCGCGGCGTAACAAATCATTGGCTTAATAGGTCATCAGTTATTACCAATCAATAGCGAGGCACGCAGTGCGCCAGCAGGATCTAGCTATCAGCAGGATCTAATCGGCGTATGAACTGCGGATATGGTCGATCTGGGTGCGCAGATCAAAACCTGTGGCGCCGCGAATAATCGGCACTCCGCCTTGCTCAATATCTCGATCTTGCCGGAAGCTGGAGGTGGCGTCCATCGTCCCATGCGAAAGGACCTGTTCGACCGGGTTGAGTGTTCGCAAGGCAATTCCGCGCACCCGATGCGGATATTCGCGAGCTAAATCGTCATAAATAAGAGGATCGTGCTGGCCGTCATCCCCGACGAGATACCACTTAATATCGGGGAACATAATCAGTAAGTTCCGTAGCTGCGTCTTTTTGTGTTCTTGACCGGAACGGAACAAGCTGGTGGGGGTCGGCCCCCAATCCGTCATCAACATTGGCCCGATAGGGAGGGCATTGCGTTGAATAAAGTGCAACATGGTTGAGTAGGTGTTCCAGGCGCCCGTTGATAGATAAAACACGGGAGCATCTGGCGTAGGAGCGAGCAAATCTCCATAAAATTCTGCCATTCCAGGTACGGGCTGGCGCGTATTGGTGTGCAACACAAAAGAATTCCAGGCCGCGAGCATGGCGCGGGGAAGCCAGGTAACGACGATCGTATCATCCACATCGGAGACAAGGCCGGTGTGAGCCTCTGGCGAGACGATCATGACGGGAGCGGTGATCGCTTCACCGGCTGCCGGAGTGATGCGCGCTTCATGCCAGCCAGGTTCTAGCCCGTGATCTTCGACGAGAATATCGACGTATCCGGAACGATCCGTACGAGTGTGTAAGCGCCGACGGCCCAACTCCACAGTGCAGGGCAGAAAGCCGACTTGGGTGGTGAAGAATTGCCGCCAGCCGCGTTGGGCTTTTGCGGCATGTTCCGCAGCAAATTGCGCTAGATCGCGCATGCCTTGTGGGGTTAGCGAGTGCATAGAGGCCGGTAGGAACGGAAGCTGGAACGGCTTGGTGTTTTCCTGCGGATCGGCCATAATCGCGCGGGCAAGGACTTTGGCAGCATGAATCGAGCCGTATCCGGCGTAGCCGGTTAGCCGAGGTAGCCAGCCGGCGCGGCGTTTGCACACGATATTGTGCCGGTTCACCGCGGCTTCGGTAGCACGAGCAATATTTGCCAAAGACATACACATCAGCGTACTGAAACTGGCGGATTTATGCAGGTTTCTTGGGTTTCCTTAGCCGGTAGCGAAGTTTTCCGCCAGCGCAATCAACGCAATTATCCTGCGTTTGTATAGGTGCGGGAGGCAGTTATTGTGATCTGACAGAATCGAGCATAACTGGCAGATCGACGCAATCTGTAGGCGCCGCTGCTCGCTCGGGGATTTGCCGTCGGGGTGGGCTATCCTCAGGGCATATTAGCTATTAGATCCACCCCGCTATATAGCTAGCTGATGACTATCGGGCTTAACCGTCAGCCCGCATTATCCGCAGATTCTCACGGCTTATGCCCGTGGGCAACGACGGTAGATTCATAGCGGTAGGCGTCCCCCCGATAACAGTGCAGGCCCCATTCGATGATTGCTCCCGCGGGATCAAATGCAGTGCGGTCAATAGTGAGGACGGGCTGGCGAGTAGAAATGGCAAGTAATTGGGCTTCGCGTCGGTCTGGCCGTTCAGCACCGACGGATTGGGTGGTAGCGGCGATTTCGATACCAGAATCGCGAATCAGTTGGTACAGCCCGCGTTCTTCCAAAAGCTCTCGGGCGGGAGCGTAAGCAAGCGGAAGCCAATTGTACAAAATAGCTACCGGAACACCATCGCGTTTACGCAGACGTTCCAGCTCAACAACCTGATCGCCAACCTGGATGTCGAGTTTTTCGGCGATTGCTTCCGTTGCCCGTTTGAAATTGTATTGGAGGACTTCCGTGGTGGGCGTGTGACCAGAGGCAACGAGATCTTCATGTAGGGATGGCAGTTTGGCGGGAAGATGCCGAGGGCGCGGGGCAACCACGGTTCCCACTCCGCGCCGGCGTAACAGCAGACCGTTTTCGACGAGAGTTTGCAGGGCGCGGCGGGCGGTTGGGCGGGAGACGTTCAGGCGCTGAGCCATGGACACTTCGTTTTCGATGCGAGTGCCAGGGGTGATAGCGCCGTCAAGGATAGCGCGTTCGATGGGGGCGGAGATTTGTACGTGCAGGGGGTCGGTGCTTGAGCGATTGACCGTAATCTCAGGTTCAAAGAGTCCCATGCTTACTCCTTATTGAATTTGCCGTGGAGGCGGTATATACCCCGCTAGGGTGGTCCATACCCTACTAGATTATTGTGTTTTGCTGTGCTTTTGCGATCTGCCGTCATTCCTTTTCTGTTGGTGCTGACGGCGGTGGTCGAGATACGGCGGGTTATCCGTCGGATATGGTGCCGGTTCGGATATCTGGCGTGGATGATACATATAGAAGCCTCTCCGTATGCGCGAGGTGCCTGGTAAGAAGATCGAAGATCGCGTGGCGCAGAGCGCGCTGGGGTTCCATGTCGAATCAGCCAGGGCATCCCGCGAGTGCGGGCAGACATCCCTATGTTCTGTTTCTATGTTACCTGTCACCCAGTAGAAAATGTCATTGACCCACTATTTGTCCTGACATATTATGAGCTATGTACTCACCGCACAGCTCATCAGAAGACGCTGTTGAGCGAGGAAATATCAGGAGAAACATGGGATACCGGATCGCCCTTATGGGAGCCGGAAGAATTGGCTCAATGCATGGTTTTCTTTTGCGCGCCATGCAATCTCGGGTAGAAAGCATCGTAGTCTGCGATACCAATACTGAGAAGGCCGAGCTATTAGCTGCTCAACTCGATGCTGACGTCGCCTCCAGCGAACAGGTGTATGCCTCCGGCAATCCGCTGGGTATCGACGCGCTGATTCTTGCCACTCCTACATCCGAACATGCGGCTGGATTAATTGCTGCCGCCCAGGCCGGCTTGCCAACATTTTGCGAAAAGCCGCTTGCGATGGATATTGAATCAGCGCAAGCGGCATGCCAGGCGGTAGAGGCAGCACAGCTCCCGCACCACATTGGATTTCAGCGGCGTTTTGACGTCGGATATCGCCGTGCCCGCCAAGCAGTTCGCGACGGAGCACTCGGCGAGGTCCACCGATTCCACATGCTTACCGCGGATCAATTCCCACCCGATGACGCATTTATTCCTACCTCTGGTGGGATATTCCGCGACTGTAATATTCACGATTTCGACATCATCGCCTGGGTGACGGGACAGCCGGTAGTTGAGGTCTATGCCACCGGAGTCACCCGAGGGCGTGAGGTGTTCGCCGCCTACAATGACCCCTCAGAAGCGGCCGCGATTCTCACGCTGGCTGACGGAACGATTGGCACCGTCCATGCCTCACGATATAACGGGCAGGGCTATGACGTTCGCCTTGATCTGGCGGGAACACGCGGATCTGTCAACGTGGGATACGACGCGCGAGTCCCCCTTGTGGTCATGGATGACGGCGTGGAATTTCCGCCGCACGCCCCGTGGACGGATTTCATCGAACGATTCCAACCCTGCTACGAACGCGAGCTATCCGCCTTCTTGGACATGCTCGATACCCACGGGCCGAGCCCCTGCACTGCCCGTGACGCGCTAGCGGCCTTGTATGTTGCGGTTGCTTGTGACCTCTCCCGTCAGGAACATCGTCCCGTTCGCCTCGAAGAAATACGGTAGCTATGATTCGCGCACAACATATCACGAAAACATTTCCCGGCGTTCGCGCCCTCGATACGGTGGATTTTGCTGTATCGGGCGGGCAGATTCACGCCTTGATCGGAGAAAATGGTGCAGGTAAATCGACGCTGATGAAAATTCTTGGCGGGATTTACCAGCCAGATTCTGGCGAGGTGTACCTCGATGGTCAGCCAGTTCATTTTTCTGGGCCACTTGATGCGCTCGCCTCGGGGATCGCGGTTATTCACCAAGAACTCAACCTCATGCCAGATCTGACGGTGGCACAAAACATCTTTTTTGGGCGAGAGCTTGGCCGTGGCTATATTAACGATGCCCAAATGAGCCGACGTTCCGCTGAGATTTTGGAACGCCTTGATGTGGATATTGATCCCGATGCGTTAGTCGGCTCGCTCACCGTCGCAGCACAGCAAATGGTTGAGATTGCCAAGGCGCTGTCAATGAACGCCCGCGTGCTCATCATGGACGAGCCAACCGCCGCGATTTCCTCCCATGAAGTCGAAAAACTCTTCGCCGTGGTGCGCGATTTTATTAATCCAGATCGCGCCGTCATCTATATTTCACATCGGCTAGAAGAGATCCAAGAGCTATGTACTGACATTACCGTCCTGCGCGATGGTAAGCATGTGGCAACACATCCGGCAGCCGAGCTCACCCGCGAGGATATGATCTCCTTAATGGTGGGGCGGGCTATTGATACCTCGCAGCGTCCCGAATCCACCCCAAGCGATCAACTCGGGTTAGAAGTAACCGGATTGAGTGCAGGCTTCGTTCGCGACGTCTCCGTACAGGTATATCGCGGTGAAATCTTTGGCTTGGCAGGGCTCGTCGGTGCGGGGCGCACAGAATTCGCCCGAGCAGTGGCCGGAGCTGATCCAAAAGACAGCGGCGATATTAAAGTTAACGGTCAGCCGGTTATCACTGACACCCCTACGCAGGCAGTGCAGGCCGGAATCGGCTACCTCTCCGAAGATCGTAAACAGTATGGATTACTGCTAGAGCAAGACGTGGTGGATAACGTTGCGCTGCCCTCACTTGATATGTGGTCAAATGTTGCGGGCGTGATCGACGATTCCAGCGCGGAAACAGTCGCTGATCGGTACACCGATATGTTGGCGATTCGTACCCCGTCGGTATTCCAAAAGACGCGGCTCCTTTCCGGTGGAAATCAGCAGAAAGTCGTCCTCGCCAAATGGATGGCGCGCGACTGCGAAGTACTACTGTTTGATGAACCGACCCGCGGCGTCGATATTGGCGCAAAAGATGAAATCTACCGGCTGATGGAGGATCTGGCGGCCCGCGGCAAAACACTGGTGGTCATTTCCTCAGAAATCGCAGAACTACAGCGCGTCTGCCATCGCATCGGCGTGATGTGCCACGGGCACTTAACTGGAATCCTGCGCAATGAGGAAGCTACCCAAGAAAAAATCATGAATCTTGCGACCCGCTTTGACGTGGTGAGCAACGAGGAAGAATCTGGCACGAGAAAGAACAAGAGCAATGCCTAAATCTGTATCCCTTGACCCGCGCACCTGGTATCGCAAGCATCCGGCCCAGGTACTCATCGTCATCTCAGAGATCATCCTGATTGCAGTGTTCGCGGTAGCTAGCCCGTACTTCCTCGATCTGGGGAATATCTCGGCCTTGCTGTTGGACGCCTCCGTCTATATTCTGCTGGCGCTCGGGTTGACCTTTGTTATCGCAACCGGCGGGATTGATTTAACGCCCGGTTTTGGTATGGCCTTTACTGGGGTGATGACGGCATTAGTCATGACGAAACTCCACAGCGCTATGTGGCTGGCGATTCTGGCGGGCGTATTAGTGGGCGTGATCTCTGGGGCGCTACTGGGTACGGTTAACGGTTTCTTAGTGGCACGGCTAAAAATGCAGCCGATGGTTGCCACCTTGGCAATGATGTTGGTGGCATGGGGAGCGGCCCTGTCGATCACCGGCACCTCCTCGATCCCACTCAACGATTACACCCCGTTCCTCGCCCTAGGAAACGGTAAGACCTTCGGTTTAACGAATGCGATTTATTTGTGCATCATCGCGGCAGTGGCAGCGCACTTCCTCCTGAAGCACACCCTGATTGGTCGCTATGCGCTCGCGATGGGATCAAACGAAGAAGCCACGCGGCTTTCCGGCGTGAACGTCACGGCCTGGAAGTGGAAGGTGTATGCGCTCGCGGGGACGTTCACCGGATTAGCGGGCGTGCTCATGGCTTCGCGTCTAGCCTCTGGGAAGCCTGACGTCGGCCAATCATACGAAATGTATGCCATTGCCGCCGCCGTGCTTGGTGGAGCTTCGCTCACTGGTGGTCGGGCCAGCGTATTTGGCTCTGTGGTTGGCGCAATTTTAATTGCCACTATCCGCAACGGCGCAGTACACCTGGGAGTATCCGATCAAAACCAAAAGATCTTGCTGGGCATTGTTGTGCTATTGGCGGTGTATTTGGATGTGCGTCGCCGCCCCAAGCGAGTGACGAAATGACGAGCCGATCCAGCCGGAAAGAAAAGAGAACGACCATGCGAAATAGTGACACGATGATGCGTGCGCGCAGGTCGCGGCTACGTTTCATCGCCCTAATTGGGATGGTGGCGAGCGTGCTGGCCGGATGTGCCGGACTTGGCGAGCGGGTATCCCATTCGGACGGTCGCATTGATATTGCAGTGGTGGCCAAAGGGTATGCCAGCCCGTTTTGGGCGACGGTGAAAGCTGGAGCGATGGCTGCCGGAAATGATTTCGGGGTAGACGTTTCCTTTCATGGGCCGGATAGTGAATCCGATGTCGTGCGCCAGGTCGATCAGATTAATTTAGCGCATGTTCAGCACCCTGACGCTTTGGTGTTTGCCGCATTGGATTCCTCTGCTTCAGTTATTGCCTTACAGCAGTTCGTAGATTCTGGAATTCCGGTTATTGCGTTTGATTCCGGCGTTCCTGGTTCGGATATTCCGGTGACGACGGTGGCAACAAATAATAAGGCTGCTGCAGCTGAAGCCGCTAAGCACATGATTGAGTTGACGGGCGGTAGCGGTGAAGTGGCGGTGTTGTGCCACTCTTCAACATCGGTGACGGGTATTGATCGCCGTGATGGTTTCGTCAATTATTTAGCGGAACATGCTCCAGATCTTAAAGTTGTCGATATTCAGTACAACGATTCTGACCAGGCGAAAGCCGAACAGCAGGCCTCGGCGATTATCCAGGCGCATCCGAAATTAGCGGGTATTTTTGCCACCGATGATGACGGTGCCGTGGCGGCAGCGCAGACGGCAAAACGTTCGGGGTCGAGCGCAAAAATCATCGGTTTTGATTCGGGTGCTGTGCAAATTGGGCTGATTCGCAGCGGAGTTATGGCCGGTTCTGTGACGCAAAATCCGTATCAGATGGGGTATCGGGCAGTGGAAACAGCGCTCGATGTTATTGCCGGAAAAAAGGTTGAGCCGGTGATAGATTCGGGTTTCTATTGGTATGACGCGAAGAATCTCGATGATCCGGACGTGAAGTTAGCCCTGTACGAGTAGGAATAATAGCGATATATAGCATCAGATAACGGTGAGATACCAGAATCCCTAGTCGGGCATATCCTGAGCTGCTGGGAAAGATACGCATCTTGTGCTGCCTTGGCGGAAGGGAAATCACCTGGCGCTACATTAGTGGAAGCTAAATTGCGCAGATGGGATTGCGGAGCAAAATTATCCGGATGTAGCGGAGCGAAACTGGGGCTGTCTGTATGTGCTTTGATGGTTATCGTCAGGCATAAAAGGATCCCCGGCGCTTATGGTTGGTGAAACCTCTTCGGATGAGCGACGGGCGTCCGTACAGACATTCTGGGTTAACGGCCAAAATGCTGTATAACATGACGCAGCTATGCGAACTAATAGTTCTATAGGGTTATGCGCAATTCGGCAGACATGTGCGGAGTATCGCCACTAGCTGTTCAGATTCTGCTGGGGAGAGTATCTGCTCGTGGGTTAGCCAGTGGATAAGCTCGCGGCGGTGAGGAGCTGAAGCGGAACCGCCAAGGTGTTGCACTATCCAGGCGGCAACCACCATGCCAAGGCGAATACTGCGTTCGAGCGTAGCTCCAGCGAGCAATCCGAAACTCAACCCCGCAGTGAAAGAATCTCCAGCTCCGGTCGTATCCACGGCAGAAACGGCGATAGCAGGATGATGATGAACGACGGGAGAGCCTGCCACATCTTCGGTAGCGGCTGACCACCACACTCCGGCTGCCCCGCCGGTGACAATGGCATGGGGGACGTACGCACGCAGGGCGAGTACGGCGGCGTGCGGGTCTGTGGTGCGGGTGTAGCGCATGGCTTCTTCGTCATTAGGAACGAAATAATCGGCGTATTGTAGGGATAGGAGATCCTCGTGAGCCCAGCATCCGCTGTCATCCCAAGCGGAATCGGCGATGACGATGCTTCCGCGGGCACGCCAATGAGAAATCTGTTGCGCCGCTGTAGCCAAAAAATCTAAAGAACAGGCGAGCACGCCAGGGGCAGGCATATCGCGGGAGGGCAGTGGCACATGCGGCGAACCGGCAGTAGTGAAAGAACGATCGCCGTCATGGACTAATGCAACGGTGATATTTTGCTTTGCGCTATCGTGTGCTGCCCGCAGATCAAGACCTTCACCAGCAAGTAATTCACGCACCCACGATCCGGCGCGATCAGTGCCTAACTCGCATAACAACGCCGTGTGTAATCCGAGACGCTGGCAGCAGATTGCCTGATTGGCAGCCCCTCCGGCCATCACGTCTGCGCCTGAAACCCATTGTTCTTCGCCAGCGCGCGGCTCATGGGCCAAACCATGCATAATCACATCGAGAAAGACCGGCCCGGCGACGCAGACGTCAATCTCCCTACCGTCACCATGAATCCCCAGCGGCGCCACATCAGAATATGGGAGCGGAGCGGAAGAACGCGGGTGCGGAGCTATCGGAGAAATATCAGTGTTATCAGGGGTGTCGAAAGAGGTGGGCTGAGGATTGGCTACAGGAGGGTCATGGGGAGTCATATAGTGAGCCTACGATTCCTTGCCAAGATGGGCAAGGAATCGGTATGCACGGGGTAGGCTTAACGGCAACGGGGCGACGCGAAGGCATCGCAAAACAGTAAAACAGCAAGAAAGCATGCGAAAAAGAGACAGCCGAAATAAATCGTAGAAAGCCGAGGTGCCCTTATGAAGCTCGTTATCGTTGGTGGCGGAGGATTTCGCGTTCCGCAGGTGATGTCGGTTGTGCAGCCAAATGACGGGCTGATTGACGAGGTATGCCTATACGACGTAGATGTTGCGCGGCTTGATGCCATGCACGCGGTGCTTCAGGATCTGGGGTATGCCGATCGGGTGCGTATGAGTGCCACGACGGATCTCTCCCGCGCGCTATCTGGAGCCGATTTCGTCTTTTCCGCAATGCGCGTAGGGGGTACGTGCGGGCGGGTATGCGATGAACGGGAAGCACTTTCGCGGGGAGTGCTGGGGCAAGAGACGGTCGGGGTGGCAGGATACGCTTACGCCTTCCGTACCATTCCGAGGGCAATGCACCTGGCGGAGCGGGTTGCTGAGCTTGCCCCGCAGGCATGGATCATTAATTTTACGAACCCCGCCGGGATTATTACGCAGGCAATGCGTCGAGTACATCCACGGGTGGTGGGGATCTGTGATACGCCGATCGGCCTAGTTCGTCGGGTGGGGTATCTCTTAGGCGGTCCTGACGTCATGAACGCAGTCTCACAGGTCGATGCCCGAATTTCCTATGATTATGCCGGTCTGAATCATCTGGGGTGGTTGCGCAATTTTGTGGTGGATGGGGTGGACCGTTTACCAGAGATTTTAGGGCACACACAGATGCTGGAACGATTAGAAGAAGGACGCACGATCGGGGCAGAGTGGATTCAGGCGGTAGGCGCGATCCCCAATGAATATCTCTTTTTCTACTATCACAATCGCGAAATCACGCAAAAACTTGCCCGTGAGCGCACCCGAGGCGAGTTTCTGCATGAACAACAAGGCGCGTTCTACCAGGCGGTGGCGCAAGCGAAAGATGGGAGCGGTGCAGGGGCGTTGTGGCGGGCGGCCCATGAGGAACGAGAAGCGACCTACATGGCAGAATCCCGTGCGGCGGATGAACAGCGCACTGAAGAAGACCGCTTGGCAGGTGGCTACGAACAGGTGGCATACGATCTCATGCGGGCTTTGGCAACGGGAGTGCCAGCACGGATGATTTTGGGTGTGCCAAATACCGTGGGAGAGCTAACGTACCCACAGCCCGCCGATCAGGGCGCCGAGGTACTCGCGTCGGGTATTAATAGCCAAAAGAACGTTTCCGCATCAACTGTGCAGAATTCAAAGATGCTACCCGATAGATCGGTCGGTTGCCCGAGGGAGGCAGTGGTAGCGGGTGACGAAGTAGCAGAACACAGCGCATTACAGACGCAGGGCCGAGCATCGGCTACTTACCCGGAACTACTGATCCCGCAGCTCTCAGCGGATGCGGTTGTTGAAGTTCCGTGCGTGGTCGATGCGGCGGGTGTACATCCGCAACGCCCACGCCCGCTTCACGGGCCAGAGCTAGGGCTTATCCAACAGGTCAAGGCCTGTGAAGAACTGGTAATTGAGGCGGTAGATCGGCGAAGTAAGGCTTTGGCGTGGCGGGCGCTCGCGGCGCATCCCACAGTGGATTCCGTTGAGGTGGCTCACGAGATTTTGGCTGGTTATCTGCAAGTAAATCCAGATATTGCTGAGGTTTTTGACTGAGGGATCTGTTGTCGTTGTTGTTATTGTTGAGCTGTAGTTGATTGATTACTAAATACCTTACGGCAGGTGTTGATACGGGAGAGGTGTGCGTATGACGAAGGAAGAGAAGGCCGTGCGCTATCGGATTGAGCCACTGGACGTCACCGATACCGAGCGTGCCCTGGCGTGCCGGGAGATTGATATAGCATGCCAGCAAGAAGTTCAACCAGATTATGTTGCTGGAAGTCCAGAGAGCTTCTTACGTCATCTGCGCGATAACTCAGGTAATTGGGTCCCCCATTACGTAGTGGCAGTAACTGATGACGAACAGCGCAAGGTTCTCGGTTGGGGCATGTTGTCTTACTGTGTGCCGCACCCGCAAGATCCGATGTACGTCACCATCAGCGTGGCGAAAGATGTGCGTGGTCAGGGGATTGGTAGCGCGCTAGAGGCGGCGGTTCGATCTTGTTGCCCGGCAGATTGGTCAGCTCAACAGTATTTTATGGAGAGCTATATGCCGGCCGATGTAGATGTGACCACACATCCGATCACTCGTTGGGCACAGAAAGCTGGGTGGAAACTGACGGAGATAGATCAAACGCTTCGTTTAGCGTGGCCGCCTGCACTGGCCGATGTGGACGCGGTCATGCTAGCAGTTCCTGATGGATATGAACTTCGTACCTACGAAAACGGTGTGCCCTTGGAATTACAAGAATCTCTCGGGGTGTTGCGTGGGCAAATGGACGCGGAAGCGCCCAGCGGCGAGATTGAATTTAGTGCCGAGCCGTGGAGTAGCGAATATTATGTAGAATTTGTGTCAGACATAGTAGGGTGTGGTGCAACCTTGCTGGAGACGGTTGCTGTTCACGAGGGACGCGTCGTGGGATTTACCGGAGTCGAAGTGCCGGCAGATTCTCGTCGGGTTATGCGGGTGCGAGGAACTGGAGTTTTACGATCTCATCGCGGAAAGCGCCTCGGTTTGGCGGTCAAGGCCCAATTGGCGCGGGAGCTGCTATTGCGTGGGGTGAAGAATCCGGCGATAGAAACGGAAACAGCGGTAAATAATCCGTGGATGCTTGCGATTAATAATGCTTTGGGTTTTACTCCGGTATGCCAGTTAGTTGAGTATGTGCGGGGCCGTTGATTTTACGACGACGAAGTGACCGTGTTAGGGCGGTTGGGGAAAGCCTGGTGAGCTGTGGTGCGTTTTGTGGGCGGCGCAGACAGATACGGAAACCGAGGATGACGCGAGAGGCGAGACTATAAAGATAGAGAAGAAAGACAAATGCGGATAGATAAGGTGACGGCTGTGAGAGGGAAAATTTCTCCCCTCTCACAGCCGTCACTGACAGAGCTCTTGGCAGGAGTTCGTGTATTTAGGCGGGTAGCCGGTTAGATGGCTAGGCGCCCAATGCTGCCGAGACGACCTCACGTGCTTCGGCTTGAACCTGAGCCAGATGTTCTTCGCCCTTAAAGGACTCTGCGTAGATCTTGTAGACCGCTTCTGTGCCGGATGGGCGAGCGGCAAACCAGGCATTTTCCGTCGTTACTTTTAAGCCCCCAATGGTCGCGCCATTACCCGGAGCAGCGACGAGACGCGCGGTGATTGCTTCACCGGCAAGCTCGGTTGCGGCAACGTCACTCGGGGATAGCGCCTTCAGCTTTGCCTTTTGCTCATTATTTGCCGGTGCGTCGATACGAGCATAGGCAGATTCGCCGTAGGTTTGCGTCAGTTGCCGATGTAAAACCGAGGGGGACATCCCCGTCACCGCCAAAATCTCAGAAGCTAGCAGATCCATGACGATGCCGTCTTTATCAGTTGTCCACACAGTGCCGTCTTTACGTAAGAAAGACGCACCGGCGGATTCTTCGCCGCCGAATCCAATCTCCCCAGAGATCAGCCCAGGAACAAACCATTTGAATCCGACGGGAACTTCCACGAGTTTCTTACCCATACCGTTCACGACTCGGTCAATCAGGGAAGAAGAGACGAGGGTTTTCCCGACGCCGACCGTCGGCAACCACTGGGGGCGATGAGAGAACAGATAGTTAATTGCTACTGCGAGATAGTGGTTAGGGTTCATTAATCCGGCGTCTGGGGTCACGATGCCATGCCGGTCAGAATCTGCGTCATTACCTGTGGCAATATCAAAAGACGTGCCAGATCCGGGCTTCATCCGCTCCAGTAAAGATGCCATCGCATATGGAGAAGAACAATCCATTCGGATCTTTCCATCCCAATCGAGCGTCATAAAACGCCAGGTTGGATCGACGTCCGGATTGACAACAGTCAGATCTAATCCGTATCGTTCCCCGATTGCGCCCCAATATTCCACACATGCACCACCCATTGGATCGGCCCCGATGCGCACTCCGGCGGTGCGGATTGCGTCGAAATCAATCATGGTGGCGAGATCGTCAACGTAGGCGCTGAGGTAATCATGCCCGCGAGTCGTTTGCGCGTTGCGGGCCTGCTCGTAAGGAATCCGTTTAACGGATTTCCACCCCTGACGGAGAATCTCGTTTGCTCGGGCAGCAATGACAGAGGTTGCGTCAGTATCTGCCGGACCGCCGTGCGGGGGGTTGTACTTGAATCCGCCATCTCGCGGTGGGTTATGTGATGGCGTGATGACGATACCGTCTGCCAAACCTGGGCCGTGGGTGCGAACTCCGGCAGCGGTATTTGCGCCATTTGCTGTCAAAATTGCTAAGGAAACGGCCGGAGTGGGCGTCCAGGAGTTGCGTGCGTCGATTCGGACCTCAACCCCGTGAGCGGCAAGCACTTCAAGAGCTGTGCGTTCAGCCGGTTCCGATAGGGCGTGGGTATCTCGCCCGATATACAGTGGGCCATCAATGCCTTGCGAGGCGCGATATTCCACAATTGCCTGCGTCGTTGCGGCAATGTGTGCCTCGTTAAATGCGCCATCTAGAGACGAGCCGCGGTGACCCGATGTACCGAAAACAACTGCCTGATCGGGATTATCAGGATCAGGTTCAATATCGTAGTAGGCGCTGATGAGCGCATCGACATCAATGAGATCTTCTTCTTGGGCAAGGCTGCCAGCACGTTCGTTCATAGAATCATGTTCTCATTTTTCCCCGCGACGCTCCATGTCTTTACACAAGGTCGGGCAGATAGTTACAGGTTGCGTAATGAAAAAGCAGTGAAAGCTGGTGAAAAGCAGACGAAAGGGCAGGCGCTCTTTGGCAGGGGAGCTGGAGAGAACACTGGTTAATAGGTGAAGGCGGTGTGATAACCGAACTTTTGGTAACTGCCGGTATGTTGATGTACTGCGCATCAACGCTTTAGATAGAGCCAACCTACATACGATTCGTGGCTGTAGCCAGCAAGGAAAATGCACGTATTTAGAGCATATTTTAGGGATCGTTGTGCCTTTGGTGCTCGTAGAATGGCCGCCCGTCATGACGTGCAAACATCAGAATATTCATAAAACGCAGAACGCACAGGCAGGGCAGGGTAAGGATGGTGGAACGCTGCGGCTCGAGGGGCATAACGGCAGGCGATAATCCACCAGCTTTTATCGCTGGGTCATATCCTTGACCCTTGCCCACCCTGCCCATCTTGCGGGCGGCAACTTAAATCATGTTCTTCTTTTGGGCAACTTGCAGAGCGATCCAGCCCAGCGGCACGCGCCCCCAGAACGTCAAAAGACGATAAAGGATTGCCGTGGAAAAGGCGATAGAATAAGGAATTCCAGCAATTGCCAGACCGCCTGTTAAGGCTGCTTCAACCGGACCAATACCGCCGGGCGAGGGCACAATAGAGCCGACTGAGTTAGAGATAAGATACGTGATTGCTAAGGTAATCAACGGTAATTGATACCCAAATGCCTGTAAGGACAACCCGAAACACCCGATGAAGCATACAGACATGAATATGGAACCGGCGGCGCCCAACGCTAGCCGCCCAGGGTGGGTAAACAGCCAAACAAATCGTGGCCATACCTGCTGTAAAGTCGGCTGAATCTTCTTCATAATCCACTGGCGAAGTGGGCGTATTCCCGCCACGACGATAACGAGTACGGCAACGATTGCCAGCGTAATGAGGATAGTTGAGGAGGGTAATGACAGATTTCCAAGATCGCCCGTTAACAGCGAGAGAATAATAAGCAGGGCGACAGTGACGATAAACTGTGCAACTTGAACGACGGATACGGTTGCCACTGCTGGAGTTGTGCCCACTCCCCGCTTTTGCAGGAATCGCAGGTTGAGTGCGGCGGGTCCGATACCGGCTGGCGCAACGAGGGTAACAACGGAGGCGGCCACTTGCACCACAGTGGTTTGGATAAGCGGTAGCGGTTCTTGAGTGAAGTATTTTAACGTCATAGCCGCACCGACGTATGTGCCAAGACCAGCAACGAAGGCCGCGAGCATCCACAGCGGGTTAGCCGCTTGTAGCGTATCGCGCAGATCGTCAAAGTTCAGCGAGCCGAGCAGGATGAAAATTGCGACGACGCCAATCGTGACGGTGATAATCGTCTTGATGGAGAAGCGTTTGTAATCCACATTCAGCACATCGGAGGAATCCGGGATCACCGTCGTCAGAGCAGATCGTAACGTGGCGAGCTGACGTTGTGGTTTCAAGGCTTCGCGGGTGCTCCGCGGCAATATCGTATTTTGTAAGAAAGGCGCTACAGATGCGGCCATCTCATCGGATAGTGAGCGTTGCATGGAAGCGATAGCGCGTTCTACGCCGACACATCCCGCAAGCATTGCTACTGTCTGGGCAAGATCGACCTGGCGGGAGGTAGCTGAGGAGATAACCGAGCCATTGAACCAGGTCGTCACGTGTAAGCCCGTGGGCGTGACCTTGATATATGACGCATCCATATTTCCGTGTGAGATACCGGCGCTGTGTGCCCGCCCGATCTCTTGCCATAATGCGTCCAGAGCGTCGTCGCTGATGGTTGCCGGATCCGTGGTGCTGAGCAGGGGATCGCGGGTTGCTTTTTCGGCGACGAGTATAGAGGGGCCCATCTGGGCAAGAGAGTGAAAGAGTGGCTCACTAATGCCGATTTGTTCCGCTCGCAACGCGGATAGCGCCATTTGTTCAGCGGTGGCTTCCAAGGTGTGCCGAGTTTGGCGGATTGTTTGCTTTAGCGTCAGCCGTGCCCATAAATCGTCAATAAAAGAGAGAATCTGACGGTCGTTGTCTAACATTTTCACGTGGTAGACGTGGCCGGTGACATCTCGGACGAGATAGTTTCGCGAGACGAGGTGGGATTGGGTAGCCGGATACGTCTTGCGTGCGTCATAGTAGGTGGCCATCGGGTCAATATCAGCCCGTTCCAGGCGACCAACCTGCGGAAATATTTCATGTTCTAAGAGCGCGGCCGGAGCAATGGCGGGTGTCGATTTATTTGAATCATTCGCCATGAGCTTGTGGAGCTGAGATAGCGCAGAAAAGGTGGAGTATCCCAGGGGTGCAGGGCTGGATACCGTCCATGCTTGCAGTTCGGCGTCATCGCTGAGATCGTCGGTGCGAATGACTTCGGTGGCGTCAATTCCGGCGCGGCGAATCAGCGCGATGAGGTCGGTTTTCATAACGCGGGCGGGAGAGCCGCCGATGGCGTAACGGGCGAGCAGCCCACAGCAGATACCAATAAGGATGGTAATGGTTGCGGCTGGCAGGGTTTGATTGCGTTGCAACACAGCAAAGAATGACACGAGAATGAGGAGCCACCAACCCCAGCGGGTGATCTTTGAGGCGCGGGAGGTGACGGAGACAATGAGGAGGGCGCTGACCAGCGAAACATACGGGACGAGCACGATATGTGACTGCTGTTCAATGGCATTAGAGAGTTGGTCGGCAAACGTGGATTGGGGCCACCACTTATCTATAACGATTAAGACGAGGTTCGCTACCGCAATAGCTAGTGCACCACCAATTGCTGCGGTTAGTAGTGTGCGCCACCGGCGTCGGAACAGCATTTCGCCAATCAGGATGATGGGCAAGACAAAGGATAGTAAGCCCTCCAGTGCGTTGATTGGCAAAGCCACAATAGTGTCGAAAATGGTGCCCGTTACTCGTTGAAAATCCAAAGCGACGGCGATGGACGTAGATTGCGCATACGCCGCAAAAAGGCCCATCAAGACTGCCAGAATAAGAGTCAGGATAGCGCCAAAGAGATCGGCTGGGTTGCGCGTCCATCGGGGAGCACTATCGACGAGGGTGACAGAAGATGACCTGGGGATAGCCTCAGGATGATCTGATTCGAGCACGGAAGTCAGTGCGACTTCAGGTGGGAAATCGCTGGGTTTCGCGTTGCTGTCATGTTCTTCGTGGGTGCTCACAACACTGATCCTACCTATCGAGCGTGCTTTTCAGCTAAAACCTTGGGACTACCTGGCGTTTATGCGGCGTAGTAGCAAATTCCACGCAGAGCGGGGCAAGGAGGGTGCGCGAGCAGAGACTAAATGACCGCAGTATGTAGCATTTGGGAATATCTCGGCGTGACCGTAGCCAGCTACAGCCCGCTATCCGCATTACCAATACCCAATATGGATAGCCGCCGAGCGCCTCGGCGTTCTCGTCAGCTAAAACGTTATATCGAGCGCAAGCGTAACGAATTGAGAACCACGATAATAGATGACGACGCCATCGCGAGGGCTGCCAACCCTGGCAAAATAATTCCGGCTGCGGCAGTAGGGATTGCGATGAGGTTGTAGCCGAAAGCCCACAAAAGATTTTCCCGGATGATGCGCAGGGTCGCTCGGGAAATCCGCAGAGATTCTGGGAGGGTGCGAATATCGGAATTGACGATCGTAATATCGGCCGCAGCTTTGGCCACGTCAGCCCCAGAACCCATTGCGATAGATAAATCAGCGGCGGCGAGTGCGGCGGCATCATTTACGCCATCGCCAATCATGGCAACCCGCAGGCCGGCACGTTGTAGCTCGTCAACAATACGGACCTTATCGCTCGGTAGTACTCCGGCGTGAACATTCTCGATTCCCACTTTGGCGGCGACAGCCTGAGCGCTGGCTGGATTGTCACCAGTAACCAGGTATGGGCGCAAACCAGCGGATGCCAGATGGGTGATCGTCTCATTGGCATGATCGCGCACAGTATCGCGGATGAAGAATACTGCCCGAAGGTGGGTATCGACAGCCATTGCCACAATGCTTGCCCCGATAGCGCGCTCGTGTACCTGGGCAGTATCAGCAGAATTCACATCAACACCCTGGCTGGCCAGCCATTCTAACCGACCAATGAGGACGGACGCCCCCTGCGCAAGGCGGGCACTTATGCCGTGACCAGCATGGTTGCGAAATTCGTTTACTGGTTGCACGTTGATGTGCTGTGCTTGGGTGTGCTCAACGATTGCGCGGGCGAGTGGATGTTCCGAATGGGCTTCGCAGCCAGCGGCAATAGCTAGAAGCTGGGTGTGATTGAGTGGCGCTGAAAGATCAGACGCGAGTGTATGTGCCGAATCTATCTGAGAAAGCGGCTGATCCTGCGAGGGTGATTCCGGGAAGAACATGACATCATCAACGCGCATCTGGCCGGTAGTGAGAGTACCCGTTTTATCAAAGACGATAGTGTCGAGATGATGTGCCGCTTCCAGGACCTCTGGGCCCCGAATAAGCACTCCGAGGCGGGATAGCCGCCCAGAGCCGACGAGTAAAGCCGTTGGAGTGGCCAGCCCTAATGCGCACGGGCACGCCACCACTAAAACGGTAATCGCACTAGCCACAGCAGCTTGGGCGGAGTTATGCATGAGGATGAGCCGGATTGCAAAGGTGATTGCGGCGATGAGAAGAACGCCGGGAACAAAAACTGCGGAAATGCGATCAGCGATGCGTTGAACTGGAGCTTTTCCGGTCTGTGCTTGTGTGAGTAGCCGGCCCATTTGTGCCAAGGTTGTTTCCTCGCCAACCCGAGTTGCCTGAACGTCAAGGGAGCCGTGGGTGTTCATGGTCGCTCCGATGACTGAGGAGCCAGGAGCAACGTTAATGGGCAGTGATTCGCCCGTCACCAGGGAAGCATCGACGGCGGATTCACCTGAGACGACCACCCCGTCGGTTGCAATACTCTGCCCAGGCAATACTCGGAAAATATCGCCGACGCGCAGGTCGCGAGTGGAGATTGTGGTGTTAGCTGTTGTGCCGTCGGCGCGAGTGAGGAGATAAACCTCGGCAACGCCAAGGCGCAGTAGCGCTCGCAAGGCATCGCCGGCGTGGCGGCGGGATCGCGCTTCTAGCCAGCGGCCAATGAGTAAGAACGTGATAATCATTGCCGCGGATTCGAAGTATAGGTGAGGGTGATGATCCTCAGTGATACCGTGGATACCACTCATCCGCATGGTGTATCCCAGGTGGCGCGCATGGGTGGTGGCGAGCGTCCATAACGACCATCCCATTGCTGTGATAACGCCAAGGCTGACGAGCGTATCCATGGTTGATGATCCGTGCCGTGCAGCTTGGAAAGCAGCCCGATGGAAAGGCCATCCGCCCCATATTGCAACGGGCAGTGAGGCCAGTGCGACGGCATATTGCCATCCGGTAAATTGCAGGGCAGGAATCATGGATAACGCGATAATGGGGACGCTTATCGCTGCACAGACGCGGAAACGCCGCCATAAATCGTGGACTCGGGCGCGGGCGGCGGCTTCCATAAGCGCTTCAATATCGCCCTCATTCGCTTGGGTTTGCTGTTGGCTGCCGTCGGCACATAACTCAGTGCGTTGGATGATAGAGGCGTCATAACCTGCGCGTTTAACGATAGCGACGAGATCGTCATTGCTTAAATCTCCGCTGGGACCGCGCAGTTCGACGTGAGCACGCTCGGTGGCGAGATTGACGACGGCAGCGATCCCGTCAACCTTATTTAATTTCTTTTCCACGCGGGCTACGCAGGAGGCACACGTCATGCCACGGACGGCCATATCGACGCGCGCAGTGATGGGTTCGTGCGAGGTGGTATTTGCTGAGGAATCCACGGGATAAGCACCCTTCTAGCGAGGACACCCGACAAAGCGGGGAGAAAGGATTACAAGAACGAGAGCAGGCCTGATAGTGAAGAAATGCCGGATCGGCAAAGGCGCAGTGAGCCGGCATATCCAGCGCAGAAAGAGTAACAGAACCTAGATAATCACCAAAGAAGTACGAGTTCTAAGTATCTGTATCTGGAAATCCAAAGGCGAACCCAGCGAAACCTAAGTGCAGATTTTACCGAGAACTACGCCTGACGGATCGCCTGCACCGGGTAATCGCCAGCTTCATCAATAGCTTGAGTGATGACCTCGTCGGTGAGCGGGGCGTCGGCATCAATAGTGATCTGCGATAGGCCAGCCGGCTCTAATGCGACGCTGACGTTTTGCACACCGGCACATGCAGATAGTTCTTCGGTGACGTGGCTGACGCAGTGCTGGCAGGTCATTCCCGTGACGTCAACGGTGTAACGGAACATAGCATCCTCAATTCTGATTCTCGTATGCGATTTTCATCTGGGAATCCCGCGCCTATCGGCGTATTCCATCCCGCGCAAAAATCAAAAGTGCGCATTGCGCGACGTGCGGGCGGCAATATAAACGGGCGGTAAAATGCCTTTTTATCAGCCTGTTTGTGTGCGGAAATCCGATGTGAGCACTTCTCAATCTAGCTGCCACATCGGCATTACACTAAGCGGTTTCGTTATGAGCGAGAATCATCCGCGGCGCCGCGCACGAATCCGAATAATCACCCACACGGCAAGGGCTAATATCACGGCGATAACAACGATTTTGACGAGAATATCGACGTACTGATTAACGACGTTCCACTTTTCTCCCAGCAGATAGCCGGCGCAAATAAGGACGCTATTCCATACCAGCGAACCGAGTGCGGTGTAAACGGTGAACAACACCATGTTCATTTTGATGACGCCGGCAGGTAGAGAAATGAGGGATCGGAAGATCGGAAGCATCCGACCAAAGAAAACTGTGGACTGATTATGCTTGTGAAACCAGGCTTCAGTGGCGTCAACATCGGAAATCTTAACCAGGGGCAGGCGCTGGAAGATAGCGCGCGTGCGCTCGCGGCCAAACCAACGTCCTAGCCCATAGAGAATCCATGCGCCCAAGAGCGATCCGAACGTCGCCCAGATGATTGCTCCGGCGAGCGAATAGGTAGTGCCTAAAGAGGCGGTAAATCCAGCCAGTGGCAAGATGATTTCTGACGGGAGCGGCGGAAAGACGTTTTCTAAGGCGATCATCAATGCCACTCCGATACCGCCGAGAGCCTCGACGGTATCGACAGCCCAGCCAGTTATACCGCCGATTTCGGCACTGCTTTGCGCAGCGCTAAGAAGTAAAGTCATCGTTTCTGCCTTGCCCAGGAAAGGGGCGGCTGGGCTCGCGAATGCGCGCCACATGCCGGCCGTATTACACCGCAGAGGTCTATTCTACGAGGTGCGCTGCGCAGCCGGTATAACTGGCTGGGGTGAGATCCATCAAGCGCCGAGTTGTTTCCTCTGGGAGGTCGAGATCGGCAATAAATTGGCGCAAAGTGGCGGCGTCAATCTGTTGGCCGCGAGTCAGCTCCTTGAGTTTTTCATACGGGTTGGTTACAGCACTGCGACCGTGAATACTGGCCACGCGCAATACCTGTTGAATTGGCTCTGCGAGGACTTCCCAGGCGTTATCAAGATCGGCTTTCAGAGCGGGCAGATTAACGTCTATTTGTGCTAGCCCGCGCGCCAAATTCTGGAAAGCCACCAGGGAGTATCCGAAAGCCACCCCGATATTGCGCAGTACGGAAGAATCGGATAAATCGCGCTGCATTCGTGAGGTGCTTAGTGAGGCAGCTAGCTGCTCATATACCGCACAAGCTAGTTCGCAGTTTGCCTCGGCATTTTCAAAACGGATCGGATTGACCTTATGCGGCATAGTCGAAGAGCCAACCGCGCTGGCAGATTCCGTTCGCATAGAGAAATATCCAAGAGAGATGTACGTCCACATATCGGTGGCAAGATTATGGGCAATCCGCGCGGTGTGGACCATATCAGCGTACAAGTCAATCATCCAGTCATGCGGTTCGATCTGGGTGGTCAACGCGGTGTAATCGAGCCCCCGTTCAGTGACGAAATCGCGAGCGATTCGCGGCCAATCCACCTCCGGGCAAGCAATGCTGTGTGCGCCAAAGGTTCCCGTCGCCCCATTAAACTTTCCGGCATATTGCGCCTGTTCAATGCGGTGCAACTGACGTTCCATTCGGCTAGCAAAGACGGCGAGCTCTTTCCCGACGGTAGTAGGAGTGGCGGCTTGCCCGTGGGTACGCGCCAACATGGCGACCTGTGCCCATTGATGTGCCGCTTCGCGCAATTTCTCCGTCACTTTCCGGGCCGCTGGCAGCCAAGACTGGCGCGTAGCGCGCTGGACACACAGGGCATAGGCGAGATTATTGACGTCTTCCGAGGTGGCAAATAAGTGAACCAGCTCCCGCAAAGCCGGCAGGCAAGTATCGGGCAGATATTCGGCGGCGGCATCCAGGTGATCTTTAATGAGATATTCGACGGCTTTGACGTCATGAACAGTCTGCTGTTCGTATTGGGCCATCCGCTCAATAGCGGCAGTATCAAAGTTATCGACGAGAGAACGCAAATAGGTCTGTTCTGCCTGGCTCAACGTCGGTAAACCATCAATAATGTGGCGATCACACAGAAAGATCATCCATTCGATTTCTATTTCAATTCGCGCCCGATTTAGCGCAGGTTCTGAGAAGTACGCAGTCAGTTCGGCGGTGAAATGGCGATAACGACCGTCAAGCGGACTGATCGGGGCGTCAAATGTTGAGTGATGAGCAGAGTGAGCCATGTGGTCATTGTGTCATATTCCAAGAGACGACGGCCGCTTGCCAATGATTGTGGACGCGCCGGCAACAGAACTATTCCTCACGGTGAGGACGCAGAGGAACGCCGTCACGGACTAAAGGCTGATTGCAGGTGAAAATTTATTATTGACGCAATAGCCGCCCCGTCTGGCAAGCTACCGGATAACCGGCGATAACCAGAAGTAACCGAATATGCGTCGGAGAAAATCCCATGCTGCCTAAAACCGACGATATAGGGCGATAGCGAGGTAAACTATTGCGCGTATTAGCGACTTATCAGCTATCAGTACGTATTACACGTATGCGCGGGCAACAGCAACCGTCTCTCGACCATAACTACCACCAAAAAGCGCCGCATGAACAATAAGCATATGTAACTGATGCAGGCCAATACGCTCTTGCCAACCAGAAGCTAACGGCGAGACAGCCTGGTATCCGGCATATATCTCATGGATAAACGGGGCGCCGAAAACGTGCAGTTGTGCAAGATCAGATTCGCCATGCCCACCATGACAAGCCGGATCAATCAACACCCCGACGCAGGGCTCATCACACGTACCAAAGGATAGACCATGCGGGTCTACGGGAGGATCTATAGGATACGTAGTGGAATTCCCCTGCTCGCTGACAGTCGGTACTTCCTCATATTGCTGAGCATTACTAGATAGTGGGGCAGAGATAGGCGACGAACAATGAAACGTCGGTGAAGCGTCAGAGCGAACGTAGCGAGCATCTGAATGAGTCCACAAAATATTGCCGGACCATAAATCTCCATGAATAAGGGCGGCTTGTGTACGAACGGCCTGCGGTTGCGGCGCATCAAATACGCCATCGCGTAAGCGCTCTGCCACCCGCTCTATACAACGCACATCCGCCGCCGATATTGACCCATTAGCCCGAGCCTCAGGCAGATACGGGAGCAAGCGATCTGCGGCGTAGAACTCGCCAAAACGACGAGAGGGAGAATCGGCAGCAACGAGCCCAAGGGCGGCCTGCCCCATGTTCCCCGTCGCTCCCCACGATTCGATATATCCTGCTGGGGCTTGCCCATATACCCGCTGACCTGAAGGGCAATACGCATGGGTGAGCGCAAGCTCCTGACCAAAAAGGTACGCGGCACGAGCGGTCGGATATTGGGTGGGCAGATGGGCAGTGGAAATGCTGTGCGCACCATAACCAGTGATCTGCACGCACGGCGCTCCCCCGTGCCGGGCAGCCTGCGATAACTCGCGCAAACCAGCACGTTCAAAAGCAATTGCTGCTGCTGATCCAGATTTTGTATGGTTCGCCAAGAAAAACCCCGATCCTGAAGATATATACCCGTTCTGAAGCTATACACCCGCTGTAGCTATGACGGATTAATGCTCCCAACGGGACGGGCGAACGATCAGACCAATAACGAAATTAAAGAATCCGACGAACACCCCGCCAACGATGGCCCATCCCAAGCCATCAACCGTCAACCCCATATCAAAGACGGAAGTAATCCAGGAGGTCAACATCAACATCCCCGCGTTGACGATTAAGAAGAACAACCCCAAAGTGAAGAAATAAAACGGCAAAGACAGGAACTTCACGACCGGGCGGATGAACTGATTAACCAGGGCGAGCACCACGCCAGCGATCAGGAAGTACACAATCCGTCCACCGTCATGACCCAGTGCCCCGGAAATATAGTCACTATTACCGTGCGCCTGCAGCCGTATGCCAGAAACCAGAAGAGTGGTGAGCCACAAGGCAACCGCGTTAATTGCTGAGGTGATAAGAAACTTCATGCCTCGATCATACGCCGAGGGTATGGCAGTGTTCGGGCTGTGGGCAAGGGGTGCGCTAGTGGCAAAATCGGAGGACAATAACGCCATGAGCCATTCATTTTTACGCCCAGATCTTAGCTCCCTACCCGCATACGTGGCAGGTCAGCCGGCGCTTGATCCTGCGGTGATTAAAGTTGCCTCAAACGAAATGCCTTTTCCGACGCTTCCGGCGGTGGCAGCAGCAATTACCCAGCGAATTGGCATGTTGAATCGCTACCCGGATATGGCTAACGAGGTGCTGCGCTCAGCGATTGCGGCGCACCACGAGGTGTCAATAGAGTGCGTGGTCGTGGGCAATGGGTCAACAGCCCTGATTGAAGACGTACTGACGGCCCTATGCGTGCCAGGCGATGAGGTCGTTATCCCGTGGCGCTCCTTTGAGGCCTATCCGATTGCGATCCAGGTGGCCGGTGCGCAGGCCGTGCGAGTGCCTTTACGAGATGGTGGCCGTTTAGATTTACCACGTATGGCTGAGGCGATTACCGATCGCACCCGAGCCGTGTTAGTTTGCACCCCCAATAACCCGACGTCAACCGCCCTGACGCACAGCGAGTTAGCGGAATTCGTGCGCCTTGTTCCTGAGCATATTCCGGTGATTATCGACGAGGCCTATGGTGATTTCCTGAGAATGGATGATCCGGTTCGCGGTATCGAGCTGGCATGCAATGCGCCAAACGTGCTGAGTTTACGGACTTTTTCTAAGGCATACGCGCTAGCAGGAATTCGAGTCGGGTATGCCGTCGGAGCGCACGAACTCATCCGAGCGCTACATCTGGTGGGTACGCCCTTTGGGGTCAATATGCTTGCTCAAAGCGCGGCGGTGGCAGCACTCCAACAGCGCGAAGAAGTAATGCGACGCTGTGAGGTGATATGTTCTGAACGCGATAAGCTCGTAGCCGCCTTGCGGGCCTTAGGATGGAAAGGTCCGGCGCCGCAGGGTAACTTCCTCTGGTTTGCCACAGGTGAAGAAACTGCTCGCTTTGAGCGGCTGTGCCGTGCGGAAGGAATTATTGTTCGTGCCTTCAGTGATGAGGGAGTACGAGTGACGGTCGCTGAGCCTGAGGCATCCTTGCGGTTAGTGCGGGCATACAAGGCATTCCGCGCCAGCAATGCGGAGGAAAATCGGTGACTCAGATAGCTGCGGCGATCAAATAACGCTATGCACTCGCGTCAGGCAATCTCACAGAAATAACAGCAGTGGCATACGGAAAAATTAGTGGTCGTGACGCTGCGACGTATGAAAGAGCTAATGCGGTTGCTCCGGTGGAAAAATAACGTGGCATAACGTCAGCCAAAGTGGCAATGAGCTGTGGGAATCGCCGCCGTCTACCTGGTGTAACGTCGCGTCGCGAAAAACTGAAAACCTAGCGCGAAGAAACCCGGAATTAGTACGAATAGAGCAACAAATCAAGTGCGAGGCACAGGCTGATAACAACCTCCCCGATACCGATAATGCGCGGCGCTACCCAGCGGTACCTTTTCCCATACCAGGGCACAAAAAATGCGCGAAACACAATGACGCTCCAGAGCCCCACCTGCCACCAACTCGCCCAGCCACGCAAAGCGCAGAGGCAAACCCCCGCCCAGCCCAGCAGATGAAAAACGACGGACGCGCGAAGCCACCCCGAGTGGGAACGCTTGCGAATATTGGTTTTGACGTACAAGACCGTGCCGAGGAAATACCAGAGGTATATGAGCGTCATCAGCCAAATCCCAGACCATCCCAGTATGTGCTCGCAAGGGCAAGCGCTAGGAATATTACCTGGCTCGACCGAATCCCTGATGAATGCTAACCCCCACCAGCTCCCACTTCCTTTCGTTGCAAGATCGTAGGCAACAGGCAGCGTCAAACATGCGGCAATAACCGTAACGGTATTATTCGTCATGGAACGATCAGCCCGACGGTAAGAACACCACGCGGTGATAAGGATAAGTGGCAGATATATAGGTGCCCAGCGGAAAAGATAGGGCTCAAGGAAGAGTAACATTCCACCTAGCGGAAGGCTGATCCCTAGGTAGGTGAACATGGCGGGTCGATACCTCGCCTTGCCTCGCGAACGCAGCCATTGCCCGGTGGCAAAGAATGCGAAATATCCCAACCACCAGGTGCTTAACAGGAGAAGATGGGGCCAGCGCCAGCCGCCGAGTACGACGCCGGAAAGAATGGGCAATGTGACCATCGCCCACGCGCCGTGATAATTCGGCAGCCAACCGCGTGAAGCCAAGGTAGACATAAAAATGAGTTAAAACAGACGTTCCGCCGAACGCTTCAGCTCAAATCCGTGACCAGTTTTTTCTTCCCAGCACGTTACCGAGCTTTCCTCTAAGGTGCAGGCAAATCCGTTGCTGGCGACGGCAGTCTTATACGGGTAGACCTGCGCCTGGTTGATGTGATGATCGCAGCCAGCGTAGGTATGACCGTCAGCTTTAACCCCGTATGTTGCCGCGATTCCCTCGCACTGACCCGGAGAGGGGTAATCGTAGACGTGGATGGTGCATTCCACGTTATCGGCGTTGATTTGGCACATAATATTTTGCGCTGGGGTGGTGAACAGCGTTGCCGGAAGAGCGCCCGCAGGGGCAGGACGTGCCGGTGCTGCTGGTTCTGGGGCGGCGCTGGGGGCAGCAGCGCTGGAATCATCCGATGCGACCGGGGATTGCTCCGGGGTGGGCTTATCGGTGGCCGTTGTCGTCTGCTCTGATTCTGCCTCGTGTTGAGGAAGCTCTCCGAGTTCTTTGCCGTGGTTGACCATCAGATAGAAGAAGATGGCGATAAGAACGATAAAGAGAGTGGCCGCGCCAGAAAGAAGAAAATATAGCGGCCCCCGTGAGGAGCTTGGTCGCGGGCGCGGGGGAGTGTTGAACGCCCCGTTCGGAAGCCACTGGTCACTCATCTCGATCCTTATCGTTATTCAGAGAATCTATGAAAGGTTCACCAAATGGAGAAACTTCACTGTGCCTCTCTATCCTAGGGGAGGAGTTTTCGCTTTGTCTCCCATTGCAGGTGGATATATTCATTTCAACGATTCTCTAAACTGGGAACAGTATCGCGTGAAAGTATGTGCAAGGATAGCGGAACAAGCAGTGCGCATACCCGATAATTACCCGAGGTGAGCGGAGACGCGATGGGCTAGCACGAGGAAAACAGGGAGGGCAGATGGGCAGCGCCGCGAGCGGTCAGATTTCTGACGAGGAACTTTGCCATGTTCATGAGCTGTTAGGTCGGGTGCGGGCGATTCTTGGCGGTCATCTCGTTGGGCAGCACAGATTATCGCAAGCCCTGCTGACGTGCCTTATTTCCCGTGGTCATGTGCTCCTAGAATCTGTGCCAGGATTGGCAAAGACGACGGCGGCGACCACCTTAGCCCAGGCAATATCTGGCAGCTTTGCGCGGATTCAATGCACTCCCGATCTGATGCCCTCAGATATCGTCGGCACGCAGATTTATTCGTATGAGACAGGCAAATTCAGCACCCAGTTAGGCCCAGTACACGCCAATATGGTGTTGCTTGACGAAATTAATCGTTCGTCAGCAAAGACTCAATCGGCAATGCTGGAGGCTATGCAGGAACGGCAAACCTCCATTGGTGGAACGATTTATCGTCTTCCAGAGCCGTTCATGGTGATAGCTACCCAAAATCCGATTGACGAAGAAGGCACATACATATTGCCGGAAGCTCAGATGGATCGGTTTTTGCTCAAAGTTGTGATTGGTTATCCAGAGCCGACGGAGGAGCTGGAGATTCTCAGCCGCTTTGCTCAGGGGCACTTTGCTGCTCCTGCCGGCATTGAGCCGATTACCCCGAGCGATGTGATGGTTATGCAGGAAGTTGCCCGACGGGTATATGTCGATGAGTCCATCAAGAAATACATTGTGGATATTGTCAATACGACCCGTGGGCGTGGGCCGCGGCCGGTTCCAGATCTTTCTCGGCACGTGCGGCTCGGCTCCTCACCGCGAGGTGGCTTGGCGTTATTGCAGGTAGCCCAGGCGCTTGCCGTGCAAGCTGGGCGTGAGTACGTCATCCCAGATGATGTGCTGCAGTTGCGCTATGACGTTTTGCGCCATCGTTTTGTGCGCACTTACGAGGCACTGGCGAATGATGTGTCGGTGGAGTCTATTATCGACGCGGTTTTTCACGCTGTTCCGATCCCCTAAAGTGGTCAAACAAGACGCCCCGTGCGGCATAATGCGAAGCGAACGCAGGTGAGGATACAACGATGAGATCGAATGTGACGCGGATGGCTTTGGTGCGGGCGCGCCTATCGCTTCCGGTCATCCGTCGGGCATCGGGGGTATTGGAAGGTCGCCATACCTCGGTACTCACCGGCCACGGTCACGATTTCAAAGACCTGGTTGAATACAGTTTTGGTGACGATGTAAGCGATATTGATTGGAAAAGCTCGGCGCGAGCTGGCATGCCAATTATTCGTCGTTTTGAACGCGAATCTGAAACTATTATGCAGATTGTCGTCGATACTGGGCGTCAGATGTGTGCAGATGCTCCCGATGGTTCACGAAAAGCAGATATTGCCTTATGTGTGGCGGATTTGTTGGGGTATCTTGCAATTCAGCGCGGCGATCGGCTGGCTGTTATGGCGGGCGATAATCGAGGCTATCTGCGTATTCCGGCGCGGCACGGCAATTCACATCTGGATTACGCCTTAGATTCTGTGCGGGCACAGATGGCAAATAGCGCTGAGGAGATGGGCAGTGCCGGAGAAAGTGCGTGCGCGGTACTTTTTAATGAGCTGATTCGCTTGCCACAGCCGCGTTCCTTAGTGGTCGCGATAACGGATGAGTATTTTCCTGCGGTAGCTAATCAGTTCGATATTGCTGCTATTCGGCGGATTCGTACCCGCCACGAACTGATCGTGGTGCAGGTTGCCGATATGCTTCTCACTCAGCCGAGTATTGCGCACATGCACGATGTTGACCACGATTTCTCCGTTCCGGCTTTCTTGCGAGCCGATCGGGTGCTCCATGAGGATCTGGTACGTGATCAGCGCCAGCGGGAAGCCTATACGCGGGTGGTGTTGCGATCTTTCGGGGTGCGTTCGGTGCGGGTTGACGCGATGGATCACGTCGTGCCGGCTTTGTTTGAACTGTTGCGAGGTCGCCATGCCAGGTGATCGTCTCATTGCCCCGCCATCAGCGCCGGTGTTGTGGGTAATTGTGCTGGTGGTATCGCTGATCTTGATGTGTGTATGCCTGTGGTGGGCGGTCTTTTCGTATCGTCGCGGATCGCGCCCGCGCCCGCGCAGCGTCGTCCTTTCTGCAGTTGCTCGTACTCAGCGAGAGAGATGGATCCGCCAGATTCGTGAAATCGTTGATGGCTACGATCCGGCTGATCCGCAAGGGCGTCAGATTCATTTGGAATTAGCGGCTGCATTGCGTCGCATGATGTCCGAACGCAGTAGCGTCTCAGTTGAATCCTGGTCGGTTGCGGCATTGAGCCAAGTCCCAGATTTTGTTGCGGCGGCTGAGGTCATTGCGCAGTGGGAGAAACCGTCCTTTGCTGCTTCGGCTATTGCAGATGTATGGGCTGCGCGGGATAAGGCGATTGAGGTGGTCCGCGCATGGTGAATCCGATAGTCGCCATCGTATTAGGGTGCCTCTTAGCGGCGGCAGCGCTGTTGGGCTGGGTGCGCCGGACGCCCACAGCCACCTCACGTGAGGGTGCATGGGTCGCGCATACTGCTACCGCGCAGCGGCACCCACGTTTTCGCGCGCGGCTGCTGATTTGGCGGATTGCTTTGTTGGCGATGGTGGGATGTGCTGTGGTGATGGGGGCGAGCGCGGCGATCCTGGCTGGTCGCCCAGTTCGTTTTGATACGGCCAGTAGCCCCTTGGCCACGCGGGACATCGTCTTGTGTCTAGATGTTTCAGAATCAATGGCGGATGTGGATTCGCAGTTGTTAGATCGGTTCGCACAGATAGCAGAGAAATTTCAAGGGGAACGTGTGGCCCTGTCGATTTTTAATTCGGATTCTTTGCTGGTGTTCCCGCTGACTGACGACTATGAGGTTATTCAGGAAAGATTGACGTATCTTTCTCAGGTATTGCATAGCCCGCATGATCTTCAGGCAGACGAGTTGCATTTGCTTGAGGGAACTTGGGTGGGGAGCAATATGTTTGGCTCTTCACTTATCGGTGACGGTTTGGCCTCATGTGTTTTCAGTTTTGATGCGCTGGAAGAGGCGCGTTCACGTTCCATTATTTTGGCAACGGATAATGAGCTTTCTGGGGCTCCGATTTATCCGTTCAATCAGGCGGTTGACCTGGCAAAACAGCATCATATTAACCTCTACGGGATTGCGGCTGGCAGTAAGGATTCTCCCGATGTGCAGGCAATGGAGAGAGGTTTGACAGCCGCAGGGATGCATTTTTATCCGGCGGCGACGTCATCTGCGGCGGCGAATATTGTCGATGAGATCCAGCGTCAAGAAGCGGTTGATCTGGATGCGATGTCGCAAACTGTGGAGATTGACCAGGTGGGCCCACTGCCCGCTATTGTGCTAGCGGCACTGGCGGTCTTTCTTGTGATGGCGGGGAGGTTCCGGATATGACCTGGATGTGGAGCGTTCCGCCAGTTGTTGTTTTTACTGTGCTAATCCTTGGCGGCGCAATAGGTATTGTGGCGTTAATTCGTCGGACCCAACCGATTATGTGGATACGACGCATAGCCTTGCTGGTGTTAGCGAGTCTTATGGCGGCAACTCCGGCAATCGTGGTCGGAGCTAATCATATTGTTTCGGATCTGGCCATCATTTTTGTGGTGGACGGGACTGGCTCTATGGCAGCGGAAGATTACGACGGGAATCACCCACGGTTAGTGGGGGTACGCGAGGATATGACGCGAATTGTTGAAGATCTGCCGGCGGCGCATTATGCCATTGTGGAGTTTGCTGCGTCGGCGTCTGTCCAGTTACCGCTGACTCGTGATCGAAATGCGGTGCGTTCGTGGGCAGCCGTCTTTGATCGGGAATTTTCCAGCTATTCTCGGGGCTCGAACCTTAATTTGCCGGTGGACGTGGTGGCGCATCTACTGGATCGAGGTCCTAGTACGCATCAGTATCGTCCGGTTGTGATTGTGATGTCCGACGGGGAGACGCAGACCAGGGCGACTACGGGGGCGTCAGATCACACGGAAGCTAGTGCGACTGAGCCGGATTATCGTTTACTTGCCGGAAAAATCGAAGGTGCTTTTGTTCTCGGCTATGGCACGGAATCTGGCGGGAAGATGAAGCTGAATGAGACGTGGGCTGACGCGCAAGATTATGTAGAGTTCCCGGCAGGTACTCCAGCTATTTCCCGTATTGATGAGGGGAATTTGCGGCTTATTGCCAGCCAGCTTGGGGGAACGTATATTCATCGGAGCACTCCGGCGGGGATCAGCGAGGTAACCGAGGCGCTATCGAGGTTTTCTTACGAGACACAGGAAAGCACCTCGGAGCTATCTGCCGCAGTTATCTGGCCTATTGCCGCAATTTTTACTGTGTTAATGGCCTGGGAGCTGGTTTCCTTGATGCCGCGGCTGCGCGCTAGCGGTATGGGGCGTTCTTCTGGGGTGAAGCGGGGGCGGCACAGATGAAAGTGCATCAGGTATTGTCGCTTGTGCTGGCGGTGCTTTGTGCATGTGTCAGCGTCTTTTGTGCTCTCGTGGTGTATGGCATGAACATGGGGGAGCATTACTATCGCAGTGGGCGGGATTCGGATTCGGCGCAGGCGTACCGAGTTGCGGCAATGGTTTTTCCGGATCGTTATGCCCGATGGGATGTGTTGTTCGGCTATGGGACGGCACAGTTACGGGCCGGTGCGATAGAGCCTGGTGTTGAGACGTTGCGCCATGCATTAGCAGTTGCACCGACGCAGGACGCGCAAGCCGATCACCTTTCGGAAGATACGCAGGATACTTCGCAGATACCTGCGCAGTGTCAGGTGCGGATAAATCTCAGTATTGGTTTGGAGATGTTGGGTGATGACCAGCGTGCGGCTGGCCGATTAGACCAGGCTATCTCCACCTATCGCGAAGCCTCTGTTATGGTGGAAAAGTGCAGCTCGGCACACGGTCAGGCGCAGGAGCAACGCGATTCTGCGCATCGTAAGCAGCAGCAAACGGAGGATGAGAAGCGGCAACGCGATGCGGGGCGCTCGTCGGTTAATGTCGAAAATCCGTCAGGGCATTCGCAGAATCCGACGAATGGATCACCTCAGCAGGCACGCCCGAATCCATTGGAGAATATGACGGATGAACAGTTGCGCCAGCAAGAGTTGCAGCGGCGCACGCAAGAGGCGTTGCGCGCACATCGACAGCGAGTAAACAGCGATTTTAACCAGCGTACAACCGGAGATATTGAGGTGAACTGGTGATTTTCTCGGTAATAAACGGCGTAGATTCTGATGCGTGTGAGGAGCGGGTGGTTGGCTCGCAGCCGGCGATCATTGTTCCGTTGACGGCAACGACTCCGCAGACTTTGTTGCAGGCGGCGCAGGAGGCTGAGCAGGCTGGCGCGGATGTGGTGGAGTTTCGGGCGGATTACATGATTGGCGCCCATCCTGAGACAACTTTTTCCGCAATGGGTCGAGAGCTGTTGCGGGATCTGTTTGAGACGATTGAGATTCCGGTGTTATTTACTGTGCGCACTGGACCGGAGGGCGGCGAGGTTGATCTGTCGGAGTTCCGCTATCGGGTTATGCTTGCCACCGTGCTTGATCTGATGATGCAAGAAGAATTACCGGCTGATCGCATCGGAATTGATTTGGAGTTTCATTCTGCGGCAACGCCAGATTTGGCTGCTCGGGCACATTCCTTGGGTTTTACTCCGGTGATTTCACATCACGAATGGGGAGAGACTCCAGATGATGAGGTTATGCACGTCTTGTATGACGATATGTTGGCCATTGATAATGCGGTGGTGAAGCTTGCGGTGATGGCTCATTCGCCGGAGGATACTCAGCGGTTGTTGGAGGTTACACGCCAGGTGGCGGCGGCTTCGGGGCGTCCATTAATTGGCATCGCTATGGGTGAAGCTGGGGTTCGCTCTCGGGTGGAAGGGTGGCAGTATGGCTCAGTGGCAACTTTTGCTGCTATTGATAAACAGACGGCTCCCGGCCAATTACATATTGCGCAGTTGCGGCAATCTTTGGGTCGGGTATAACTCAAGGGGTCATTCATCACGATGGCGTATCAGGCTAATGAGGAGCGGAGCGTTGCAGTGGGCGAGATGAAGTTAGTTGAGCTGACGGAGGCGCAGTTCGAAGAGTTTGCCCAGCATTATGGGCGGCGGTTTCAGACGCAGACGATTCCGTATGTGCGGGCGCGTCGGGCATGTGGGGCGCACGTTGATGTTGTGGGTCTGGTTGATGCTTCTGGGCAGATTCGTGCGGCCAGTGTGGTGACGTACCGGCGTTGGCGGAAGTTCTTTCGGGGGGCGTCTTTGCCGTATGGTCCGCTTGCTCCGTGGAATGAGCCGGATGTTGTGCGGGAGTTTTTCCTCCAGTTACGCCAGTATTTGCGCCGCCAAGGCAATGTGTTGGAGTTGATTGTCAACCCGCTTATTGCGAAGTATCACTATGCAGATATTGAGCGCATTAGTGAGGAGGTCACGCCGGAGGCTCAGCATTTCCAGGCGGTGATGGATCAGTTGGGGGCGCAGCGAGAAACGGCTGAATATTACGATGATCCGGCTGTTCCTATCCGTTTTATCTATTCAAAAGATATTTCCGGGATGGATTATGAGGCGGCGGTGGCCTCTTTGGCGAAGGGTATTCGGCGTCGGTTCCGACGGGAAGGTCAGTACGGTATCGAGGTGCGTTTCTTAGATGCCGCGGCGTGGCCAATTTTTCAACAGCTACTGGGCGGGACGATTGAACGCACAGGAATGAGTGCATACACCGAGGATATGCATACGTTCTATCCGCAGCTTATGCGGGAGATGGGGCCGGAGTCATCAATGATTGCGGTGGCATTTTTGCGTCCTCAGGTGTATTTGGAGCAAATTGCGCAGTTGATGGATGAATTGGCGGCAAAGCGGGAGCAGATTATGGCTCGCCCGTCGAGTGCAAAGAATGAGCGCTTGTTGGGTGAGCTGGATAAGCAGTGGGATTCGTTGGTTGGCCAGCAGACTGAGGCGCAGGAGGTTTTGGCGGAGCATGGGGCCGAAATTCCGATTGCTTGTTCGGTGACGTTTATTGTTGATCGTGAAGTAATCCAGATGCTTGGTGCTATGGATAAGCGATTCTTTAAGTTCACTCGTGATTACCCTATTGAGCAGGCGATTTTGAAGTACTCCTGTGAGCGGGAGATGGATATTTATAATACGTTTGGCGTCTCGGGGATTTGGGATGATTCGGCTCCGGATGCGCCGGTGATTGCGTTTAAGAGATCTTTGCGTGGCTATGTCGAAGAGTTTGTGGGGACGTACTATCTGCCGGTTCGCCCGTTGATGTCGCGGATGGTTGGTGGCGCACATTAAATTATTGGGATGATGTTAATAGTTGCGGATGTGGTGGCGTGCCCTGGGGCGTAGCGCGGGGTTTGCTTTTGCTGTTGGTGCGCTGTGGCTATTGGGCGTGGTCATCGGTGGCTAGTTGCCTCGTGTATTGCTGGCTGTTTAGTGCTATGTGGTGTGCTGGTTGACAGGCGGTTTATACAGCGCTGCTGTTAGCTGGCTGTGCGTTTTGCGTGCGTTTTCGTGCCGGGTATTCTCGCGTTCTTGATACGCGGCGATTGGGCGGTGGCTGGTTTGAGGTTAAAGGCACTGCAAACTATGGTTCTATTTCGCGCGGGCTTATTGACGATGTTCAACTTCTGCTGCGCTCTTTAGGTTATCCGTCAGTCGTCTACGACAAGGTTAACAAGAAGTATGGTCGTAAGCGTTGGACATTGGCTTTGACTGCTTATGATTCTCACCGTTTTGCCAGTGCCAGGTATGCCGTGGATAAGAGTATGTATTGGTAATCTCATGGCACGGATTATGCCTTTCCGTTATTGCTTTTACTAAAAGATGTCGTATTAGATAACGAAAAGTAGCGTTAAGAAGGAGTGCTCTTTCATGGCAAGCGACGAGTTTGACATTATCTGCGTGGAATGTGACGGGAAAACAGCGGCGTGGACTCGTCATAGGGGCAATGGCAACGTGTCTTTCACTGGGGATAGAGAGATTGCTGAACCGGCAAAATATGCAGCTTTATGTGGTGATCTTGTGCCAGTGTTTGGCTATGCGATTGAGGCTAGTGAAAGCGATCCCATTGGTGCGTTAGCCGCCTTGTTTGCTTCCAATCCGGGGCGCACACAGTTTACGTCTACGAACATGGTGGAGGTTATGGGGTTTCTTGATGAGATAGCAGATGATGAGCCGTATGAATCTCCTTATGTTCTTGTTGACCCGGAGGACATGTAGAAGATTAGTTACATTGCTACTTTTATTTGATGAACAGTTGGTAGTAGGGGATTGTTGTATGCCGCTCTAAGTCAGATGCTGGTAGGCGTCGGTTCTTATTGGGTGTTCTTATTGGCGCGGTGGGTGAGCAGGTTTTAGTTGTGCCTGCTGGTTTTGGGCAGGGCTGTGTGTAGAGGCTGAGTTGCTATTTCGGCGTGCGGGTTATTCTCGCGTTCTCGATACGCGGCGATTGGGTGATGTTGGGTTTTGCGGCGGAATTCCTGATTTTTCGCCGTGTGACAAGGTTTTGTGGGTGCGTAGTAGACAAGTTGGCTGTCATCCAGTACGCTCTGATAAAGGTTAGGCTAACCTAATTAAGAAAGATAGATTTTTCTTTTTACGACGAGAGGTTGCGGCTCCCCGCAGCTCACGAAAGGAAAAGCATGTCGCGTCACACACCTGCCGCACTCTGCGCAATAGTCACCCTCGCCCTCGGGGCGCTCGTCGGGTGCTCTGGATCAGAAAACGAATCATCACAACAGCAGACCACCTCAAGCTCCTCACACAGCACGACAGGAGAAGTCGGATCAGGAGTTTCCGTCTACGCAACCACCGGATATTTGGCCGACGCAGTTGCCAATATCGCGCCAGGAGCAGAAGTCACCACAATGGTTGGACCCGGCGGTGACCCCCACACATATCAGCCCTCCACGCAAGACATTGAAAAAATCCACAACGCCGACCTCGTGTTCTGGAACGGGCTTCACCTCGAAGCAATGATGATCGACCAGCTCGAATCCCTCGGAGATAAACAGCTTGCCGTCGGCGATCAACTGCCCGAAAAGTACCTACTGCCGTGGCCAGAAACAGATTCACATGGAAAACCACTGCACGATCCACATATCTGGAACAACCCCGAAGGCTGGCAACTCGTGGTGAATATGGTTGCCGATAAATTTGCCGAATACGATCCCGATAACGCGCAGGCCTACCAGGACAACGCTAAAGCATACAACGCCAAAATCGATGCCCTGGCGAAATCCTCACAAGAAAAATTGGCAGCTATCCCTGCAGAAAAACGCATACTTATCACCGGGCATGACGCATTCAACTACTTCGGTAAGTATTTCAACCTAGAAGTACACGCGACGGACTTCGTCTCCTCAGAAGCCAAACTCGATCCGGCCGAATTATCCGCGCTCGCCGATACCATCGCCAAAGCGAAACTTCCGGTTATCTTCCAGGATAATCTCGCCAACCCGCAAGCAATTGCCTCGCTGAAAGAAGCCGTCGAATCGCGCGGCTGGAAAGTAGAGATCTCTAACGCGGAACTATACGCAGACTCCCTGGGGGAGGCAGCTCCGGTGAACACCTACCTCGGCGTGCTAGAACACAACGTCACAACAATCGCGCAAGCGCTCGCTACGAAATAGCGGGCAGGCGGCGCGAGTAAAATATGGTACTCGCGCCGCCCCGCCTGCACCCC
>NZ_JBKIWR010000010.1:0-70347 GCF_046599595.1 Trueperella sp. LYQ143 | reverse complement strand
TAGGGGGGGAGAAAAAGGAAGGAAAGAAAAGTGTTGAGGGTGCTGGGGAGGGGAGGGGGGGGGGGGGGGGGGGGGAACACCCCCCCCCCCCCCCCCCCCGCCTGCACCCCTCCTCGCCCACACATCATCACATTGAAAGGCCTATCACCCGCGATGTCTGATATTGCCTGTTGCACCCAGCAGTTATCAGTAGCCTATCGGAGCGATCCGGTACTACAGTCAGTAGATTTCCAGGTGCCCGTCGGAGTCGTCATGGGAATCGTCGGCCCGAATGGAGCAGGAAAATCAACCCTGATTAAGGCAATGTTGGGCCTGGTTAAACCCCTTGCCGGCGAGGTGCAGTTTTTCGGGCAACCACTGGATCGCGTGCGCCATCGCGTCGGATATATGGCGCAATCCAATACCGTCGATTGGGATTTCCCGACTACCGTCCTCGATGTGGTAACAATGGGCACCTATGGTTCATGTGGCTTTTTCCGACGCCCCGGCAAGAAGCACAAAGCCCTGGCACACTCGGCACTCGAAAAAGTCGGCATCGCTGATTTGGCTCGACGCCAGATCGGGGAACTCTCCGGCGGGCAGCGCCAGCGCGTTTTTCTAGCCCGTGCTCTCGTCCAAGAACCCGACCTCTACATCATGGATGAGCCTTTTCAAGGGGTGGACGCGAAGAGCCAGGCTGCGATCCTCAGTGTCCTGCACGGCTTAACCCACGCAGGAAAAACCGTCATCATTGTGCATCACGATCTGGCAACCGTAACCGATTACTGCAATTACGTCACCCTCATTAACCGCACGATTATGTCCTCTGGTCCAGCAGCCTGCGCCTTCACCAAAGAAGCAATCCGCCGAGCCTACGAGGTCAGCGGTCACGACAACGCTTTCGTGAGGTTTGCGTCGTGAGTATATGGGAATTCTTTGCCGACCATACGTTCCGAATGGTGTTCTGGGGCACGACGATTATCGGCTTCATCTCCGGAATGCTTGGTTCTTTCGCTTATCTGCGCAAACAATCTCTCAGCTCCGACGTCATCTCACATTCGGCTCTGCCTGGGACTCTGTTGGCGTTCCTCGTACTTGTCAATTTCGGGGCTAATGGGCGTAATATCCTCGGGCTTGTTATCGGAGCAGTGGTTATTGGAACGCTGGCCGTCGTACTGGCAAATATGATTGAACTACATTCAAAAATTCGCATTGATACCGCGATGGCAATAGTGCTCTCCACCTTTTTCGGGGCGGGCATGCTACTGATGAAAATTATTGCCAATGGCGCCTACCCTGGAAAAGGCGGGATTCAGGATTATCTCTTTGGTAACGCCTCCGTTATCACCTATCAGGACCTTTACACCTGCATCATTGTTGGAGTAATCGTCATCGGGGTAACGCTAGTGTGCTGGAAAGAGTTCACTTTGCGCTCGTTCGATCCGCAGTACTGCCACGTGTTAGGGATGCCAGGAAAACTAATTGACGTGGTGATGTTTACGACGATTGCGGTGGCAGTGGTGATCGGGGTGAAATCAGTGGGCCTAGTGCTCATGGTGGCTTTCGTCGTCACCCCACCGGCGGCTGCCCGCCAATGGACGAAACGAGTGGGAACAATGGTATTCCTCGCCGGTTTACTGGGAGCGACGGGCAGTGCACTAGGAGCATATCTATCCATACGGATGGGGCGTATCCCCACCGGACCGCTTATCGTGCTCGTACTGTTTGTTATTTTTCTGGTGTCGATTGTGTGCGCTCCGGGGCGTTCGGTTGTGGTGCGGATGATCCATCGGTGGCGGGCGCGTCAGGAACTTATGCGGGCTGTGGTAGCAGAGCGTTCGGCTGCTATGCGGCAGACGGCAGAAAATGCGTCCGGCTCTGAGCCGAAAAGCCTTCGCGGCGTGCTGCAGGAGGGAGTGGACGCCTTGCCCTCAATATATCGGTCTCAAGATCTAACAGCACATACCGACTCCTGCTCGGCACAACCGGATACCTCTGTGGATTCTCACCTGCCCAGTTCTCAGGGGTATAGCGCCGGATCAGAGGAATATGCCGCTGGTTCCGAACTGCACGCGGCGAGGTCTGACCACTGTTCGCCACTCCAGGTACCTTCCCACGTGGGCGTACCGGCTGCTGTTAGATCAGGCAAGCAGGATTTTTCTGAAGATACCGTGAGCCCGCCCGCCTTCAGTTCCGCATTCAATTCTTCGTTCAGTTCCGCCGGTAGCACAGAGGAGGAAAACTGATGAGTTTTCTTATGGGGACGCTGCTTTTGGCGGTAGTGACGGCAGTGGCGTGCGCTATTCCTGGAGTGTTCGTCGTGTTGCGCCGCAGTTCCATGCTGGTTGACGGCATGGGTCACGCAGTATTGCCGGGGATTGTCGTCGGCTACTATTTCACACACGATCTGCGTTCGCCCCTGTTAATCGTGGGGGCAACGCTTGCTGGGGTCTTCGTCGTATTAGGCAGTGAATATCTTGCCCGTTTAGGGGTGCTGACGGGAGATGCGCCGCAGGGCCTCATCTTTCCGGCGCTCTTCTCCGCTGGCGTCATTATGATTACCCTGAATTTTGCGAATGTTCATCTCGATACGCACGCGGTCCTCGTCGGTGATCTGAATCTGATTTCTTTCGATCAACTTATGATCAACGGAACCTCGTATGGACCGCGCTATATGTACGTCATGTTAGGCGTATTAGCGGTGAATCTTAGCTTTATCGCGGTGTGCTATCACCGGCTGAAAATAACAACATTCGACAACGAATTCGCCACTTTATTGGGGATGCGTTCTGGTGTGCTCAATGGAATGTTCATGTTCTTGGTGTCCCTGACGGTTACGGCGGCGTTCCATGCGGTAGGGGCAATCCTGGTGATTTCCTTGATTGTGGTGCCAGCAGCTACCGCCTATCTCCTGACCTGCCGGCTCGGCATCATGGTGGTTTTGGCTGGCGTCATTGCGGGCGGAGGAGCGGTGTGCGGGTTCTGGGTGGCCTACTGGACGGGGGCGGCGACTTCTGCGGGAATGGCAGTGTTTTATGGGTGCGTTTTTATCCTTGTGTTTCTTGGGGTGCAGGTGCGTCAACGATTCGTTCGGGCGCGGGCATACCGCCAGGCGAGCCGGTAGTATCGGGCGGAGGAGCGGTCAATATGCCACCTGGTAGGTCTGCGGTTGTGACTAGCCTCGCAACTGCGAACTTTTCCTGACGGGCTTTTATTGCTAGTCTTAATTCGTCTTTGACGCACATTCCCGCGTAGCTCAATGGCAGAGCGTCCGACTGTTAATCGGCAGGTTGTTGGTTCGAGTCCAACCGCGGGAGCCATAGATCCCCTAAGTCATCATGATGATGAGCTTAGGGGTTTTTGTTATATGGCTCTTTGTTATACGGCTCGCTGGAGTAGGTGGCCCATCGCCGTAACCTGCCGCAACGCAATCAGATGCAGCTAGGAGCGCAGCACTCGCCCGTCGGCATCGAAAGAAGCCCGATCTCCAGGCTTGGCAATGAGGATACAGATACCCTCCACTAAGCCCCAAATACCAGAAATAATGGAGAGAATCCCTAAAGAAAGAACGGTGATGAGGAGCTGAGCAAGCCCCCTGCTTTTGAAGCCGAGATAGAAATTATGAATGCCGAGTGCCCCGATCAGAATTCCAAGAACCCCGGCCACAACTTTAGATCGCTCTGAAAACGCCGGCGAACCCTGGGAGTAGCCATACACTGAGGTTTGCTGGGCAGGATAACCATAGGGTGCAGACGCGGATTGATAGTAGCCAGATTGTTGATTGGTAGACGCGCTGTAAAAGTTGGGATCGGAATGAGGATATTGTGCGGCTGAGTTTGGCAGATAGCCGCCGTTGCCATCTCCGGCTACGTTACGGGGGGGGGAGGTTGAATCGCTCATATTTAGCTCCTCAATGCGATAGGGAATTTATGGCTAGATTCTAGCAATACCGACGAGCAGCTCGGGCATGTTCAACAAGCAGGGCGAGGTAATCCGCGCGGCGAGGAGAGGAAGCAGCAGAAAACTCTCCACTGATAAACGCGAAAGGATCTTGTATGCTCCGCAGAATTGCCGCTCATTCGAATATTCCTGCCGGATGGAGTCTTGGCACTGCCAGCAAATTAGTAAAACCGGCGTCCGGATTCCAGATGGAAATAGAAAGCGACGAAAAACGGGGAGAATATGGCGCGGGAATACGGTGATAGTAACGGGATATGAGCAGATAGATAAAAACAGGCAGCGAGTAAGCCTACTCGCTGCCTGCGTTCCTACCAGAAAGATCACCGTCGATGCGTCGGTGTGGTAAATCTCCACAGTGCGCTGATGATCGCCACGCCAAGAATCATTTTGACAACCCCGCCAAGAATGAAAGGAGTGACTCCAGTGTTAAGGGTTGCTGCCAGGCTCAACGTCGTACCCGCCTGGTGCAGCATCCACCACATATACGGCACGCCAAATAGGAACGGAATAACCGAGGCAATTCCGAAAGCCGCAAAGGATAACCACTGGTGGCGATCCCACCGGCGTTCTGCCAGCCGGCCAATGACGTAAGCCGTCGGAATAAACCCAATGATGAAGCCAAAGGACGGTTTCGCAATCGCTGCCATCCCGCCAGTGAAATTAGCAAACCACGGCATTCCTGCCAGCCCTAGCAGAAGATACAGCAACAGTGCATGTGCTCCTCGGCGTGCGCCAAGAGCTGCGCCGACGACCATTACGCCGAGCGTTTGTCCGGTGATTGGAACCGGCCAGACGGGAACACTGACCTGAGCAAGAACTCCCACTGCGATAGCGCCGGTGACGCTGAGAGCAATATCGCGCACCAGCGAAGCGCGGGGAACCCAGGTATCGGCAAGAACAGGTCGGATAGATAAAACAGTCATAGCTTTCTCCTTTGAGCGGATCAGGTGACAAGTTAGAGATATCGCGTACCTCGGGACATGAGGTTATGTGAGCGGAAAACTCGGATCGTGAGTAGGGAGAGGCCCGCTGGCGTCTTCTTCACTGACGGCAACCCAGGCCACGGCATAGTCCACGTCATGACTTAAAGACACAGACCAGCAGTAACGGCTCATACGTTGCGTCGCTAAGGCCTCCAACTGGGCGGCTGCTTGCCCATGCCAGCGCAATTGGGGGCGATGCCAGGCGTCACGGATCACCTCAACATCGCTCCAAGAAAAATCCTGCGGCGCAATCATGGGTGGTTCGCCGAAAAGCAAATCGGACCACGCCTTAACCGCTGCCTCCTTAGCAGCCCAACGAGCTGCCAAAGAAGCATAGGTGCGCGCAGGTGGGGGTGATGAGGGGCGTGATTGAGTATGAAGTCCAGAATCACGCCGCTCACGTGCGGTAAAAACATGAGCGAACTGAGTTCCAGGTTGTTCCATCTGTGCCTGAAAAGATGGAATATGAACCAGATCGATGCCAATACCGCGTCTCATTTGTATAGATACCTTTCTATGTGGCTATTGCAGAGGATAAGAAACCCTGTGCGGGGTGGCTACGCCCGCTGTTGCCGAAAGACGCCGTCGCTATCGAGCCGCGCCTGCGGATCCAAAAGCAGGGCTGCCTCAACCTCGTGGGCGTCATCTGCTTGATCAAAACGCCGATGCGCAATAGGCGTGAACAAGGTGGCAGCATGCGTCATCGCGGCTTCGAAGCGCCCCTGCCCGTGGCGCAGTCGTTTCTGGGCGCAATTCCGCCATTGCGCCACGGCCTCATTCCCACGTTCTGCCGCCAAAACCGCCATAAAGGCACTCGGATGTGCAAGGGCGACGAGCGCTGCCACATGCCCGAATCCCAATGAGGTCAACATGGCGGCGCGAACTGGCTCGCGTAGCGTCAACGGCTCACGCAGCCACACCAGTGGGGCGTGTTCGCGCATGACCGGATCCACGCAATCCAGCGCCTGATTGGCCGGTAACTGCCCAGTGCGGAATACGTCGCACAAGCCGCCGATTTGGAATACGGCTGCTCCTGCTTTGGCATGCCCAGTGATCGTCTTTTGGGAAATGACGTACAGCGGATTGCCGTCGCTTCGCCCCAAAGCGCGAGCAAGGCGGGCATGTAGTTCCGCTTCGTTGGGGTCATTCGCATGGGTAGACGTGTCATGCTTCGATACCACAGCAATGTCATCTGGCGTCAGCCCTAATGCCTGCAAAGAACGGGCCAGGTGAGAAGCTGATCCGCCGCGGCCAGCAGCGAGCGCACCCATACCCGGAGCCGGAATAGAGGTATGTGCTCCGTCGGCAAAGGACTGAGCGTAGGAGATAACCCCGTAGACGGGCAACCCCAGATCTGCCGCTACCGTTGCCGTGGTGAGCAAAATCGTTCCGCCGCCTTCTGCCTCCAAGAATCCGCCCCGACGGCGATCTCCCGCGCGCGAAATAAAGCGCGGCTCAATCCCCTGCGCCAGCATGGCATCCGTATCGGCAGTGGCATTCATATCCCCAAATCCGGTGAGGGATTCGACGGAAATCCCGTCAATACCGCCCGCAACCACAAATTGCGACTTGCCCAGGCGCAACTTATCGACAGCTTCTTCGATAGACACTGCCGCAGTGGCACATGCCCCTACCGGATGAGTCATCTGCCCATATCCACCGATAAAGGACTGCATGGTGTGAGCAGCCACAACATTAGGCAGTGCCTCTTGGAGAATATCTTGGGGGCGATCTTCACCGAGGAAACGATCGAGGAACACCTTGCGCAAGGAGTTCATCCCGCCGATTCCGGTGCCCTGCGTGGAGGATACCTCGGCTGGATGCACAGCTTGAAGTAGCTCAATTGGGCTAAATCCAGCATGAGTGAAGGCATCGACAGCCGTCACTAAATTCCATACAGCCACCGGATCAAGGGAGTCAACCATAGCGGCCGGGATTCCCCACTTACGCGGATCGAATCCCTCAGGGAGTTGACCGGCGACGTGCCGGCTCAATGCTGCCCGACGCGGGACGCGCACCGGCGCACCAGCTCGTTTGCGCACAATCCATTCACTGTTGAGATCCCGCTCGTCGAGAGGGAATATCTCGGTGAAGTCCGGATCAGCTAGGCGGTATCGCTCTGCCTCGGCTTCGTCAGAAACTGAGAACTCTTGATCGGATTCGAGATAGACGGTTATCACGTCATTCGATCCGCTTTCGATGATGTGCTCAGTATCGGTTAATTCGCGGATTCCACAGCGGGCAATCACCTCATCGCGGAAGCGCTTATAAATATCTTCCTCGGCAACCCGATTGCCCTCGCGGTCATACCAGCCAGCGACGGGCGAATCGTTCCAGGTGAGCAGGTCCATCATCCAGGCCAGCTCTAAAACTCCGGCGGCGGTTAGATCGAAATTCTCACTGAATTCGGCAGCGAAACGGGTTCGACCCGATCCCCAGGCGCTGACTTCGCCGATTCCGACGATAACGATCGTTTCATCCAGGCGCGCTGTCACCGATGGCCACGGCATCTGTGGCGCTATGGTAGCTGGCAGCAAGGTGGGCAGTGCCGCGATCTGTGCCGGTTGTGGAACTGCGCTAATACCGAGGTGGGCGCCGCTATTTTGAGCAGTGGTTGTCGATAACTGCTCATTGGCTGACGATAGCTGCCTGCCAGCGTTGCCCGTATCCGATACCTGCCCGAACTGCCCGCCAGCATACTCGGCGCTGTGCTGACCAAAGTGCTGCTGGGTTTGCTGGGATTGTCCCGCTTGTCCGGCTTGTTGTGCCTGCTGGGAGGCGCGCTCGTGCGCGGCCAGCTCGGCAAGGTTGAGGCGTGCGCTGGCCAAACCGCCGGTCAGATCGACATCAAGCGGCTGACGGCTGGCTGCCGCTCGGTGTTCCGCGTCAGTGAGCGCAATCAGTTCCTCGGCAATCTCGTCGGTGGAGTACACGTGTACCCCAGCCGCCTGAGCTGCCGGAACGAGCACGTCATTGCCTCCCATCAGCCCAGTGCCGCGCACCCACCCGATCTGGGCGCGAACCAAGGAAATACGATCGGGCCAGGAGCGCTCTGCCGACCACTTATTCATAATGGCGTCAAAAGCGGCTTTCGCTTCACCGTAGGCTCCATCTCCGCCGAATGTCCCTCGGTTCGGTGAGCCAGGCAAAATGACGTGGACGCGATGTGAAATCGCAGTCGTGCGTCCGAGCTGTGCAAGCTGGGCAATAGCCCGCTCAACGCTCCACAGCAGCAGCCGCATCTGCCCACTGGCTTCACTGGGATTATCGCCCATCATGCCCTGCACCCGAGGTGCGGCAAAGGGGAAGAACACAGTGGGAAGTAGTGCCGGCTTGAGAACTTTCGTCGTTGCCCCGACGGCTTGGGTGTATGGCGTTCCGATCCATTCAATGAGCGCATCGACGTCACGGAAGCTACTCAGATTTGCTGGAACGAGCCACAGCGCTGCCGAAACGGATGCGTGCTGGCGATACAGGCGCTTTGCCCATGCGAGCCGCGCCGGAGTGATCTGCGAAGCGGTCATAATAACCGTTGCCCCTTGGCCTAGTAGGCGGGCGACCACAGCTTCCGCAATGGAATTCGGGGCAGCGCCAGTAACCAGCGCAATATCCGCGGATTCGCGCTCATCTGCCGGACGTTCTGCCTGCTCGGCAACGGCCAGGAAATATTCGGCGTGTGGGGAAGCGTCCTGACGGGCATACCAGCGGGCAAGTTCTGCCACAGCGTGACCACTGCCCCGGAAATGCTCTTGGGGGACGTCACACGGGCGAGTTCCAGCGTAGATCTGTGCCAAATCTTCGCGCAGGCTGGCCCAGCGATCATCCAATAAAACAGTTTGTTCACGGACGAAGCGCGGCGTGATGGATTCCAGCCAACGCGGGCCAAGTTCGGCGTCGATAGCGGTATTGAGTTCCGCTAGCGCCCCGAGAGATTCTTGCTGATCGTGGAGATACGCCACGGCTTGGGCTGCCTTAGGCGTCATCCCCAGGCGGGCCAGCAGATCGCGGGCATGACCAGCGAGAATTCCATCTTCGGCGAATAGCTGACGACGGAGATCGTCTAAGGCAGCAGAATCAATTACCTGATTAGTGTTGCCTGCCCCGCTGTGTGGTGGAGCAACGTGTACGTTATGCCGCGCCGCCACCAAGGAGATAGCACTATCAATGAGCCCATCCAGATCAGCAGCGCTACTGACGGATAGCGGCAGTGTGGCCAGCGCCCCGCCGCGCACCGAATCGCCATCGCGCGATCCGAGCAGGATTTCCGCATGTACGTGATCGACCCAGCTAGCAGGTAGCCCCCAGGTGCTCGTTATCCGATCGGAGATATGGCTCGGTTTCACACCGACACTGCCCAGCAGTTTTCGCAGTCGGGCAGTGACGGCTTCCCGCAAGACCGGCCCTAAGGTGCGGTACGTCCCCGCCACGCTATCAACGTGCGGAGCTAGCGTCCTGATCGTTGCCTCGGCTGCCCCGTCAATGGACGGAACGCCCAGCTCTGCGGCCATATCCATGAGGATCTGGTTGCGCTTGGAGGAAACTCCGTTTGTCAAAGATTCCACGGTATCCTCAGCGCTGATTTGTTCGCGGGTAATGCGATTAGCGTAGGCCAAGAGAATTTCCACGGCATGCGAGGCGCGCAAAGGCAGCTCAGGGGCGTCACTGGCGGCAATCGCGGCGGAGGAATCGCTGGTGAGAACGCCCGCACTATTGGGTAGCGCCGCCCCCGACTGTGCGGTTTCTGGTGCTGCTGAGCTGGCATGTGTTTCGGCGTTAACCTCGGCATTTTCCGTTACCGCGGCAGGGCTCGCAGCAGAAAGACGTGCCTCGTTCTCGGTATTTCCACGATCTGCTGGATTATCGCTAGCTGCGTCCAATACCTCGGGCGCTGCCTGCGAATCGGTATAGGTGACGCGGGCTGCGTCGCGTTCAACATTCCAGATCACCACATGCTGACCAGCAGTCTCGTCAGCGGCTAAGGTCTTTGCTGCCAAGTTGGCCAAGGTGGGCGCTGAGCCGAGGCCGATTTCAATGGCCTGCTGGACGCCAGCTCCAGCCGGATCAGCGTCGGCATCACGGAAGAGATAGTTCTGCGTCTCAATCCAGCGCACGGGAGAGGCGAACTGCCAGGCCAATAATTCGAGCAACAGAGTCCGTGCGGTCGCCTGTGGCTGCGCGATCGCCTGATCCCACTGTGCCACTAAATCGGCAACTAGACGGGAGGGCACGACGTCAAGGATGGACTGAGCGAACTCCTGCGTCAGTTCAAAGGGGCGAGCCACCAAATTCGGCAGGTAACGCCCGAGTAGTGGGCGATAATCCACATTTTCTGGTAGCAGGTTATCTAAGGTGTGCCGGAATGCGTCCACGCCAGAGCGCAAGGCAGAAGAATGGAACGGGACGTCAATGCCAGGGATCAGCATGAACGGACGTTTCCCACCGGCTTCCTCAGCGCGCCGCCCCGCGTCGGCTTCCAACGCGCGAATACCGGCAACTGTTCCGGCAACCGCATACTGCGATCCAGCGAGATTGTAGTTGACGATCTCTAGGAATTCGCCGGTAGTGCGAGCAATCCCAGCGACGTACTCGTCCACTTCGTCATGACTGACGCCAAATTGGTTCGGGCGGAGCGCACCAAGTAGATAGTTGGAACGTCCATCAGCATCGCGGGGAACCAGATGATGCATAGCTGATCCGCGCTGATAGACGATCTCCAGCACCTTTTCTAAGGGGAAAATCTGGGCATAGGCCGATAGCGCGTTGTATTCGCCGAGGGAATGCCCAGCAAGGAAGGCATCGCGGGCGAGGAGTCCACGCGAGCGCAGATCCTCCGTCTGAGCATAAGCCAAGGTAGCTAACGCTGTTTGCGTGAACTGGGTGAGGTTGAGAACCCCGTCAGGATGGCGCAATACCTCGCCATTGACGGTAATCTGGGTGGGATTCTCGCGCACGATAGCTTCGATGGAGAAACCGAGCTGGGTGCGGGTATGCTGGTCGGCCCGCCGCCAAATCTCGCGAGCTACCGGCGAGGGGGATTCCAAGCCCATCATGGCCCGTTGGATTCCCTGACCAGGATAGAGATAAGCGGTTCGCAGCGGTGCGACGTGTGCCCGCCCGATAGCGACGATCTCATCTGCGATACGGCAGGTTGCTTCGAAAACTAGCGATCCGCCAGCGATCCGCCCGATTCGTTCAACCGTAATATCCACGGTATCGCGCAGATTCACCATGCCGAACATCTGGTATGACCAGCGTTCAATACGGTATCCGGTTGTGGCGTTTGCCGAGAGTGTCGGATCGGGGATCAGTTGAGCAGACATGGCATGTTGGGCGGTAGCGGAGAGCCACATGCCGTGCACCAGCGGCGCCTCCAGCCCAGCTAATTGGGCGGCCGCATAGGAGGTGTGGATCGGATTGAAATCCCCTGAGATATTCGCAAAGGCAGTCATATCTGCCGGCGCGCCCACTCGCCACCGGCGAATAAAGCTGCGCGGGGTATCTATCATGGCCTCGCCGCTACTCAGTGCCGGTGCGGCAGCAGGAGGTTGGGCAGAGGTGACGCGGCCGCGAATGGCGAAACGTTCAGTCAGTTCGGCCCAGACCTTTCCGTCATGGCGCAATAAAAGTTCCACACGCACCACGCGCCCAGAGGAGGATTCACTCAACTGAGCACACCAGGCTTCCACATCAATATTCGCCTCAGCCGGAGGGAGCTGCCCGACAATCCGGACGGTATGGTCCAGGTGGACGGCATTGATAAGCCCCTCAATGACGGGATAGCCCTGGTAGCGCGCCGAACCGAGCGCGGCATAAATGGCTGGCCAGCACGGGCCAACGAGCGCGTCAGGAACAAAAGAGGCAAGCTGTTCCGGGTGCTGCGTGCTAGGTGTGCGATGTAAGGCCTCGCCAGTGGCGCGGCGATGAATCGGGCCGAGATCGCGAGCAAAAGTGAATGTTGTATGCACCCGACCAAAGGGGGCGTTATCCCCGTCAGTTATCTGGACGGCAGGTAGCTCTGTGATCGCGTCTGCCGTCGTAGCAGACACGGAACCCACTCCGGCAGCGCCTGCTAATAGATCAAAGGCACTGACGGATAGCCGTTCCATATCCACTACCGGATACCCGCCAGTGTGGCACGATTCTGGCAGCAGGATCGGAATATCAATAGCGCGCACTGCATAGGGCTGCGAATCAGAGGTGGCTTCTGTGGTGAGGTCATCCCAGTAGGTATCGCAGGTGACGCGAATCGTCATGCCGGATTCGTCGGTGCAGATCTCAGTGCTATCCGCCTGGCTGACAAGCGGATTAGGCATGAGGTTGCCATTCCAGGATAGGAACGGTGTGTTGCGGAGGTACTCTTCGGCGTCGGCGGCGTTTGCCAGGCGCGAGAATACAGCCGGTGCGCCTTCTGCGCATTGCACATCAGCGACGACGGCCTGCTCATAGCGGGCAAACATCTGCCCAATGGGTTCGTCAATCCGATCAATACCGGCGACGGAAATTGGTCCAGGGATAATGCGCACAGCGTCAGCCGAGAATCGCGGATCTTGAGATTGCCAGAGGGTGTCCGTTCCCCACCAGCGCGCTAAATCGCCGTCCAGGACGGGCACGAAAGGCATCGGCTTATGGTGTTTGCGGCATAGTTCCACGAACCAGGCTGCGTCGGTGGCGTGGACGATCTGCGTGCGAGCCTCCGGATAGCGCTCAAGAAGCAAGGCAAGGGCTGCTGGAGCGTCGGCAATATCCTCCGAGGTGGGGAACAGGGTTGGAATCTGCCCATGATCGGTGGGGTTCAGGCGGGCTTCGATCCGGTGGAACAGATCAAAGATGCGATCCTGCCAGGTCCAATCGGCATAGGGGTAGCTCAGTTCGATAGCCCGTTCGATCCATTGCGCGTAGGTCATCTCGGCAACATCGCCAAAGTAAGGTTTAGCGGTTTGTGCCAATGCGGCGATGATGTCTTCGCGACGTTCAGTGAGCGCCTCGGGATCGCCGTTGATTTCATGGAGGAGTCGTGAAGCCCGCGCGGAGGCGTTATCGATTTCGTACATATCCGCGCTCAGGTGTGATAGCCCAGAGGTAATCCCGCCGGCGACTTCTCCTTGTGCGATCCAGCCTTCGGTGATTCCGGGTGTATCGCGCAGTAGCTCTTTGACCTGCGGGGAGGTGCGGGCTTCTTTTACTGCCATAGCAGCAGTTCCGACGAAAACGGCGTCCACTGGCAGGGCGGGCTTGTTGTAGGCGTAGGCCCAGCGTCCGGTGAGATAGTCGCTTGCTCGCTGGGGTGTTCCGATGCCACCTCCAACGGCTAAAACGACGTTCTTTGTTGCGCGAATATCGTCATAGGTGGCCAGCAGGAGGTCATCCAGGTTTTCCCAGGAGTGATGCCCTCCAGCATGTCCGTCCTCGATTTGCATGATGATGTCGTGCTCGGGGTTGCTGCGGGCGATATTGAGGACTGCGTGGATTTGTTCGGTTGTGCCGGGTTTGAAACTGATATGACGGAAGCCGTCGGCATGGAGTGAGGTCAGCAGTTCGCGGGCTTCATCAGGTTCTGGGATACCGGCTGCGATCGTCACCGCATCGAAAGGTGCGCCGTTTTGGCGGGCTTTTGCCACAATCCGGTTGACGCCGAATTGCAGGTTCCACATGAAACGGTCGAAGAACATGGTGTTGAATCCGGCAGTGCGTCCGGCATCAAGGAGTGCGGATAGGCCGTTCTTGTTGTCGGTAAAGACCTCTTCGGAGTATTGCCCACCGCCAGCCATTTCTGCCCATAATCCGGCGTTAGCGGCGGCGGCAACGATTTCGGGAGAGACGGTCGTCGGGGTCATACCTGGCAGCATGATGGGTGAACGCCCAGTTAGTCGCGTAAAAGCAGTATCAAGGACAGTGCGACCGTCGGGTAAGGTCACCAGCCGAGGCAGATATTCGGTATAAGAGCGCGGTTCGGGAATCTCCACGCCTGCGGTATCGAGATCCTGCATAGCTGCCGCAGTGGAGGCGTCGATAAATCCAGTGCCGCTGCCCTGCACGAGTGGGGCGCTCATACGGGTCAGGGCGTCGCTGGGGCCAAGATCGATAAACCAGAGCACTCCGGCTTCCTGGGCGCGAGTGATATGTTCTGGCCACTGCGCTGGGCAAACGAGGATCTCTTCGGCGAGTTTGCGCACGGTAGCGGGCTCTAATACGCCAAAATTCCCAGCGGCGGTGCCGTTTTCGGTGGCGGTGCTGTCATGCGTAAAATCGGCACTATTCAGGCTATCGGCGTTATTGCCATTGCCAGTGTTACCAAGGTGGCAGGTATTACCAGCATTGGCAGTGTCCTCAGCGCTGCCAGCATTATCGGCGTCACCAAAGCCACTAGAACCAGTATTAGAACCAGCGCTGCCAGCCTCAGCAGAACCGTCACCAAAACCAGCCTTGTCAGCTTTATCAGCGTTATTGGTCGTATCGGCACTGGCAGCACATACCCGATCTGCCCATTCGGTTAATAGCCTGAGGGCAGGAGCGAGCAGTTCGGTGTGGAACGGCGCGCTGATAGATAAGAAATCGCACTGTAAATGGGCTGGTGATCCGCCAAATTTGCGGGCAGCTAAATCCGCGTTGTACTGGGCGGCGGCCTGTTCCAGATCCGCGCGGAATCTCGTCAGCTCATGCGGGCTGCCTGCCCATACCTGTGAGTGCGGGCCATTAGTGACGGCCGGATACACCTCGGCGGGAATAGAGATGGGTAGTTGAGTAATTGCGCCGCGTACCGAGAGCATGGGGGAACTACCCTCCGGCTGTGACCAGTTATATTGGGCCGTGCCTGCGCTCGCGGCATAGCCGATCGCTAGAGCGGCAGCTAGTATGGAGGCCCGCAGTTCACAGCGATAATCAGGGTTTTCGCAGTTTGCGCCGCTCAATGAGTGGCTTTGTGTGCGGGTATCGGCGCCCTGTGGTGTGCCCTGCTCGCACTTGGCGTCGCTACATTGTGCTGCCAATGTGTGTTGCGACTGATCTTCGCTATCAGCACCGCGAGGCTGATACATACGGCGGGCTAATTCAGCAGCGAGAATTCCTTGAGAGTGCCCGAGGTAGGCTGTGGGCGGATTAGCTGCCAGATCCAGGTCGGTGTGCTCGAGGTTAATCAACTGTGCTATTTGGGTCAGCACAATGGCGGGCAACGAGATAGCTGCTTCGGTGGGCAGATTCAGTGCCGCATCGGCCTCACCTTTCATCACGCGATCCAGCTCTTCGTATGCGCCGGGCACACTCAGCACAAGATCCGGGCGAACGGGTGTCAAAATCTGCCAGGCTCGCTGGTAGCAGGCGCGTAATTCCGGGCCGGTTTGCGGATCAAGCAGTGCATTGCGCAGGGCTGGCTGCCAATATGCTCCTTGCCCGCCAAAAGCTAAGGCATAGCGCGAAGCTAGATCGGAGAAGAAAGGACGAGTCATCAGGATCTCCTACGAGGTTTAGGGCTTTGTGTTGAAGCCCGATGGTGGTTAAACAGTGACGATGAGAATGTTCTTTATGTTGATTGAGTTATTGCGGTACATAGGCGGGTAGTAGGCAGCGCCTGTGTACCTATGTGTTCCTATAGCGGCGCATTGGCATGAATACGTGGGGAGTGACATTCGCGTTGCTTGGTGCGCAACACGGATAAGGAACGGCAAATCACGGATCGGGTTTGGCTGGGTTCGATCAAGGCGTCGAGTTCCCCCTTTTTTAGTGACAGATTGGGATTGACGGATTGTTTGGCGTATTCTTCCTGATATTTGGCGCGCTGTTCGGCAATAGATTTCCCGTCCTCACCGGCTTTGATGAGTTCGCGACGGAAGAGAATATCGACAGCCCCTTCAGAGCCCATCACCGCGATTTCGCTGGCAGGCCAGGAATAGTTCACGTCAGCACCAAGAGATTTCGAGCCCATGACGATATACGCCCCGCCGTAGGCTTTGCGGATAATAACGGTGATGAGCGGGACGGTGGCCGACGAATAAGCAGTAATCATCTTGGCGCCGCGACGGATAATGCCGGCGCGTTCCTGCTCGGAGCCGGGGCGGTATCCAGGGACGTCAACAAGGGTGACGATGGGTAGCCCGAAAGCGTCACAGAACTGGACGAAACGGGCAGCTTTTTCTGAGGCGTTGACGTCAAGCGTGCCAGCATCATGTAGGGGCTGATTAGCGACGATCCCGACGGGCCGCCCCTCAAAACAGGCGAAGCCGACGACGATGGATGGAGCGAAAAGGCTCTGCACCTCCAAGAATTCGCCGTGATCGACGAGTGCTTCAACCACGCTGACCATATCGTAGGGCTGTTTGGCCGATTCTGGGACGAGATTGCCGACGCGGGCGGCAGCCGCCGGTATGCAACTGGGATCGAACGCGTAGTGGGGCGGGGAATCCTGGCAGTTTGACGGCAGATACGTCATGAGGGCGCGGGCGTACTCTAAGGCGTCGTCCTCGTCCTCAGCTAAGAAGTGCGCGACGCCAGATTGGGTGTTGTGTAAATCGCCGCCGCCGAGATCCTCTGAGGAGATTTCCTCGCCGGTGGCAGCTTTAACGACGGAGGGGCCGGTGACGAACATATAGGAAGAACGCTTCGTCATAATGATGAAATCGGTCAATGCTGGGCCGTAGACGGCCCCACCGGCACATGGGCCAAGGATCACGGAGATCTGCGGGATTACGCCGGAGGCTGTGGAGGTTGCCTTAAAGATCCGACCGTATTCTGCCAGTGCAGTAACGCCTTCTTGGATGCGTGCCCCGCCAGAATCGAGCAGGGAGATGATAGGGATACGCAAGGTGAGGGCCTGTTCAATGAGCCGGACGATTTTTTCTCCTTCGACTTGCCCGAGTGTGCCGCCTTGGACGGAAAAATCTTGCGCCCAGACGGCGACCATGCGTTCGTCAATCGTGCCGAATCCGGTAATTACCGCAGAGCCAAGGAATCCGGCGTCAATATCGCCACCTTGGAAACGGTTGATCTCATGGAAGGTGTTGGGGTCAAGCAGGCGAGTAATTCGTTCGCGCGCAGTTAGCCGACCTTTTGGATGTTGCCGGCTGCGAGCGCGTTCTTCGGCAGCCTCCAGCATGGCGGCGGCACGTTCCGCAAAATTTTCGCGTCCGATCTGGTCGGAGGTGAATTCAAGGGTGCTCATTGGGAATCCTCCTGCGATTCGGTAGGAGAAATATGACCTAAGATTTGCCCCGTCATGACGCTATCGCCGACGCTGACGTGGAGTTCGTCAAGTGTTCCAGAGCAGGGGGCGTAGAGGTATTTCTCCATTTTCATGGCTTCGAGAACGATGAGAAGCTCGCCCTCGGTGACGTCCTGGCCTGCCTGGGCGGCGAGGCGAACAACGGTGGCTGGAATAGGAGCGGTGATCTCCCCGGCGCGCTGCTCATCGGATTCGGTGGTGGTAACGCGCCGATTCTTTAACCGCTGTAACGGGCGATATGATGTGGCGTTTGCGCTGCTCGCAGCGTTGATAGTGGTGGCATGTAGCGCAGCGGAAGGGGAAAATTCATTCCCGACGTGAGGCATTAACGTCAGATCCGGCGGCAGAGATAGGCGCATACGTCGGCCATCAACCTCAATGACGTAGCTGCGAGCAGCGCGGTTGTTCGCCTGCGACGCTGCAGCGTGTTCCCGTGATGGGGTTGCCGAGGCGGAGTTTGCCGGAGAGCCGGATGGCATACCAGCGGCAGTGGGTGCGCTCGGCGCCGACGCATTGGTAGAGGGATGAGAAGAAGATCCGGCGGCGGCCACCGGCGCTATGCCTGAGGAGGTGTCGCCGTTTTGGGCTGCGAGCATCTGCGCAAATTCCCCAAGAATATCCTTATCCTCAAGCCATTTGGTGTACACCGAGTTGCCTGCGTCCGACCTGCCCAGCCCAGCAAAATCTGGATGGGCAATAATGTGGCGCAACAGCGGAGCAGAGGTGGGCAATCCGAGGATGGATAGTTCTTCCAGGGCGCGCTGTAACCGTGCTCGTGCGCTATCGCGATCTGCGGCACGGACGGTGATTTTGGCGATGAGGGAGTCAAATCCACCGCCGATTTCATCCTCGGGGCGAATAAAGGTATCGACGCGCACCCCTAAACCGCCTGGCCAGGTCGTCGCATGAATACGCCCTAAGGCTGGCATGAGATCATTCGCGGGATCTTCACTGGTGACCCGCACTTCGATGGCGTGCCCGCGCGGCTGTGGAATCGGGCTGGCAGATTGCCCGTATGCAATGCGTAGTTGTTCGGCAACGAGATCGATGCCGGTGATTTCTTCGCTGACGGTGTGCTCGACCTGTAGGCGTGGGTTCACTTCTAAGAAATACGCCTGCCCGTCAGCACTGACGAGAAATTCGCATGTTCCCACGCCGACGTAGTGTGCTGCAGCGAATAGATCGTTGGACCACTGGTACAGGAGATCCTGAAGCTGATCGGATAATCCGGGCGCGGGGGCTTCCTCAACAACCTTTTGGTTGCGCCGCTGTACTGAGCAGTCACGGGTAGAAACGACGGAAAATGTGCCGTGGCTATCGCGCACACATTGGGTTTCGACGTGGCGGGCATGTTCGACGAGCTTCTCAACGAAATATGGGGAGGTTTGCGTGGTGTCGAGTTGCTCGGTGAAGAATCGGATGAGGTCTGCAGCGTTGTCGATGCGGGTGATGCCGCGCCCGCCGCCAGCGTCGGCCCGTTTAATAAGGAGCGGGTAGCCGTATTTGGCAGCAAATTCGCTTACTGCCTCGGGGCCAGAGATTGCGTCAGAGATCCCGGGGATGGTGCGAACGCCAATGGATTCAGCGAGTTGCCGCGCCTGGATTTTATCGCCGAGTTGTCGGATGGTTTGGGGCGAGGGGCCGATCCATGTGAGGTTAGCGTCAATGACGGCTTGGGCGAAGTCGGCATCCTCGGCCAGGAATCCGTATCCGGGATGGATGGCATCGGCGTGGGAGCGCCGTGCAGCTTGAAGAATGGCGGCAGGGTTGAGGTAGGTATCGGCTGCAATGTGCCCGCCCAGTGAATAGGCTTCGTCGGCAAGATCGCAGGCCAGGGTGTGAATATCTGGTTCGGCGTAGACCGCAACGCTCTGGTATCCCAGTTCGCGTACCGTGCGGATGACTCGCACTGCAATTTCGCCGCGATTGGCGACAAGGATTTTCTTCATGGCTAGCTCCCAGGGGTTGTGGCGGAATCTGGTAAGGAGACATCCGCACAGGTGATTCGCTGGTATCCGGTGGAGGTGTGGAGGATGAGTGCGCCTGCCTCATCCACGTCCTGTGCAATTCCGGTGAGATATTTGCCGGAGGCGAGGGCAATTTTCAGGGGTTGCCCCAGGCCGGTGAGGTGCTGGCGATATGCAGCGTGGAGTTGCGATGGCGTCATGTGGTGCATGAGGGCGTGGAGCTCGTGAAGAATATCGGGGATAAGGGCGGTGGGGTGGAGGTGGGAAGGCATGACGGTGGGGGCGGGGGCATTAATTACGCCACTATGGGAGGGGTTTGTAGCGCAGATGGCGGCAGCGGGTCCCGATAGCGGGTGGGTGTGAGTGATGTCGAGATGGTGGTGTGTTTTCGCGTGGGTGCGGATATGAGGGTGAGCGTGGTTCTGCTCATTTGTTTGCATCTCTGCTGTGATGTGGCTATCGGCGGTGCGATAGCCAGCATGCCTGGTGGTGCTATTGGCAAGAGTGTGGGTGGGCGTCGGCCCGTCAGCAGATGTGGTGTGGCTGGTTATGGCCGTGAGGCATGAGCGGGGAACGCTGTGCCAGTTCATTCCGATTCCGACGATCACGCCCTCGGGTTGTTCGTGGAATTCGCAGAGGATTCCGCCGGCTTTGGCATATCCGGTGTCGGTGCGCAGCAGGATATCGTTGGGCCATTTGAGGGAGATATTGCGGTATCCCCAGCGGTGTAGGGTGCGCACGCAGGCGATACCGGCACTGGGGCTGACCCAATTCAACAGGTGAGGTTGGGGAGTTGTCCAGGTGGAAAACAGTAGCGATTGCCCAGGTTCGTCAAGCCATTGGCGTTGGTAGCGTCCCCGCCCGGCGCTTTGGTGGTCAGCGCAGACTGTCCATCCGGCAGGGGTATTCGGGTGAGCGGCAAGTCTGCGGCGCACCTCGTCATTTGTCGAATCGACGTCAGCAAGACGAACAATCGTGATTTCTTCCATCGCAGCCATCTTGAAAAGGATGCGGAGCAATGAGAAATACACTTTTGTATCCAGATGGATATGCAGGCTGAGTATTGCTTGATATATCGCGGAAAACAGTGATTGTGAGAGATTGTTCGGGTGGGGATGCGCAGTGGTTTCGTGGTGCGCCGAGTTGATATAAACGCGAGCTTGCCAGGATAAGGAGGAGGGCTGGTGTTTCAGTGCTGATCGGTGGATATTGCCCAAACGCAATTGCGTAGGTTGTTGATGGGGCTAGCACGTGCCAGCCCCCATGCGCATATTACGACGTATCAGGGTGCGTTCGAGAGCGTAACAGATAAAAGTAGCTAACCAAGATGAAGTGAATATGGCATGGGCGGCGGGATGTTTACCGAGCTTTGTTGGCTGTTCGCCAGGCTAGCCGGATATTGGCCGTGACGAGGAGCGCAGCAAGACGAGGACGAAATCCAGGATGTCTTGGGCGAGGGAACTGCGCCTACTAGGTGGGCGGCCCACAGCAGTTCTTTCGGGGGAGAGCCCCTCAGAAGAAATCCTTTCCGGGGAAAGCCCGTTAGCGGAAGTTCCACTGATAACAGCCGAAGAGATAGTTGCCTTATTCGGGATAGTGCCCGCAGATCCCTCGGCAGTAGCCCTACTGCCAGCAGTTTCGCTGTAACCAGCCCTGGCAGCACCGCCAGGTGCTATCCCATGAGCGGCCTGCTGGGCAGCTCGCTCGTCAGCGTATGCGTCCATTGCCCCGCGCCAGGCTTCGATTCCGGCCCCGCGCATAACAACCCCAATAACAGCGTGGGTCAGGGGATACATGGGCACCGTCGGTTCGCGCCCAACTGCTTGCAAAATATGCTCCAGGACGTCCCCAAGGGAGTGGATGAACTCGTTGTTGAGATCTTTTAATTGCAACCCCCAGGCAGGGTGACGCACTGAACGGGCCAGCATTTCAGAGTGCAGGATATACAGCTCGCGGTTCATGCCAATGGCGTCGATTGCTTCAAAGAGCAGATCTTCGAGTTGTGGAGCTTCTTGTTGTTTGGCGGATCTATCCTCGTTTTCCCAGTGGTCAACCTTTGCGCGGAGCACCTCGATCAGGTTGGCATATTCGTCCTGGGCGACGGCAGCTAGCAGGGATTCTTTTGACGAATAGTTGGAATAGAACGCGCCGCGAGTAAATCCGGCACGGGCACAGATATTCTCCAGCGTGCATCCTTCAATTCCCGCGCTGACGATCAGTTCGCGAGTGGCGGCAATGAGTTTATCTTGGGTATCAAACCGATTGGCCATAACGCACCCTTCCGTTGCTGTCGTGCTTCTAGCCTAGTGGACACTTGCGGCTGGCGGGGCGATGTGTTGCGGGGCAGATACTCGTCGTAATTGAGGAAGCGAGACGGTTAAGAAAGCGGAGATAAATTGCAGCAGGCCGCTGATAATCATGATCGTTTCCAGCGAGATATGGTCGCTCACTGGCCCGAAAACAACAGCTCCAAGGGGCATGAGTGCGCCATTAATAATCATGACGAGGGACATCACTTTGCCCAGGTGTGCCCGATCGCAGGAGCGTTGGAACAAGGTTATTGCGGGGGCGTTGATATACGGCAGGGTGAAGCCAAGCAGCACAATAAAGATGACGAATCCCCCGTAGTTCGGGGCGAGTGCCAGGCAAATAGTAATAGCGCCAATAGTGGTGGTTGCCAGGGCGATGGTTGATAGTTCGCGACGGAAGATCGGCCAGAGGGAGACGGCGATTCCGCCCAGCAGAGCGCCTACGCCGAAGCCGGTTTCCATGATGGAGAGCTGGCTGGTGTCGGAGTTGAATTTTTGTACGAGGTAGAGGCTGGAGAGCATTCCGGGAGCGGAGATGGCGAAGATCGACAGACCCATGAGCATTAGGTATGGCAAAAAGAATGCGTGATGCCGGACGTAGCGCAAGCCGCTCAGCATTTCTGTGTGCCATGCGTTGAGCTCTTTTGGTTCTGGCATGGCGCTGGGGACGCGAACAAAGATCCAGAATAAGGCGATGCCGATGATGGCGGTAGCGATGTCGATCAGGAACACACTGTGAATTGGCCATAGCGCCAGGACTGCTCCGCCGAGTGCGGGCGACAAAATATCTGTTAACGAGGTGACCGATCCGGCGATTCCGTTGACGCGTAGGAGTTTCTCCTCGGGGATGAATCCGGGCAGCATGGCGTGGATAGCAGGTCGTTGCATTGCTCCGCCAGCGCCACGGGCAGCTAAAGCGCCGATGAGTAGTGGGAGCGAGGCGTGATCGGTGAGGAAGGCCAGGAAGATGCCGAGGGTGATGAGGGCGACGAAAGCGTCGGAGCATACGGCGATGACCCGACGGTTGTAACGATCAGCCCATACTCCGGCGATAGGGGAGAGCACGACGAGTGGCAGGAAGGCGCTCGCGGTGGCGAGGGCGACGATGGTGCCAGATTTTGTGGTGAGGGTCAGATGCCACAAGATGGCGAACTGAACGATCCCTGAGCCGAGAAGGGAAATGCCTTGGGAGGCAAGGAGAAAGGTTACGTGGCGAACCCAGTGTGGGTCAGCGGGTGTGCGGCTGTGGGTCATGCGATATGTTTCTGTGCTTCTCGGTACGGTTAAGGTAACAGGTTACCGGATCGTAGGTAAGGCAGGGAATGTGCCTACATGCTGAGGTGCAGTTTCGCCGTGCTGTTTTCAGTACTCCGCTAATGCAGAGTGTGCCGACGAAATCATCCTGTTACGTTTAGTGCTGCGCGTGGAGGCTCAGATGGCTTTGCGCATGCCGAGCGCATCATTGTGCGTGCGCTCTATCCGTTTTTATTTCTTTTCTTGTTTTGCCTTGTGCGTTGACGTAGTTGTGTTGCCAGTAGTTTTGTGCTGAAAGATTGTGTGCCGGCAGTTATGAGCGGGATGCCAGGGGTTATGCGAGGAGAGTTGCCCGCTAAGGCTGTGAGGCAGGCGTCAGGGGCGGTAGGTAATAGGCGCTCTTCTTTTTGCCTGTTGGCGGGGAGTGCGCGGCGGTAGGGCTATCTATCAGGGGTATGCGGAGGGGTTATGCAGGAATTGCATAGGAATTGCGCATCCAGGATCTATTGTGACGGGTTGCCTGCCGAGAATTGTGCGTTGGGTAGATGTATGCACATTGCGGGCAGGTGTGTTGGAAATCGCGTCGTGACAATATGTGCCGAAGGCTGCTCGTCATGTGTTCGGATGTGTCGAGAAGGGAATGTGGAAAACAGGTGGGTGAGGCTGCTATCTGGCGTTCTGTTTGGGTGGTGGTCTTTGGGGTATAGTGCGGGTTAATTGGCAAAAGCAGGGGTGAATCAGTGCCCGTTATGGTAGACTTTGTTCGTGATTGTGCGTCACGTCACGATCTTTAGCACTCAAATTAATCAAGAGGAGAACGCGAATGAAGCTACCTAAGCACGCCCTATTCGGCGGTGTTGCCGCATTTTCGCTGTTTACCGCGCCAATGGTGGCATTGGCAGATGTTGATTCAACATCGCCGGCATCAGGAGATGCTGCGGTAGTATCCGAGAGCACAGTAGCCGAGGCAGAATCGGCTCCTGCGCCAGCAGCCCCGGCGGCAACGGATTCCAATGGTGGATCTGAAGCGGCACCGGCTGAAGCTGCACCCGTTACCGATTCCACTCCAGGAGCAACTCCGGCGGCTGAGTCAGTGAGCCCGCGCAGTGTGGAGACGGTCAATGGTGACGAGGTTGTCACTCTGGATTTGTACATGTTGACCGATATTCACGGTCATATCGAGCAGGTGAAGTCAAAGGGTAAGGTCACTGAAGCTGGTCTTTCTGCAATGGGCTGCTACCTGAACAAGGCTCGTCAGACCAACCCGGATTCATCTTTCACCCTGTTGGGCGATAACATCGGTGCTTCTACATTCGCCTCTGGCATGTTGAAGGATAACCCGACGATTGAGGCATTGAATCTGCTCAAGCCTATTGCGTCAACGCTTGGTAACCACGAGCTGGATAACGGCGTCCAGGAATTCAAGGATCGCGTTGATGGCACCAATGGATTCACCAAGATTGGCTTCCCCTACCTGGCAATGAATGTTGAGGGTATGGGCAATAAGGCTGACGGCACCCCGTACTTGGGCAAGTACAAAGTGTGGGAGTCTCCGTCCGGCGTCAAGGTCGCTTTCATCGGTGCGATTGCTAACGACGTGGAGTACAAGGTTTCTCCTGGTGCGGTTGCTGGCTTGACCTTCAACGATCCGACCAAGCCGCTCAACGATCTGGCAAAGAAGATCAAGGCAGATAAGGAAGCCGATATCGTCATCGCGATGCTGGATGATGACGTCAAGGTGAACTACCCAAAGATGGGATCGGCAATTGATGGCTTGATGGGTGGCGATACCCACGTGCCATACGAGTTCGATATGGTCAACGGCGCAGAGGGTAACAAGCTCTCCGGTGTTGCCTCGGGCTCGTACACCGATAACCTCGGCGATTTGCGCTTTACCTTCAACAAGAAGACGGGCAAGGTCGTCTCTTCCGACGCGATCCTTATCCCGGCTTCTGAGGTAGCACAGTGTGGCGATCAGGCTGACGTTAAGGCCGTTGTTGAAAAGGCCGTCGTTGAATCCAATGAGAAGGGCAAGGAAGTCGTTGCCACCTCGAAGTACCCCTACTATCGCGGTGTTTTCGCAAAGAACCCCGATGAGGTCACCACTCCTGGATCGAACCGCGGTATCGAATCTACCCTCGGAGATATTGTTGCCGACGCAATGCGCGTTGAGGTAGGCAAGGAAGCTGGCAAGACCATCGATATTGGCATTATGAATGCTGGTGGCTTGCGCGAGGATCTCGTTCCGAACGATAAGGGCGAGATTACCTATCGCGACGTCTACGACGTTCTTCCGTTCTCGAACGATATTGGCTATGTAGAGATCACGGGTCAAGCGTTCAAGGATACGCTTGAGCAGCAGTGGAAGACGAACCTTTCCACTCAGAATTCCCGCCCGCTGTTGAAGATCGCGGTATCCGATAATGTCGGCTACATCTACGATCCGAGCCGCCCAATTGGCGATCGCATCACGGCAATTGAGATTGACGGTAAGCCTATTGATCTTGCCAAGAAGTACACGGTTGCCTCGGTGGTATTCCTCCTTGAAGGTGGCGATACCTTCCCGGCGTTGACGACTGGAACCAAGCCGGCACTCGTTTCCAAGCTTGATCGTGATGTATTCGCTCGTTACTTGAAGGAGAAGCCGTACAGCCAGCCGATAGAGAAGCGCTCCATCGGCGTGACCTTGCCGACGGAAGTCGTTAAGCAGGGCGATACCATCAACGTTGCTCTGCGCGGTCTATCTTTCTCCGAAGGTCCGCTCAAGGATGCGTACAAGAGCGTGACGGTGTATTTCGCTTCTGACGATAAGGGCACTGCTGATATTAATAACTCGCTTTACGATCCGAATTCGGAGAACGAGAAGGCTATTATCACCACCGACGGTGCTGGTCAGGCGCTTGTTCCGGTGACGATGAAGGCTGAGACGGCATGTAAGGGTCATGAGGGGCAAGTAATCAATGTTCCGCTTATGGGTCTCGACCCGGATAGCAATGTTTCCCTCTCGGAAGCTGAGAAGGAAAACTTGCGGATCTACTGGGTCGGCACGAACGAGCCGATGGGTGTCAAGGTTGAGTGCGCTAAGGCTGCACCGGCTCCGGCGCCAGGCGGGGATAACGGCGTCAAGCCGGAACCGACGAAGCCGATCGACTCGAAGCCTGCTCCGGTCAAGCCGGGTAAGCCGCTGGCACACACTGGTGCATCGGTTGCTGGAATGGGCATTGCTGCGCTCACCCTCATTGCCGCAGGTGCTGTGGCTGCGGGTGTCAGCCGCCGTCGCGCATAAGGAACGCTACGGCATACGTTCTCGGGTATTGGTAGTGCCAGCGGCTAGGCAATAACCTCGTTCGGCAGATACCGTACCGCGAGAGATGAACTAGCACATCAGGGCGGGAGAATTCTTCTCCCGCCCTGATGTCGTCTTATCCAGGGGCATTGTCCTTTACTCTTGAGATGTATGTTGTCAGGCGAAAGGAGTCCTGGGCGTGTATGGCGAAGTGGACGGCACGGATCTAACCGCATCCTCCCCGCGAATTCTTATTACAGGCGGTGCCGGTTTTATTGGATCAACCATTGCGTCCTATTGCCTCGACCACGGCATCACCCCGATCATTGTCGATGATTTCAGCGTCGGCTTACCGCAGTTTACGCAGGGGCGTATTGCCTATCAGGGGGATATTGCCGACCGTGATCTCGTGCGCCGGATTATTGCGGAACATGGCCCGATTTGGGGAGTGATCCATTGCGCCGCGAAAACCGTCGTGCCGGAATCGGTGGCGCATCCGGTGGAATACTATGAGACAAATATTGCTAAATCCATCGTGTTATTGCGGACGCTAATCGAGTGCGGTGTGCGTCGGGTGGTGTTTAGCTCAACGGCTGCCCTCTATGCGGATAATGCGGATCTGTGTGTGGATGAATCCTCGGCGGTTTCTCCCGCTAGCCCGTATGCGGCGAGTAAGTATATGTATGAGCGGGTGTTGGCGGATGCGGCGGCTGCTGGCGAGGTGGAGGCAGTGGCATTGCGGTATTTCAATCCCATCGGAGCTGATCCGCTTATGCGTACTGGCTTACAAAATCCATATCCAACTCATGCCTTAGGAAAGATGATTCAGGCCTATCGCGAGAATAGGGTGTTCCAGGTTACCGGCACGGATTGGCCCACCCGCGATGGCTCTGGGGTGCGCGATTATATTCACGTATGGGATATTGCCAGGGCGCATGTGGCAGTGTTGGCGCATTTTGATCGGGTCATGGCTCAGAGCCAGGCTCGGGGTTTTGACGTTATTAATTTAGGAACTGGGCGCGGTTCGACTGTTCTTGAGTTGCTCAATGAGTTTCGCGAAGCAATGGGGGTTGAACTGCCGGTGGAGTATGCGCCACGGCGCTTGGGTGATGTCGCTGGCACGGTGACGAGCACTGATAAAGCTCGTGATCTCTTGGGATGGCAGGCGGAGTTGAGTGTGGTGCAGGGGATTCGGGATGCTGTGAGCTGGAGTGAGAGGCTGCCACGGATTCTCGCGGGTAGCTAGTTTTCTGCCGTAAAGCTGGCAATTTCCACGTCAGAATAGCTAACCTCTTGGGGTAAAATATTCATACGCCCGTTCTGTGATCTTAGTTCGCAATTGTAGCTATATACTTGATCCCAAAGTCGCAGTTGAACGGTTATTTTCATTAAATGTCATAGATATTGAGGATCGGATGGTGCGGATATGGGTAAAAGGGGATTAGCACTGGTTTCTTCTGTGCTCATGTCGATCGTATTACTTGCCGGGTGTGGCTCTTCGGAAGATACCGTGAAGAAACTGAGTACCGGAAAAGTCGTTGGTGGCTGGGTTATTGATCATGCTGTTGAAGATGGAAAAACACATGCTGCCGATTTTTACCAAAATGTGGATTTATTTGGGTATGTGGACTTTAGAGAAGACGGAACGGGATTTTTCATAGAGCTTGAGCATGGAGACCTCGATGTGGAGGACTTTTCGTGGAAAGAATCTGTTGATGGCATAACAGTTTGGGAAAAGCGCGACGATGAAATGACTTTTAGGTTTCAAGATGGTCTTCTCTCAGCTACGTCTTCAAATTCACAGGGAACTGTTGAAATGTGGTTGAAGCGGGCGGATGCCGATAGCGCCCTTACAGATAGCCTCCTCGGTACGTGGGAAGTTGAGCAAGAAGCTGAGCGAGAGTCCGAACGTGTTTATGACCCAATAGAGTCTGACTATACGACGTTGGAATTCCACAAAGATGGCAAGGGCATCGCCTCTAACTCTGCTGGCAGTAAGGATTTTGTGTGGGAGGCGACCTGTGGCAGGGTTATCATCGATTTTTACAATCCGAAAGAAAACGATCAGCCTAAGAGCACGAGTGGGGCGAATAGCGGGCTAGAGCACGTCGAGGAAATGGTGCAGGCTGCTTACGTAACTGGGGATAAAATCATCGTGGCCCAGGATTCTGGGCGCAGCCTCCAGTACTCCAAGAAGTAACGGTTGTTGGCCCAGCGCACTTTGAGTGACATGCGCAGCACGCAATCCCCTTAACCTAGAGCAAAATAGCGCTTTTCTTACTTGGTGATGCCATTGAGTCGGGCTGCGCTGTACGCATGTGGCAGCCGAGTATGCGGGCTTATGTGCATTGTGACGTATTCGTAGAGAAAGAAATGATTATTCATGGGGAAGAAGATTCTCTTGCCCTGATTTCGTCTATATTGGCCTTTACGTTCCTGCTCAGTGTTTGCAGCTCGAAAGATGATATAGCCGGTGACTATGCACTCGTATCAATCACCGAAGGTAGCAAGACGTTTACTGCAAAAGATATAGGTGAGAGAGGCAAAAAATTCATTTTGAGATCAAAGCCGACGGTACGGGCAGCGCGGAGTTTGATGGCTTATCGAAGAATTTTACATGGGAGGCCGTTTCCGATACGGAAATCGAACTGATCCTTGCTGATAGAACGCAAGCCAGCTATCCCGAAAAGAATGTCGCTGTCTGTCGTGTTGTTAAAATCAGGGTGAATTCACGAACGCTGTCGTGAAACGCTTTGACTATAACGACGATTTTCAGATGGTGCTTAAGAAGAAGTAGCGGATGCAGTAGATCCTTTCAGATTGGAGAACCGTTCAGATAGGCGAAATACCCGCGTGTTTGGTGTTATTTTCTAGCGTCCTTTAGGCTTTACCCTGTGCAGCGCGTCTAATGGATGATCCCGGTGGCACGTGTTGTGGCTTTTGTTTTTCAAATTGGGAAAGGATTATTCATGGGGAAGAAGATTCTTGCGCTGATTTCCTGCGTGTTTGCAATGTCATTCTTGCTTACTGGTTGTGGTGGAAAAGATGACGCGGGTGCCGATAGCGCGAAGATTGTCGGCACGTGGGTGGTAGATGAACTATCTGCTAGCGGTCAGACGTTGACCGCTGAGGATGCCGAAAAAGCGGGTCTGGATATTAGCTTTGAGTTTAAGGCAGATGGCACGGGTGTTGCCTCAGCAATGGGTCAGAAGGAGGATCTGACCTGGAAAGCATCTGGCGATAGCGTTGATATTACGGTTAAAGGTAAAACACAGACCGCAACGCTTAAAGACGACCGCCTCGTAATAGAAAATGCAGAAGCTGAAGCGCAGATGAAGCTCAAGAAGAAGTAATTGGAGCTTCCGGCGGTGAGCTAGAGGATGGTGGTGCGCCATTATCTGGTGCATTCGTTTTTGCGAGATCCTTTACGCTTACCTGTAGTGGCGCGCATAGTGGAGAACTCTGTGCGCGCCATATTTTTATCTTCGCGAAAGGAAAAGATTTCTCATGGGGAAGAAGATTCTTGCGCTGTTTTCGTGCATATTTGCCTTTACGTTCTTGCTTAGTGGTTGTAGCTCGAAGGATGAAAGTGGTAGTGCTCCTGAGAAGGGCACGCAGACGGAGACCAGCGAGCCTAGCAAGAAGGCGGAGAATACTAAGCCTGCCGAGAAGTCAGAAACTAGCAAGCCCAGCGAGCCAGCGGAAACCGCCAAGCCGGGTGAACAAATGGTTGGTGTGTACGCATTAGAGTCAGCCGTTGAGGGCGGTAAAAAGATCGATGCGAAGACGCTTGGCGAGAAGGCTGACCAATTCAAGCTTGAGATCAAGGCTGACGGCACTGGAAACGTCAAGTCCTCAGGTAAATCAGTGCAATTCACCTGGAAAGCTCTTTCTGATACGGAACTCGAGATGACCGCGGATGGGAATACATCTCGTGGTGAATTCAAGGATGGTACCTTAACGTTCGTTGAAGATGATCTTCAGTTGACGTTCAAAAAGAAGTAATCTCTGACGTCATTTCCAGACTCATCTGGGCGTATGCGATACGGCATACGCCCAGATTGTATTATTCGGCGCAGGTTAAGCCGTCGCTTCGCTCAGTTCACCATCGCGGATTTCGTAGACTCGATCGCAGTAAGGGATGAGTCGAGTATCGTGAGTCACCATGACGATTGCGGCTTGCGTTTCATGGGCTAGATCGCGCAAGAGTTCAGCGGTTGCCAGTGCGCGTTCGGTATCCAAAGCGGCGGTTGGCTCGTCGGCTAAAACTACTGATGGCTGATGAAAGAGGGCAGCGGCGATAGCTACTCGTTGCCGCTCCCCACCGGAGAGATCGGCAGGATATTTATCGGCCAGATCCGCCACTCCGAGCTGGTCAAGCATGGCAAGGATACGCTCGTTATCTGCCCGATCTTTGGTTACTTTCCCATGTAGTTGGAGCTGTTCGCGCACGGTGAGGAATGGGACCAAAGATGAGGATTGGGTGACGAAACCGAGGTTGCGGAAGCGGGCCGCGCTACGGGCTTTGGTGTTTGCCGTCGTGATATTTTCACCGGCGAGGAATACTTCGCCGCTCGTTGGGGTTTGTAGCCCACCAATGATGGTCAGGAACGTCGATTTGCCGGACCCTGATGGGCCAATAACCGCAATGAATTCCCCGCGTCCGGCTTGAAAATGCGTCTCTTTTAAGGCATGAATCGTCTGGGATCCTTGCTGAAAATCTTTTGTAACGCCGCGTAATTCAATCATGGATTGGTTGTTATTCGACGGGTTCATGCGTTCATCGCCTCCAAGGGGTCAACGCGAGAGATGATGGAGATCGGGAAGATACTGCCAATTAAGGTAAAGACGATAAAGGCAATACTTACGGCGGTAAATAGCAGCGGATTGACGGCGAAAGGAACTTTGCTGCTCAGAGCAATCCCGCTGGCAACGGCGGCAAGTAAGCCGAGCCCGACTCCGACCACAGTAATCAACAGTGTGTGAATCGCTCCTGATCGGGCCAGATATGACGTCGGGATACCTTGGGCTTTCATCACGCCAAAGACGTGTTTCTTTTGCAAGGTCAGAACATACATGAAAATGCCGAGGACTAAGCTCAAAATGGCGATCAATGCGCCGATCATCAGACCGAAGGTGAGATATTGGGCGCGATACCCGGGCAGTTCGTCAATGAATTTTTTGGTACTCAGCGTTACCAGGTGTGCGTCATTTCCGTGATACTGAACGGCAGCATTTTCGTCGGTACTTACCACTGCGTTGACCAGGCGCGTGCCGCTGGGGAGCTGTGCGGCTTGGGAAAATAGTGCGGGGCTGAGGAAAATGACGGGTGCGGCTTGGAATCGAGCGTGATCGACGAAGCCAGAAATCGTAACGGGAGTGCTGATATGGGGGATAGATAGTGAGGAGCCGACGTGGTAGCCCGAGCGTTGCAGGGTGCTATCAGCGAGCACCTGTGATGGGCTAGCAGGAGCGGTTCCGCTGCTGGGTTCGGGAATCAGGAAAGAGTCAACGTCGGTAGCGAAAAGATAGACGTTGACGCGGGCATCTGTGCTGTTATCGAGAGCGGGAACGGCAGTGGCTGTTACTTGCCACAGCGCGCTAGAGCTGGGATCGTATTCTAGCTGTGCGGCATCCATTCGGGAGGCCAGGGCGTTGGCGTTGGATTCCTCAGTTAAGGTAATGCTCTGAGCATTCCAGCGGGTGAGTACTTCGGTGTAGGAGCTGGCTAACCCATAGGCCAGGCCGGTAAGGAAGTACACGACATAACTGAGCAGAAAGACGACGGCACAAATTGCCAAGAATCTGACCTTGGCATGTCGGATTTCTCGTAATGCTAGAAACACAGGAACGCCATTCTTACAAAAGTAGATGAACCGGACACCGTGAGCATAATGGGGTGCTTCGAGGTGCGGCAAGGGTGTATCTCACGATTCGCCGACAGCGTGCGGTAGGGGCGTGAGCTAGTGGGTTGCACTGTGCGCGATGGATTTTGGGGTGGCTCGGCTCGGGATTCGGGTAGCGCGTGTGATGGGGACGGATTGTAAGTGGGCAGCGTGTGCGATGAGGCGGGCTGCAGCGGGCGGTGGGGAGATGGTTTGCCGCATGAGTGATAGCGCGTGTGTTGAGTGAGGATAGGTGGCAGGGCAAGGCGTGCTGCAGTATTTTCGGCAACGTGGTTGGCGTGTAGGAAAGGGCGCCATACGAGAGGCGCCGATAGCAGGCTCTGGGCGTGCCAGATTCTCGCATGCCCCGTTGAGAACCCCACGCAATGTCTGGCTATGCTGCCATACGAGCTGCCGTGCTGGGCGCGCGTGATCGGGCAATATGGCTGGGTGTAAAAGGGGTAAACGTGTTCGGGGGTTAGCAGGATCTCTTTCCTGCTAACCCCCGAACCGAGCAGCGCCAGCCCTCGCAGCCTTCCCCGCTATTCAGCGGCGATTGCTTCGAGCGGCGAGACCCGCGCAGCGGATCGAGCCGGCAGCAAGGCCGCAAGATAGGCCGTCACGCCAGCTACCCCAATAATGCCGAGGATCCACTGCCACGGGAATACGAAATGAGCCGGCAGTTCCGCTCCCTGGGTCAGCGTGAAAGTTCCGGCCCAGCCTTCGACAACCCCTAACGTCACGCCGATAATAACCGCGCTGAAAACCGTCAGTAGCGCCTCCACAGAAATCATCCGGCGCATCTGCGGGCGGCTGTATCCCAAGGCGCGCAACAGCCCGGATTCTCGTCGGCGTTCAATAACTGACAGCGCCAAGGTATTCGATACGCCCACAATGGAGATAATGACGGCAGCCCCGAGCAACCCCAAAACGATAAACATTAACTGGTCGAGAATTGTTTCGTAATGCACGCGATCTATCGCGCTTGCCGACAACGTAATATCCGTTCCAAGCGAGCGCAACTGCGCCGATAGCTGGGATAGATCGCTGAGGGTAACAGAATCCGAGACTCTGAGAATCGCCGCCGAGTGGGTGTGGAACCGCGCCACATCCTGCGGATTTGCCCACAGGATATTCTCACCGAAACCGCGCAGTTCATGGACGGTAAGCTGAACCTGCGTTGCGCCTTGGCTGACCGTGATCTGCTGACCGTCAGCGACCCCAAAAATCCCTGCATTTGAGGTAAAGACGGTACCAACCTCAGGGACGGGAAGCGAACTGCGCGCCAGTTTCGTCACGGAGGTATCGTCGGCCAACAAAATAGCAGTTAATGCGCTGCTCGTATCGGTCGCGGCGGCATGCTCGGATTCCGTGGATGTACTATCGGCGATCTGCGGCGGCGCAATGGCACCTGCAGCATTCTCCGATAGATCCACCGCACTGACCGTGGCAGCCGGTGTGATATGCATCCGCTCAACCCCGTCGAAATGCGCAACCGGAGCTAACTGCTCGGGCGTGAGATCCTCGCCAGTAACAACAAAATCAAAAGGCCGACGAGTATCCAACTCTTGGATCAGGGATTCCTCCATTGAGGTTTTCCCGACGATAACGCAGGTCACGAGCCCAATGCCAACGATGAGGGCTGCTGCGGTGGCAACCGTTCGGGAGGTATTGCGCAAGAGATTCGATACGGCGAGGCGCGCGGTCGTTCCACGATTGCCCCCAATGGCGGCGGTAGCGCGAATAAGAGCGGGAATGATGTACCGGCTCACAATAACCGTCGCGATAAACAGTAATGCTCCAGAAAACACGGCGGGGATGAGCATATTGTTGCGAATACTTTGCGCTAACACGGCAGCGGAGGCGAAGAAGAAAAGCCAGGCCAGGGCCAAGCGTCCGTATCGAATCCGAGAGCTTTCTCGAACCATATCGACTGGGCGTAGGGCTGCCATCGGCGATACACGAGTTGCCCGTCGGGCCGGATTTAATGCACAGACCACCGTCAGCACTAAACCAACAATAAAAGCGGCAACGATAGAGCCCATTAAGCCGTGTAGATCCGGAGCGAGATTGAACATTGGGAATAATATGAACGTCACCGCCACCCCGAGGATACTGCCGAAAATAGCGGAGATAGTTCCGATGAGAGCCGCCTCGTTGATAACCATTCGGCGAATTTGAGCGCGAGTTGCCCCCAGGCAGCGAACCAAGGCCAAATCCCGAGTTCGCTGGGCGATGAGGACGTGGAAGGTCAAGCTCACCACGATTGAGGCCACAATCAGCGCGATAAGAACAAAACCGAGCAGCACGGTTTTCAGGGTGTCGTCATTGCCCGTCATCTTATTAATGGAATCTTCGGTGTATTGCGCTGCCGTCTGGATCTTATCGGGAGTGATATTAAAACTGCGCATCTCCGGTAGCTGCTGCAAGAAGCTCGCTAGTTGTTCAGCATTGAGGGAATTCGACGAAACGAGGATATTGGAATAGAAAAAAGATCCAGGAATAGCGGCGCGAATATCCTTATCGAGCATGGTGGCCGAGGGCAACATGCCAGGGACGTCATCGTCATATATTCCGGTAATCCGATAGGTATTGGCCGAATGATCTGCGCCCTCAAGGTAGACCGTATCCCCGATGGAAACCTCAAGAGTTTCTGCGGTGGAAGATCCTAAGGCGATTTCTCCGGAGGTCGTAGGCATCTGCCCGGAGGTGAGCTCTTGCCAGCGCTGTTCTGGGCTAATAACGCTACCAATCTCGGCAAAGGTAAGAGCGTGAGCTGAGCGCAGCTCTGCCCCTAAACTCGTCGTAATATCAGCCTGGGAAACTTCGGGGTGTTCTCGCAAAGTTGCGGGCAATTGCAGGCAGTGCGGGTCGTTATCGGTGGTACTTGGTGAATCTGCACAGGTCATGATGACGGATGTGTGTTGCACCTGGTAGGCCGTAGCTTGAACTAAGGAATTATTGATGGAGTTCGATAAGCTCAGCGTGACGATGATAAAGGCGACCGACATTGCCACTGCAATAACTGTGGCTACTAGCCGTCCGGGTTTACGTCGCAGATTACTCCACAGCACATTGTTCATTGCAGATCACCTCGTGGCTGGCACGGAATCGGAGACGATATTGCCGTCTTCCATCCGAATGATTCGATCAGCTACCGCTGCCGCGTCGCTATCGTGAGTGACCATGAGAACGGTTTGACCGAGTTCGTCAACGGCACTGCGCAGGAGCCCGAGGACTTCTTTTGAGGAGACGGAATCAAGATTTCCGGTGGGTTCGTCGGCAATGACGACGGCAGGGCGGCTCAGCAGGGCGCGAGCTACGGCGACTCGTTGCTGTTGCCCGCCAGAAAGTTCATGTGGGAAATGGTGGAGACGATCAGCTAAACCGAGATTGGTGATGAGCTGGTCGAACCAGGCGCTATCAATACGGGCACCGGACATACGCAAAGGCAATTCGATATTTTGCCGCGCGTTCATAGTGGGTAAAAGATTGAAACTCTGGAATACGTAACCGATCCGGTCGCGGCGGAATTTCGACAACGCGGTATCGTTCATCGCGGTAATATCCTCACCGCCAACGATAACCTTTCCGGAGGTGACGCCATCTAAACCGGCGACGCAGTGGAGGAAAGTGGATTTTCCTGAGCCGGATGGGCCCATGAGGGCGGTGAATTCCCCGTTGCGAATATCAATATTGACGTTATTGACAGCGACGACGGTTGCCTCGCCGCTGCCGTAGACCTTGGTCAGATTCATGGTGTGAATTGCCGGCTGGGATCCGGCGGATACTGTGTATGGAAAAGTGCTCATAGCGCCAGGTTAAGGCGGGTATGTGGGTGTACTTTCCGCCGTCGGTATGATTTTCGGGAAAATGGCTCGTGAGCTGGGCGCCAAATAATGGCATGTGCGACTTGAGGCGGATGGGGGGGGTAGCTCTTGTGCTGCTCTCGGCGGAGTATGCGGTGGCACGGCAGCCTTTGGGCGCCGACGTTGAGAGCACTAGGATGGATTGCGTGTGTGGCAGATATGCATTGTGGAGTGCGCCGGAGGAAATATGTGCGCACTTTGACGTGGAGCGCGTGGTTGACCCTATCCCACAGCCCTCGTGGAATATTGCTCCTAGCCAGCACATATCGGTGATTGTGGATAGGTTTGTTGAGGCTGGTCTTTCGCATAAGCAGCCCGTCAACCAGAATAATTCGATTCCAGGCCCGAATAGCCAGGTTGGCAACCAGGATAATCCGACCCTTCCCGCGAATAATTCGGCTTTATCGCGCACAATCCAACGCCAACTGCGGGCAATGGACTGGGGTTTTCTCCCGTCGTGGGCACAGCCAGAAACTCGGAACATGATAAATGCCCGCGCTGAAACCCTGACGGAAAAGCCATTTTTCAGAGAAGCGGCGGCGCTGTGCAGGTGCCTCATCCCAGCTAACGGGTATTACGAATGGCAGCGGGCAGCGCGGCAGGTGCAGGGGACGCACGGCTCAGCAGTGAAAATCCCGTGGTTTCTTTCCGGTGGAACGGATGATCCGGTACTGGCTTTTGCTGGGGTATGTTCTGTGTGGCGAGGTGGGCCAGACCAGCCGTGGCGGAGCACGGCAGCAATCATAACCAGACCCGCACCAGATGCGATTGGGCACATCCACGAACGCAGCCCACTGCTCATTCCGCAGTATATGTGGGATTCGTGGCTTGACCCGAGGAAAACGGATCTTATTGAAGTACGCCGTTTAATAGCGGATATTCCGCAGCCAATTTTCCAACCTCGCCTGGCAGCGCCGCAGATCGGCGATATTACCTATAACACCCCAGAAGCGGTGCGTGATCCGGCTATGCGGGCCCGCGTTGTTGCAGCGGCAATTATGCGGCATCGAAATACGGCCTCGGGCAGGAGGGTCGAACTACTAGCCGCCCAGCGTTCCTATCCAGAAGAACTGCGCGGAAAGTGGGAGTTACCGGGTGGAAAGATAGAACCAGGGGAAGAACCTCATCGCGCCTTAGAACGCGAGATCCGCGAGGAGCTCGGGTGCGGATTGTTCATTGAAGAACCAGTGCTCTGCCCGCAAAGCGCTGATGGTGCATGGCCAATTCTCGGTGGTCGGCAAATGTTGGTGTGGAGCGCTCAGGCAGATGGTCAGCCACAGGTTGGTTCCGGGCATATCGAGCTGCGCTGGGTTGATGAGCAAACGTATTCCGATCTTGATTGGCTCGCGCCAAACCGCCCTATCGTCGATGCGATTTTTCATAGCACGTGGTCGCAGACGATTCCTGGGTTGTAATTAATGTATTTTTAGGGTCTATGTGCTGTAGATTCTGTGCATATTGGCGGGGGATGTTCCAGTGCTACAACCCGTTGCCACAGCCGCATTTTTCCCATATAAGGAGATATTGCATAGTGGCATACGTGTAAAGAGATATTGGAATGTCGCTCTGTGCGTCAGTTATTAATAGGGATGCTGAGTGAACGCATTACCTTGAGCCGCATAGAGTAATGTGGATACCACATGCTGGCCATCTGAGCAGGGTAAAGGTGCTTTTTATGTCTCAGACAATAGCTTCTGAACGTGGCGTTGAGGTGTATCTTGGTGCGGATATTGGTGCGACGAGTTCGAAGGTTGTGGCGGTATCGAAGGATGGTCAGGTACGTGCCTACGCGCGCGGTGCTGGAGGTAATATTCGCTCGTCTGGGACGCGAGCTTTAGATAATATCTTTGACGCAATTGCTGACGTATGTGCTGCGCTCCCCGGCGCTACGATTCTTGGCGCACACCTGGGGATTGCAGGGGCTGGTCCGGCCCGCTGGGAACATATCAATGCGGAATGTCAGCGTCGCTGGGAGCAACTAGCTGCCCAGATAAACAGTCAACTAGCTACCGAGCTAAACACTGGGATCACCAATCGACTAGCTGTTGCGAGGGAAAGTCAGACAGGCGGCGGGATAACTCCCAAATACCACTTTGGCCCAATACGTATTTCCCAAGATCTCGACACCGCTTTTGCGGCAGCATCGCAGAGCGGAAATGGAATCCTCGTATTAGCTGGAACTGGAGCAGTTGTTGCTCAATATCAGAATTTTTCTCTGACCAGACGATGTGACGGAATGGGGTGGCTACTGGGCGATATTGGCTCAGCCACCTGGATCGGGATCCAGGCACTTCAGGCTGTTGCCGCCGCATTGGACGGGCGAGGACCGCAGACCCTGCTAACTCAGGAGGTTCTGAACCACTGTCTAGCAATACGCTGTGAACAGGAGCGATACTCGGATCAAGGCGCGAGGAAACAGGCTAATATGCCGATGGGCGCGGGTGCGGATGCTCAGGATCTGAGGCAAGATCTTATTGCCTACGTCGATCAGGTAAATCCAGCAGAATTTGGTCAGTTTGCGCCAATAGTGTGTGAGCATGTAGATGACGCAGTATGTGTCGAAATCGTATCGCAGGCTATTACTGGGATATGCCGTAGCGTCGCTGCCGTTTGCGACACAGAGGTGCGCAATGAGGATATGGTCTTGACGGGTGGATTGCTCTGTGAGGGTGGACCGCTTCGTGATCGGTTATTGGCAGAGTTATTGCGTCGGTATCCGGGGCTTCACCTATGTGATAGTGTGCCGCCGATTGTGGGGGCGCTACAGCTTGCGTCCGAAGGCCATCTAGATCGCACGGTTTTAACTGCCCAGATAGCTGAACATACGCCCTTTTCCTAAGCCCGCCTGCGCAAGAAGAACGTGAGACAACTACTTTTGAAGAATAGTTTGCGTCAACCACGAAAGTTGCCGGCGGATCTGGTAAGTACCCCCGCCCTCATGCCCATTGAAATGATAAACCGCTATCTCATGTGGTCCGTTGTACCAGTTTTTCATGGCGTAAACCGTTGAAGGCGGGCAGACCATATCCATTAGTGCGGTTGAGAATAATGCTGGTGCAGTAGCTCGCTTAGCCATATTAACCACATCAAAATAGGACAATGTGTGATAAACCGCTTCGCGACTATCGCGATTGACGGATAAGAACCGCACGATCTCCGCCCACGGTTGAGCTCCCGTCAGCCCAATTGAACGTTCGATATGGCATAAGAATGGCACGTCGGCCATAACTGCCCGAATATCGGGATGCAGGGCTGCCGCCGTGATCGCTAACGCCCCGCCCTGGCTTCCACCAGCAGTAATAATCTGTTGGGGATCAACATCAGGAATATGGGCGAGTGTGCAGACTGCGTGGTGAGCATCGGTGAACAACCGACGATAATAGTATTCGTCAGGATTGAGGATACCGCGCGTCAAACATCCGGACGTTGCTGGCCCGCCGCCGTCACAATCACGGGTGTTTCCTCCCGAGCCAAAGCCGCCACCTTGCCCCCGATTATCGACGATGAATTCCGCAAAGCCGGCACTGGCCCAGATGAGATTCTCTTCTGGGAATCCGCGCCCGCCCCCGTACCCAATAAAGCGCACGATGACGGGGTGAGGCCCAGGCGTAACGGGAGTGATAAGCCATGCGGCAATGGGTGTACCTCCAAAACCAGGAAACATCACATCTCGCACTCGCACGCTACGTAGGCGGCTCGGGTAATCCGTTATCTGAATGTGTTGCGGATCGAAGGGGTTTTCTGCGAGAGTTCGCCGCCAAAAGTCATCAAAATCCTGTGGTTCTCGCACCGTCGGTCGATATGTTTCCAACTGATCGAGACTCATATCAAAGAACGTCATGAGCATATCTCCTCATCTGCAGTTATATGAAACAATGCCGCGATAGTCTGATCTGTCACGGTGGATAAGGTCTTTGGAGAATACGTGAAAACGGATGCCGTGATGGTGAGATAGCTGAAAGATATGCAGCGGCGTTCGGGTATGCGCAGCGCTTCCCAATCCGAAGGTTGCTCACGCGCGAAGGTCTTACCAAAACGGAGCGTCACATAGTTTCCTAATATCTCGAGGCAGTGCCAGAGATAGGCGATTAAGTAGCTAAATTGTATTGGGGACGAAGCGTGTGGATGTGTGCCGTAGCAAAATACTTTGCCCGCCCACAAGCGCCGGATTGGAGGAGGAAAGACGGTGGCAGACATTAGTGTGCCTATTCCACCTTGGTATTAAAACGCTTCGAGGCCACCGCGCGACGTGTCTCATCAAGAGCGGAGAGGGATTGTTCGAGGCGTTTTTGGGCGACACCGACGAATAGGCAATCGACAACGGTGAGCTGGGCGAGGCGAGATCCGGTGGCGGCGGAGCGGAACGTCGTTTCCATTGCTGCGGTGGTTAATACATTGTCGGCTAAAGCTGCAAGGGCGGAGCGGGGGGAATTAGTGATAGCTACAGTACAGGCGCCGCGTTCGGCGGCGACGGTGAGGGATTCGATCGTGTCGGCAGTATTGCCGGAGTGGGAGATCGCAATGGCAACGGCATGCTCATCCAGCAGTGAAGCGGAAGTCAAAGCCTGGTGCGGATCAGTAAAAGCAAAAGAAATCATGCCGATCCGGTGCAGTTTTTGCTGAAGATCCATGGCCACTAGCCCAGAGGCTCCTACCCCAACAATCTCAATCCGGTTGGCAGCAATCATGGCATCTACGACTCGCTCTAATGTGGGTAAGGATAGGGATTTCGCGGTATCCTCCACTGATCGCGCGTCAGCATAGGCGATCTTCTCTACAGCAGATAACAGGGTATCTTCTGGGGAAATATCGGTATCACCATGAAATCGCTCTTGGGCTTCGGAACGGGCACCCAATTCCACGGCGAGTGCCAGCCGCAGTTGGGAGTAGCCGCCAGCGTGAATCTCTCGGCAAAAACGGACGATGGTGGTTTCTGAGACGCCAACCGCGTCAGCCAGCTCAGAAATCGTCATTGCGGCAGCTTTCTTTGGATGTTCCACAATGAGGGAGCCAACCCGTGCCATAGCTGGTTGCATACTGGGTAATAGACCACGAATACGGGTGGTGAGTGGCACGCGGTTGTTGACGAAATCTTCGGTGGAGGTCTGTGGTGTCACAGTTATCTCCCTTCTTTCTTTTCTGAGCTATTTCTTTGACGGTGAGCGCAGATTGTGCTGTTAGGTATGGTCAGCCAACACATATAGCCTCGTGATATTGGCATTATCTATGAGAGATAGCGTATTTGTCGCAGGAATAGAGTAATAATTCGGGGTCAATCCAATCTTTGAGTTGTTCGTCGTGGAGAAATTCGTCAATATCACGCGGTTTCATCTCTGCTAGACGGTTGCGTAGATGGCTGTTGCCCCACATGAGGTCAATAAAGTACGGCGTTTGGGGGCCGGAGTCTTCCCAGGTGGGTTCGTTCCAGGCGAAGTCGTGGCTGGCTAAGTGGCTCATGAGGTAAAGGGCGGTGCGCAAGGGGTGGATCGTATATGGATCGGTGACGTGGAGTTGTACGCCAGATATGGCTTGACCGGCCCATTTGCTCATGACGGGAGTGAACCATGTAGGGCGAAAACGCACGCCAGGCAGTTGGTAGGCGTTCAATTGTTCGGCAAGTTGCTCGCTTGCCCACGGTGCTCCAATTAGCTCAAAGGGGCGGGTTGTGCCGCGTCCTTCGGAGATATTTGTGCCTTCGCATAGCGCTGTCCCGTTAAAAACGAGAGCGCTTGTTGGATGGGGTAGATTTGGTGAGGGCATGACCCAGGGCAATCTGGTGTCTTTCCACAGCATATTGCGTTGCCATCCGCGCATTGTGAGGACGTGAAGATCGGCAGCGGGTCGTCCTAGTTGTGTGTCGTAGGCAGCAATAAAACGGGCGATCTCTCCAATGGTTAAGCCGTGTCGGATAGGGATATTCGCTCGCCCAATAAACGAGGAATATTCTGCCTGGCAGCCTGGCCCGTCTATCTGCCCGCCAAGTGGATTTGGTCGATCAAGAACGACGATTGGCAGGCCCAACTCGGCAGCGCTGCGCATAACGTCAATCATGGTTGAGGCGTAGGTGTAGTAGCGAGTTCCCACGTCAGGCAGATCAATGAGGAGGAGATCAATATCTAGTTGTGTGATCGCGGCTTGTAACTGAGAAGCGTTGAGGTGATAGGTATCAATAACAGGTAATCCGGTGCGTGGATCAACGGTATGGGATTCGGATTCTCCGGCCTGAGCGGTGACGTGTAAGCCGTGTTCTGGGCTGAATAGTGCGCACAGTGGAGCGCCGTCTTGCCATAATGCCTGAGACGTTAAAGTGAGATCGCTCGTTACAGCCGTATCGTTGGTGACTAATGCCCACCGTGTTCCAGGCAGTTGGCGTAGATCGCTGCGTAGAACGTCAATACCTAACTGAATTTTCGGTGCGTGGCTCATAGTGTGCCTCTCGTGGAAATTCCCATAGTGTATCCGCGATACGTGCCGCTTTCGTGGGTGTGGAGGGTGTGGAAGCCGAGTTTGCGATAGAACGCGACAGCGCGGGTATTGCGTGCGCCCACTCCAATTGCGATACCAGGGGCGAAAGGGGCAACGGCTTGCCGGAATGATTCAATGAGTTTTGAACCCCAGTTGCGACCTTGGACGACGGGCAGCATGTCGATATGGAATTCAGCAGGGTAATCCGTATGCCAGGGGGCTACCATCGACTGTGGATCGTAGCCTTTAGCGATGAGTGCGCGCTCGCGTGCGGGAAGCTCTGCGCTAGGTAGACCGTAACGGCGGCGCAAATATGCGATCCAATGTGTATCCCACCAGCGGGCAAAGTCTGGCACATTAGCGACGCCGACGATATACCCAACAGCTTGACCGTCAACGTCAAGAATATGAACTAGCTCGGGGGCGTACTCCAGGTAGGGGTAGGTGTATATATCGGGCAAAATCTGTTCGTTGACATATAGGCCGGTAGCGTCAGAACCAGAATCGCCGGTGCGGATACAGATATTGCCCAGCGCCTCTCGATCTGCGTGCCGATAGGGGCGAATGTGTATGCGAGGATCGCCGCCATATTGCAGATCAAGGAGTGCTGTAGTGTCCTCGCTTAGTGGGCCGGCCGAGTTATGAGCTGTGTAGGGGCTGGCACTGAGGCGGGGATCAAGAGTGGGAGTGGGTAATTGAACAGGGGTGGATCCGAGCGCCGCGCCGGCGATGAGGACATCGCATAAGGCGCGGGCCACGGCAGGAATATCCCCGAAAGTGAGTAAGGTTGGGATCCCGCGCGGGATGAGCATGGAGTCGTAGGGGGAGCGCGCACAGATCACGAGGTCCACTCCGGCTGCGATGTGTTTTTGCACCTGGGCGGCGACATCATCACATCGCCACGCATCGCGGATAATCACAATGCGTTGTGGGCTGGTGTCCCGCTGAATACGATCTGACGTGTGAGTGCCTGACGGCTGGTTGGCGGATTGTATCGGGTCGTCGAATTGGTGACAGGTGACGGAGAAACCAGCGGCGCTGAGTTGTGAGCACAGCTCTGCGGGGACGTCTTCAACGCCGCGACCAATACTCGGTGGAAGCCGATCATGGGAGATATGGATGGGGCGTTGCGGATCAAGCCGAAAACGTGCGCTGCGTTCTCGCCAAGCGATAGCATCGCGGATCGCTCGAAAGGCTGTTCGGGAATGTTTTGTGCGCGTATCTATTTCCGCCGCTGGGTTGAGTGCAGGTGCCGTTGGCGGGGTATGCGAAACGAGTGTTGCTGGATTGTTCAGTGATACGTCGGTTGAGGTAGGCGGAGCTACTTGAGATGGGCTGTGGGAAATGCGGTACGGCTCATTTGCCTGGGTGCCCGATTCTGTTTGAGTCTGCGATGTGCTAAAGGTTTCGGGGTAGCTAGTGTGATGGGTGTGCGGCTGCATCGCACACGATGGCTCAGCGAAAAGTCCGAGTCGTTTTTTGAGTTGGATAATACGGTGAGCCGAGGAGCGAAGTGCGGATTCATCCAGTTCTCCGCAGTCAACCGCATGCACAATTGCGGTGATTGCTCCAAGCGGATCACGTGGCATGAGTAGCTGATCGACACCGGCAGCCAGTGCCTCCACGCAAGGATGTTGGGCGCTTCCTGGGAGGTGGGCACCACCCATATCGAGCGCGTCGGTGATGATAACGCCAGTGAAACCAAGCTGGGTTCGCAAAATATCGGTGATGATTGGTCGGGAGAACGTGGCCGCACCCCCGCGCGGATCCAGAGCTGGGGCGGCCAGATGCCCGATCATCACGGCGTCTACGCCAGATGAAATAGCGGCGGCAAACGGAAGGACCGCAGCTCGTTCCCACTCCTCGCGTGTGGTCACGAGCTGCGGAAGCTGTGAATGTGAGTCAACAGTGGTCTGGCCGTGCCCGGGGAAGTGTTTAACGCAGGTTGCGAGTCCGGCGTCGTGATAACCGGCAATAGCGGCGGTTACTTGATCGGCCACAATATGCGGATCAGAGGAGGGGGAGCGCAAACCAATAACCGGATTGCGGGCTTCGCTGTTAACGTCGGCATCTGGCGCATACACATGATTAATGCCGACGGCACGTAGCTCCTCACCGGAACAGCGAGCCAGATAGCGGGTGCGTTCCAGGTCGGCTAAAGCGGCGACTGCCATCGCGGAGGGCCATCGGGTGGCAGGCTCTCTCATTCGGGTAACAAGCCCGCCTTCTTGGTCAATGCTGAACAGGAGAGGCGTCTGCGAGCTGGCGGCTAATGTGGCAAGTGTTCGGCGGATTTCTTCGGGTTGCGCGCCAGCGTCACCAACCGGAAAATAACATACCCCGCCGATGTGATGCTGGCTGATAAGGGCGGCAACATCGTCCACGCTATCGGAAAAACCATAAGCTCCATCCGTATGATGGCCGACGGAGACGCACAGCAGTTGCCCAACAACGCGGGCTAGCTCCCAGTCATTTATATCCGGGCAGGGCGGCTGCGTGAGGGCATTATCGGGCTGGCACTTTTGCCCGGTAGTGCCCACGTCGGGGCTATCTGGCGCTGCATAAGATAGCGAATCTGCGGCGGATGATGGCTTGCCGTTCGGTTCGTGTGCCTTTCCGACTGGCGAGCTCATGATTGCCCCGCAAATTCGTGAGCAATTTCGGCGCGCAGCTTGCCGTGGTTTGCCGGTTCTGGCGCGGCGGCAAGCAGAGTTTTTGTGTACTCATGTTGTGGATGAAGGATGACCTCGTCGGACGGACCGTATTCGACAATATCGCCCTTGTACATCACCATGATCTCGTCGGAAAAGTGCCGTGCGGTAGCTAGATCATGCGTGATATACAAAACCCCTAAATTTTCTTCGCGTTGCAAGCGGGCCAGGAGATTGAGAACGGACAACCGGATAGACACGTCCAACATGGACACCGGCTCGTCGGCAATGAGATAAGACGCACCGGGGGCAAGTGCCCGGGCAATGGCCACGCGCTGCCGCTGCCCGCCAGATAATTCATGGGGGCGACGCCGTGCGATATCGGCTGCTGGTTCCAGATTAACTCGAGTGAGTAGCTCTGCCACGGCGTGCTCAACCTCGCTGCGGGTACGTGCTTTTTTATGAAGCCGCAACGGGCGTTCTAGATGGTGAGAGATGGAGTGGAACGGGTTAAGTGAAGCGAATGGATCTTGGAAAACCATTTGCACCTTGCGCAGATAATCATTTGCTGCTCTGCCGTGAACAGTGGATTCAATCCCGTCAATCGTTATCGAACCGCTAGTGGGTTTTTCCAGACGTAAAATCATTTTGGCGATTGTTGATTTACCTGATCCGGATTCCCCAACGAGTGCAATTGTTTTTCCAGGTTCTATAGTGAAAGAGACGTCTTTGACGGCATGTAGCGTTGATGAGCGCAATCCTTGCCGGATTTTGAAGTCTTTACTGACATGGGTCACGTTAAGCGTCATGTCTGCCTCCTTCTTCTCCGCTACGAACGAACCCGCCACGCTCCCCGAATAAGGATGGGAAGGATCGCAGGAGCTTCTTCGTGTAGTCGTGTTGAGGATTTTCGTAGATGTTGCGGGCTGTGTTCAGCTCTACGATCTGCCCATCTTTCATGATGGCTATTCGGTCGGAAATTTCTAGGAGCATGGGCAGGTCGTGGGTGATAAAGACGACGGCGAAGTTGAATCGTTCACGCAGGCGCATGATTTCCCGCAGAATTTCACGTTGCACCACGACGTCAAGTGCGGTGGTGGGTTCGTCCATAATCATGACTTGTGGGTGTAGTGCCAGCGCCATTGCGATCATAATGCGCTGACGCATTCCGCCGGATAGTTCGTGTGCGAAGGCGCTGAGTCGAGCGGGATCGACGCCGACGAGTCGGAGTAATTCTTGCGAGGAGGCCAGTTTTTCGGCATTGCTCATCTGGGGGCGGTGTGTGGAAAAGACGTCAAAGAGTTGCCGTTTGACGGAGATGACGGGATTGAGGGCGTTCATTGCACCTTGAAAAACCATTGAGATTTTATCCCAGCGGAAGGCGCGCAGTTCTTCGTCAAGTAGTCGGGTGACGTCAATATCTTCGCCGGATTGGTCGTGGAAGATCACCTCGCCACTATTTAATAGGGCTGGAGGTTTGAGAAGGCGAGTCATGCCGTAGGCAAGGGTGGTTTTCCCGCAACCAGATTCGCCTGCTAATCCAAGGATTTCACCGCGGCATAGCGTGACATCGACGTTGCGAACTGCATGGACGGGTGGATCGACTTGATAGGTCACGTTGATGTTGGTTGCGGTCAGTACTGGAGTGTGGGTGGCCAGATATTCCGCATGATCCGGTGTGGTCAGTGGGGTGTAACTCATGAGGACCTCCCAGAGGTGAGTGAGCGAGCCGCGTGTGCGGCATTTTTGCGCTCGCGTCGCAGTTGCTTTTCCGCTTTGCGAATTTGACGTACCGCGTGGGGTGCGTTGCGGAGTTTCGGATTGATCGTCTCGTCAATGGCGAAATTAATAAGGGATAGCCCGCAGCCGAGCAGGGCGATCATGAGTCCAGGTGGTACGAACCACCACCATGCTCCGACGTGGAAAGCGTTCTGTACGGAGGCTTGGTTGAGCATTGTGCCCCATGTGATTGCGCCGGAAGGTCCGAGCCCAAGGAAAGAGAGTCCTGCTTCTGACAAGATGGCTAGCACCACTGCGGAGAGGAATTGTGCGGTCAGTAGTGGTAGGAGATTTGGCAAGATCTCAACGAGGATAATGCGGTGGGTGTGTTCGCCGGATACTCGTGCGGCAGCAACATAATCCCGATTTCTTAAGGATTTTGCTTGGAGTCGTAGCACGACGGCCGATCCAGCCCACGAGGTGAATCCGAGAACGAGGGCGATCATCCACATGGAACGACTTTCCAAGTAGGAGGCGATAACAATAACGAGGGGTAAACCTGGGATGACGAGCATGATGTTGGTGACGAGAGATAGTAGTTCGTCAATAAGCCCGCCAGTGTATCCTGCGACGATGCCGAAGAAGAGGGATAGGCAAACAGCAATGAAGCCAGCAGTGAGCCCGACGAGGATTGATCCGCGTGCGCCTTCAGCGAGTTGTGCCAGTAGATCAGCTCCGAGGTTATTTGTGCCCAGTAGGTGTTCGCCTGATGGGGGGAGGAATGTGCCGGCGGTGTAGTCGCGCGGATCTTGGGTGAAGAATTCGCCGAAAATGGCGAATAGTAGGACGAATGCTGTCAGGATGATCCCGAGTCCGAGTTTTACATCGAGGCGGGCATATCGGCGTTTGCGATGTTTTGTTTGCTGCTTAGGGGTGCCGGTTGTTACGGCGTAAGCCGTATGCGGGTGAGTAGCTTCGGTTGCGCTATGCGTCCTCTCCTTGGTGTTCGGAGTCGTGTCGGGCGCGGGAGTTGGCGTACTGAAATTTTTGTAGTTAGACATTGCTTCGTGCCCTCGGATCAATCAGACCATAGACCAAGTCCATGATGAAGTTGGCAGCTAGGACCGTTACGGTGATGACCAGGAATACGCCCTGCATGAGGGCGAAGTCTTTATCTTGTACGGCATTAATCATGAGTTTTCCGATGCCGGGGTAGGTAAAGACTTGTTCCATGACGATTGAGCCGGCGACGACGAATCCTAAGCTGATACCAAAGGCTGCCATGGAGGGCAGTGCCGCATTGCGGGCGGCGTACCAGAAGAAGATGCGGGATTTGCGCAGTCCTTTTGCTTCGGCGGTAACGACGTAGTCTTCTGACAGTGCGGAAACCATCATATTGCGCATACCAAGTACCCATCCGCCGACGGAGGCGATGATGATGGTTAGGGCGGGCAAGATCGCATGGTAGATGGCTGATTGGATGAATGGCCAGGACATTTCGGGGCCGGCGGGGAAATCTCGCAGTGAATATCCGCCGATAATGGGGAACCATCCCAATGCAACAGAGAAATAGGCGACGAAGATAAGGGCAAGCCAGAAGTAGGGGACAGATTGGAGAAGAGTCATGCCGGGGATAAGTGCGTCGGCTTTTGTGCCGCGTTTCCATCCGGCATACGCTCCAATACCGACGCCAAGGATGAAAGAGATGACGGTGGCGGTGCCAACGAGGATAAGTGTCCAGGGTAAGGCGTCGGCGATGAGTTTTGTGACTGGAGCGGGAAATTTGGTAACGGAGACGCCCAGATCTCCGTGGATGAGATTGTTCAGATATTGGCAGTATTGATCCCAGATTGACATATTGCTCGTTCCGAAAACGAGGTCAATGGAGCGTTCCATAGCTGGGGTGATTTCGCCGCCGCGGAGCATGAGTTTTTCGATGAATATGCTGCGCGGATCTCCGGGCATGAGACGCGGGAGGAAGAAGTTGAGGGATACCGCTGCCCAAAGAGTAATGAGGTAAAAGGTGACACGCCGCAGGTAATACTTCACGGTTTTAGTCCTTTCACATCCGCTGGTGAATACGCGCAGAGGGGTCTGCACAGCAGACCCCTCTGCAGTGCGATTACTTGTAGGTCAAGTGCGAGAGCACGTAGCTTGCCGAGATGCCGTCCCAGGATGCGGGGAAGGCGTAGAGGTTATCTTTTGTCGGCCAGCCGTCGAAGTCGGCTTGGTTGTAGAAGGTCTGGGAGCCGCCGTGGAACATCGGAATGTAGGGCAGGTCATCCAGGATGGCTTCTTGGATCTCGCCGTAGGCTTGTTTCTTCACTGCTTCGTCGTTTGTTTGGGCGGCGCGGGCGATTGCCGCGTCTACGACGGGGTTGGAGTAGCGAGCAAAGTTTGTCTGCTTGGGCTCAAGCGGTGTACCGACAGCGGTGGTGTAGTTTGTTGTGAAACAGTTGCGGTAGATCGTGTATGGATCTGAGATCGGCGTTCCGAAGAGCGCGGAGACGATCATTTCGTACTTTCCGACCTGACGCATATCGGTGTACTGGTCGAGTGTGACGGTTTCGGTGTGTACTTCGATGCCGGCTTTCTTGGCGTGTGCTGCCATGAGTTCGGCAGCCGCATTGGAATCGCCCCAGCCTTCGACGGAGGCGAGCTTGAAGGAGGCGCGTACTCCGTCTTTGGCGTAGATGCCGTCAGCACCGAGGGTATATCCGGCATCTTCGAGAACTTTCTTGGCTGCGTTGACGTCGGCATGTTCTGGTAGGCGGGTTGGCAAGCCGTCTTTGATCCAGTGGTCATCGCGTCCAGGCAGGGTGAAGGTTGGGGTGTCGATAGTGGCGTGACCGTAGTATGCCTTGTCGTTGATTTCTTTGCGGTCAAGCGAAAGTGAGAAGGCTTTGCGCACAGCTTTGTCGGTCTGGGCACCCGTACACCCTAGTTGTGCGTTCGAGCAGGTCAGGACGGTAATAGGATTGGGAGACATGAGGAGGAGGTATCCGAGACGGTTGTCTGCTTGAAGCGGAGCGGGGTCGGGTACAAACATTGTGGAATAGTCGAGTTGCTGGGCTTTGAATAATGATTCAGCCGAGGAGTTTCCGTTAATGCCGAGGTATTGGACTTTGTTGATTTTTGGTCGCTCGGGATCCCAATACTTCGGGTTTGCTTTCATGGTGTAGGAAGCGTCGGTAAAGGTATCAAGCATAAATGGGCCAGTGCCGACGGGATTATCTGTATTGGCGAATGTGACGAGATCGCTCAGCTTGCTAAAGATGTGTTTGGGAACGATGTAGTTAGCGCCGAGGAGTGCATATTCGTTGGTGTATGAGGGACTTGTGAAGGTCAGCGTGACGGTGGAGGCGTCTTTACTGGTTACGGAGTTGATGTAGTCGAGTTTTACGGCGTCATTGGTAAAGGAGTAGATGACGTCATCGACGGTGAAATCTTGCCCGTCGTTCCACTTAACTCCGCTGCGGATTTTAATGTCTAGGGACATGCCGTCGTTAGACCAGGTGTAGGACTCTCCGAGGAGCGGGATGGGGGCTTGCGCGACTGCTTTGTTGTAGTAGAACAGTGGCTCGTATAGCGAGCCGAGTGTGCCTGCTAGGGAGGTGGGTGAATAGGGGTTGAAGTTGGCTACGATGGGGGTTTGTGCGCCGGCGAAGATCGCGAGGGCGGGGCCATCTGCTGAATTGTCGTTGGATTTGCTATCGCCGCCGCCACAGGCAGCGAGCATGGCGACTGCGCTGGTTGCTGCGATTGCGCGGATGAACGTTTTCCATGACTTTCTCGAAAACATCTTTGTTCCTCTCGAAAATGAAGCGCCTTAGATCGCGCTGTAGATCTGCGCTGTGAGGGTGCAGTGGTCGTGCGTGGTTGTTGGGCGTTGACGCACTGCGCGCTCGATGTCTGACCTTAAAAACGAGTCTAGAGAGTGAGATATATCGCGTCAAGTATTTACGTAGATTTCTTTCATTGGTTTATAAATTTACATCGACCTAGAAAGAGTATGCGTCCTTAAGGAGAAAAGTTTGATTTTGTAAGGGGAATGTGTGCGCGATCAGAAAAATAGATGAGCTGACAAAAAGTCGTTGACAGGAATTAGGGTCCTGATGTTTAATGGCGGAGAACTCGTAATGTAAATAATTTACATTACGAATAGGGGTGAAATCCGGTCATATCTCGATCCACAAGGCCGTGGAGTGGGGTAATTACCGCGATAAATGACCGATGGAAGTGGAGTGCAACGTGAATTCACAGACGGATCATCACGATATGCTCAACGGATACACCACCGAGATGGTGGATCCCCGATTTACAGAGCTCGACCTGCTCTCCACATACGAAATGGTCCAGGCAATGAATGAGGCGGAACAAGAAGTGCCTCGGGCGGTAGCCCGTGCTGGGCGCGAGATTAGCCAGGCAATCGATGCAATTGCGCCACGGGTGCGAAGTGGCGGGCGTATGTTTTACGTCGGGGCTGGAACCCCAGGGAGATTAGGAGTGCTTGATGCTTCGGAATGTCCGCCAACTTTTTCGACCCAGCCGCACGTGGTACAAGGAATTATTGCCGGTGGGTTCTCCGCATTAACTCATGCAATTGAAGGGGCGGAAGACGATGAACAAGCGGGCCGGCAGGATTTAGTCGAACGCGCAGTCAATCACACGGATGTGGTGATTGGGATTACCGCCTCAGGGCGCACCCCTTATGTGTTAGCGGCTGTGGAATACGCCCGAGAATGTGGCGCGCTTACCGTGGGAATCTCCTCAAATATCGATGCGGAATTATCCCGTCTTGTTGACCATCCAATCGAAGTAGTTGTTGGCCCAGAAATAATTTCTGGTTCTACCCGACTCAAAGCTGGATCGGCTCAAAAGCAAGTTCTCAATATGATCTCAACCCTGACAATGGTCAAACTTGGCAAAACCTACGGCAATTTAATGGTGGACGTCGCGGCATCTAATGAAAAGCTCCGCGCGCGGGCACAAAATCTTGTTATGCGCATTACTGGCGTGGGGCGCGAGCAGGCTATTCGCGCTTTGGAGTCAAGCGGTGGTGACGTGAAAACGGCGGTGGTGTGCATTGTGCGCGGGGTTGATCCGCGTCGCGCTCGCGAGCTCCTGGTGCGTGCCGACGGGTTTTTGCGGTCGGCAATTTCGTCGCAGTGAGCGTCGGCATCTCGGTATGCGTCGCCGCTAGATGCGTAAGGTGTGTGGGGCGTCGGTTGTGTCGCGTGTTCTCACTCAAATACGGAGTATTTCGGTTTCTTTCTATGTCAAGATTATGTGGAATTATGCATACACATTGTGCCGGCGTTGCGTCTCTACGTAGGCAGGAGATGCTGTTTTCCTATCAACATGCTTGACGGATGAGCCGCGCGTAAAAACTCCTGCCCTTTGTGTTGTGTGCGGATGAGCTGGGATGTTAATGAATACGGCTCTCTTTGTGAACAGGTGCGAAGGGTTGTGCCGATGAGTGGGCGTTCTGATGCCTGAAAAAACGAAGAGATGTCAACGGTGGTATTCATGGTGTCCGATATATGGTCCTCGCGTCCATAGAGTGGATAGGAGCGGGGAGAGTCCTTTATATTGGCAAAATCAATATCGCGACACTACTACCACGTAACGGTATTGACGGTAGGCGCCGACTGGCACGGTAGCGTGCCGCAATGTCTGAGTGAAAGGACGCCAATGGAAACGATCAATTCAGCACTTTCTACGATTAGTTCCTATCTCTATTCCTACGTCCTCATCGCTCTCTTGATTTTGGGCGGATTGTATTTCTTCATTCGCACAAAGGCCGCGCCTCTGCGGCTATTCGGTGATTCGATTAAGGTCATCGCGGAGAAGCCACATGAGGAAGAATCGCTGTCGTCATTTAAGGCACTTATGGTGTCAACGGCGTCGCGCGTCGGTACTGGCAATATCGTGGGTGTGGCAGTGGCCATCGCTATCGGTGGTCCTGGTGCCGTTTTCTGGATGTGGGTTATCGCCACTATCGGTGCAGCTTCTGCGCTGATTGAATCCGTCCTTGCCCAGATTTACAAGCGTCGGGCCGATGACGGGCACTCCTATGGAGGTCCGGCTTGGTATATCAAACATGGTCTGAAGCAAGGCTGGCTCGGTGGAGTTTTCGCCGTCGTTTTGATCCTGACGTACATGGGTGGCTTCAATATGCTGGCCTCCTACAACGTGGTCGGCTCTTTCGGTGCCTACAGCTTCTTTGAGCACTCTTGGGCGAAGTACCTCCTTGGGGCAATCTTGGCTTTGGCGATGGCGGCGTCCATCTTCGGCGGAACGCGCAAACTGGCTGACGTTACCGGCGTGCTTGTCCCCATTATGGCCATCATCTACTGTGTTGCTGCCATCATCGTCATCGGGATTAATATCGACAAAGTTCCCGACGTGTTGAGCGCTATTTTCAAGGGTGCTTTCGACTTTGAGGCGATCTTCGGTGGTTTCGCAGGATCGGCCATGATGCAAGGAATCAAGCGAGGCTTGTACTCAAACGAAGCTGGTATCGGTTCAGCGCCTAACGCCGCTGCTTCCGCGTCGGTTTCCCATCCGGTCAAGCAAGGCCTGGTGCAAATGCTCTCCGTCTTTATTGACACGATGATTATTTGTACCTTCACTGGTTTCCTGGTGCTCTTCACCGGCAAATGGGCAAACCAAGGGGAGGATCCCAGCGGTGCAGAGATTGTGCAAGGCTCTTTGCAGACGGTATTCGGCCATGCGGGCGTGTACCTGGTGACGATCTCCCTGCTGCTCTTCGGCTTTACCACGTTCTTGGGCAACTTCTACTATGCCGAGATTAATTTCCGTTACCTGCTCGGGCGCTTGCCGAAGCAGGCAGAGATCTACGCATTCCGCGCTTTGGCCTGCCTCTTGGTGTTCGTTGGTGCGTTCGCCTCTTTCGATGTGGCGTGGAATACCGCGGATATTCTCATGGGCCTGATGGCGCTCATCAACATTCCGGTTATTATCTTGCTGGGTAAGCACGCCTTGCGCGCAGTCGAGGATTACCACCGCCAGCGCAAGTCCGGTAAAGATCCACATTTTACGGCGGAATCTATCGGCATGGATACCGGCGCGTTGGATTACTGGAAGTAAATCTGGCGTAGCGTAGAAGCACATGGTGTAGAAGCAGGCGGTGGAGATACGCCGCGGATAGCCACTGTTTTCTGGGTAGCTGGAGCGCTACTCGCCGCTCATGCACAAGCGAGGGAGTCAAAGCTGTGTGAGGAACGCAGCGGAGAGGCGAGAGCGCTACTGAGAGAGCGAAGTAGTAAATCACCTGTGTGCCTGGTTTGCTGGGGTGTGAGAACAATTTTCACCCCAGCAAACCAGGCACATTACGTTTTTCTACGCCAGGGGTGCTGCCACATGTACGATTGCGAGATGAACGGGGCGTTAGCCCTGGTAGGCGCGCTTTGTAGTGGCACTGAGCTGGCGGCAGCGAAAGCAGATACCCGCAGATAGGGCGCTAGTTTCGAGGCGGTCAATGGTTTCGCTCTTGCGTGAGGTGATCGCACCATTTTATTGACGGCAGATAAGTGCCGCCCCGCCTGCTCCGAGGCTAACCCCAATGAGATTAACGTAGGTATCGGCACGGTCGTAGCCGCGCCCAGGAATCCGTGCTTGCAGGTGCTCGGCGAGCAGAGCATGGAGGACGTTGCCGAGCACTGCGCGAGTGACTTGCCTGCGGGAGGAAAAGGCACAGGCGGCGGTGAACGTCGTTGCGGCAAAGATGGTGCCGTGAACGAATTTATCGGTATGCGGTGGAGCACAGCGCGCAATTCGTAGCAGGGTTGCGCGCAGGCTTGCCGCCAGGCTATCGGGGAGAGCTGTACCGGCAGGTGTAGCTTGCGTGGCGGAGTGATCTGCCTTTGCAGATGACGATGGGCCGCTTGCTGGTATATCTGAGGATCCCGATGGGGTAGGGGTAGATGGTGTGAGTGCGGGTGAGTCAGTAGCGGCAGGATTGGCGCTCTTGGTGGGCGGGTGAGATATGGCAGGATTGCCAGCACTATTAGGCGCGGCCGCCGTCATTCCTGACTCGTGTGCTTTCCGAGCGGGAAAAGGCATATAGAGCAGGGCTATTTGACCAGCTTGCGCACAGGCATAACCGGCTAACCACATGGAGCGACGCATGAGTATCCTTTCTTGAGCCCGAGCCCTGCGGCTTTATCTTCCTCTAGCGTGCCAGATATATCAGAAAATCTCATGGTTACAGTTAGGGTGAAGCCGGTGAGATGAGTTGAGTAGAGCGCGCGAGCAGGAGCGCGTGTGAGGCGTGAAGCGGTGAGCTGAGAAGATCGTGGTGTTTATGGACGGCGCGGGTGAGGTGTGAACGGTGCCGCGAGGAACATGCGCCGGCAACACATCGCCGACGCATCAATCACCGACGACCACGCGCCGACGAACGACCGCCGCCGAGCACATTATTGCTAAGCGCATTACTGCTGAACACATTATTGCCGAACGCTGACGCAATACCCTCAAGCAACGATTATTACCTACTGCCGCCTACACCTGGCCAGATGCGATAGAGAATAGAGAGCGCCGGCAAGGCTCACATGCACACCGACAGCAGGCACGTAGCTACCCAGCGCGCCCTGACGCCCCCTGACGCCTCTTGCCCAACAGCACCCGCCTGGCAGTGCGCCCCAACGACGCGCACTCAACAGCGCGTACCCAGCTATATCTTGTGTAACAGCGTGTTTATGAATAGCCGTTATAACAGCGCACATCCGCCAACGGGGTAGCCAAAGCGAAAACCCGCAGTACGAGCCGCAGCGCCAACGCCCCTTAGACCACTACGCCACGACCTCGCCCGACCACTACGCCACTACATGCCGCGCTACATCGCAACAGCCCAACCGTTCAGCCTTTGCCACAGGCCAGCGTTGGAATACCACTATTTCGCAGTATCGCTGCAATGTATTGCAAAACCGTAGCTATCAGTTTCCGGTATCGGTAACCGCCACGGCATAGCGGCGAATTACCGCGCGCGCATCGACGCCTTTCGCGGTTGGCTCCCCAGGCTTTGGATGAGACTGCGAGAAATGCGAGGAATCCAGCCACTGCTGGAACGCATCTTCGTCACGCCAACGGGTGATGACGAGCCACCGATCATCGGCAGGTTCCGTCGGACGGCACAACTCAAAACCTTCAAAGCCATCGAAATCAGAAAGCCGACGAGAATTCTCAGCAAACTTTTCGGCTACGCGCTCGGCACGCTCAGCAGGAACAGTAATTTCATTGGTCACAATAATGCTCATAGGGCGAGTCTAATCTGCGCGTGAGCGCCTCGGGCAGAAAAACCACAGCTTCTACCCCAGGGTTGCCCTCACCTCGTTATCGTCGGGATATTCCCCACCTGCGCTTGCCCGCAAAACGGCGGCACAGAAGAAAAGCGCAGCTAAGAACCTGCAAAGCGCGTGACAGCGCACAACACGTAACAGAGCACACGACGCCTCATCGCAGCAGCGCTATCGGTACACCGTGCCAGCACAGCAGATGCACAGCGTTCCGGTGTGAAACACAAGTTCGAAACCCCAAGTCGTATTAAGGGGCAGGTATTATCATTTTTTCTTACAATGAAGCTATGACAGCAGCAAGTGACCAGCGCCCAATCAACGGTGAATTCTCCGAATACTCCGACGTGATTGACGCACATATCGTGGCCACCGTCAGTGAGATCGTTGCACGGCGTACTGCACCCATCGTCGCCCAGCAGCCCATTGCGGTATTTTGTGCCCCGCCAGAGTATCAACCATTAGCACTCGCCCGGGCGGTGATGCGCAATCTATACCAAGACGATCCGCGTATCTATCGGCTATCGCAATCACACCCAGATATGCTCGTCGCAGCCATGCATGATGGCCCACTGATCCTGGTATGCGATACGCTCTGCCAGAAATCAGAAAACCCCGCCGACCCTAGCCAAAAAACTGAGAAAGCCTCGGCTTCCGATAGCTCTCATCCGGCAATGTCTCTCGAAGATGCCTACCGCGTCCTCAATACCCAATCCTTACAGCCGCAACTGCAAGTCATCCTCGTCGTGCCCTCCGATAGCGGATTACCGGAAACAGATATTCGCCTGTCATGGGCGATGACGATCGGGCATCGAGATATGACGATGCTCCCCAGCGAACTCGGTGAAATATCGGCCTTAGCACACGCCGACGATGGGGTGCGCTACGCCATTTTGCGTTCCACGGGCGGTGTAATGGCATTCGTTGCGGCTCTGCTCCAGGATGACCTCGCTGGCGAGCGGCGCGGTGAGATGGTGTCGTCAACAAATCTTGTTGTTCCGGCGGCAACCTCCATGCGAGTATGCCGACAGATTAGCTGTGATGAACCTGCGCCGACGGTTGCCGTCATCGCACAAGGGTGGGCTGAACGGGTATTGCCACTGTTCCTCACTGATGAGCTGCGGTTTTTGTACCTGTGGCTGGGGCGAGTTTCTACCCAATCTTCAACCCTGATCGCCAGCCAGATCTACCAGCGTGAGGTAAACACCGAGCAGATCCAACAGGTCTATCGCGGTAGCGTATTTACGGAAGTCAGCTCGAATACCTTTGCCGTCCCGTACTTCCTCTGTAAGGAATTGCAACGGCAATTCATGCACGAAAATCCCCACGAGTGCTCCCATTGGGAACGAAAGGTTTTGGCGGCTCTCAACCATCCGCAGTTGAGTGCGCTGGAGAGCGTTCGCGTGCTGACCACCCTGCATTCCTGGTCTGAGCTGGAACGTGTGATTCGCACTAGCGCATACGTCCTTATTGCCTTATCAGATGGGGAGCGGCGCTGGCTGAGTGTGTTGTGGCCAGAGCACGTCCCCTCGCAGTTGCAGTGCATTAACCAGGCGCGAAGCATTATCGAACAGTCAACTGAAGCGGAACAGCAAAACGGGCAATACTATACAGATGTTCCGCCGCTTGTGCGCTTACTCAGTATCGCCAACCCGCCGGTGCCATCCTTAGCAGCAGAAGCTAAACAGCAGTTGAAAGCGGTTTTTTCCGCGAAAGCGAACCGAGGGCTGGCTGCGGTGAGTGTGCATCTAGAAAAGCGTTACGAATGGTTGGATTATGACGCGATTGTGACCAAGATGCGCCCGCGCCATCCTGACGACATCATCTTGTACATCATGTTGTTGGTGTATTCCGCAGTATCAGCAGTATCTGTTGGGAATATGGCGATTGCGCAAAAATATGCGCGCACGGCGCTGCGAGTCCATGATCTCGATGTGCTCGGTGGAGAGTTGCAGGCGGAGGCTGGTCTGCTCATTCATTCCTTAGCTGCTTTTGTTGCTGTTGAAGCGGGGGCAATTGACGTCGCGCAAAGTTATTCGCAAAGTGGCTGGCGTAAATTTACTGCGTATATGAATCCGGGTCAGCAGACGCGGCGTTTGATTGAGATTGCCCAGCATGAGATCGCCTGTGCGAACGGGACTGTTTCTCATGATCCGGCTGTTCATCCTGAGGCTGTGGAGACGACGTTTTCTGCGCAGGCGATGTGTGCTGAAGCGACCCGTCTGGCTTTGGTTTTTGGCATGAACACTGCCTGGGAGTATCTGACGATGTGCCGCACTTACGTCACGTGGTCAACTGCTCCATCCTGGATTTGGTGGCCGATTGACTATATGCGTGCCATTGTGGCGTGCCGGATTGGGCGCATTGCGGTTGCCGAATCCATTGTGGAACGCTACGAGATGCCTGCCGAGGTGGAATTGGTTTTGCAGGCAGTTATCGCTGAAGCAAAAGGGCAAGCTGAGGTGGCTCACGATCTTGCACAGACGTTGATCTCTCTCGATAATCTGCCGCGCCGCTGGAGTTTTGTGGCGTTGGGCGTCATGATCGGGACGAACCCGGCCGCTGATGATAAACAAAAACTTCAGGCGTTAATGGGGGCAGTGAATTGGGATACCTCGCTCAGTAGCGTGTGTATGTTCTCTGATGCGGCAAAGGAGCGCGTCTCGTCCGCCATCCAACCCTCAGTGCGGGAAGATCTCGTCGGGCTATCGGGCGTGAAAACGGATGGTATTTCGAAGAAGGTGGAGCTGACTGCGCGGCAGCGGGAGGTTCTGGCGTTATTGGATTCTTCCGATACGCTTGCGGATATTGCGGCTGGGCAATACGTTTCCGTGGAGACGATTCGCTCAACGGTTAAGGGGATTTACCGTAAGCTCGGGGTTCACGATCGGCGTTCGGCTGTGGCGATGGGGCGCTTGATGCACCTGATTGACGCGGTGTGAGCCGGTGCAGGTTGGCTCAGTGTTAGCCGGTGGCAGAGTGGCTCGGTTTGCTTTCTCTCGCTGGCGCTGGTTGCGGGTAGAGGTGTTATTTCCTGCCTATCCGTTAGTGGGCGCTGATATATCTGGGATCAGTGGGATACGCTGACGAGCGTCTGGATTGCTGGTGTTGGATCGGTAAAAGGGTATGTGCTCATGCGCGGGCAATGTTCGTTGGTTTCGCGTGAGGTATGGCAACGGTTTTGCGGGTGTGAATGTGGAATTAGCAGGCGCGCTAATTATGTAGCTATGTTGGTGTTGATGCCAGCTAATGGCGGTGCACTACTGTGCTAGTACTGGCGCTTGCTGCTGCTGGTAGCTCGTTTTGACCGTCAGTATGCATACTCGTCAAGGCCCGGAGCTGTAACTGCGCGGTGATACCGGGCTGAGTGCCGATCGGTTTCAGGCACGCAATAACGTGACTTATGGGGTGCTTTTGGGTGAATCGGCGGGTGAAGTTCGGGTGATTTTTACGTGTGAACCGTCGGGTAAAGATGGGGCGCTGTGGGTAGGTTCTGGCAAATAATGCCACCTTTTACTGGGTCTACCTGGTAAAAGGCGCTATATTGCTGTGTTTGCACACGCATATATGGGTAGAAAACGGTGAGGGTGATCGCGGGTGATCTCTTGATTTATATGGGATAACTGCCGAATTATTTTCTATCTTCGATCTCCCCCCCCCGAGAAAGCCCTCATGGGGACGGGCGGTATGAAAGCCAAAAAATGGCTGCTACCACGTCAAATGCTCTCTTGATACGCTCAAGGTGTCGCAGGCAGTGGACCTGGGGAACGCCGAATTCTCACGTTCACCACCCGACACCGGAGATGCAACTTCTACGAAGAATTCTGCGAAGAACGACTCGATGATGTTTCACCACACGGCGATGTCAGCATGAGGATGAGCACGGGAGGGATGTTATGACGGCATTTAAGCAGTCTCTCACGTGCCTATCCACTCCTAATACTCTGCAACGTCTAATCACATCATGCAGCACATCGCGTAGCTGGTTGGATCGCGTCAGTTGTGGCGACTCTAGCGTTGAGAGGAGCGCTAGGGCGTCTGTACTCACCACTAATATGTCTGGATCGCGCACGCTCACCAGCACGATCTGGGACATCCCTCAAGATGGGATTCCGGTTGGATCAACAGCTCCTACTGGATCGGTCGGAATGCCATCATTCCGTGTGGTCGTGAATACGACATGACGGGATTCGCTCTGCTTATCGGTGATGATGAGGAGAGCACATCCCGCGCTGTGCGCCAAATTCAACGCAATTATATTTGGCGCACAGCTCACGGGCAGCCGACGGACCCCGAGCGGGGCTCGACTGGTGTGCCAGGGCTATGGGTGTATCTGGGTATAGGCTCTACAGCAACCACGCAATTGTGTGGGGAAGTCTCAGATATTCGCAGGTCATTGGTGCTGATCGCGTGGTTGGATAGTTTTTGCGATGGAGGCCAGTTGTTCCGCTTGGGGCCTCGGCGTATTTACCCCCTGATATAGCTGATGAGGCGTGAGCCGGTAAGCTATTTTTGGATAGCTGTTTGTGGTTGGTCTGGTTGCTGTTTTGATTTAGGGGTCTGGCTATTGTTTTATGCCCGATGATTGCGGGTTTTGTGATTGCTATGAAGATTCCCGCCTACTATCTGGGTATCGGGGAGTTCGGTTAGAAAGCGTTTTCTCGAAACTGTGCACGATAGCCGTTTGCCTGATAATGCGCCTACTCTTGTGGGTAGCATTTTGATTGTGGCTGGGTCTGATAGCTTATACCCCCTCCCTAGTCGCAGCCCCTATTCCTACCAGAAAATTGGGCACGTGGCGGGGATAAGTGTCAGCAGATAGACATATCTGCGCTTCTGATGGCAAAAGACCGGCGAGTATAATTCTTCGGGGCGCATAGCGTGACATCGGCTCAATACTATGCCTCGGCGTAACTGATTTTGCCGAATCCGGCAGATAGTGGCTAATGCTCGGGGTAACTCCGCCGTAAACTCGCACGAAGCCCCTTTTCCGTGATACTGGCAAGGACGAAACACAATGGCAAAATCCTATGCAACACAAGCAACGAAACCGCAGAAGGCATCCCCGCTTCCGCCTCCTAGCCCGACGTGGTATCCGGCGGCAATGGGTACGGGAATCTTAGGTACGCTCCTGCAGATTCACCATGAGTATGTGCCTGGCGCTCAGATTGTTGCTCGGATCGCCCTCATTGTGGGGTGGCTGGTGTTGACGTCACTGACAGCGGGCTTCCTCATTCGGATTGCTCGCTCCCGCAAGGCCTTGTGGTCAACGTTCCGCGATTCGAACCAGTGCGCGATGTGGGGAACCGTCTCAATGGGCTTTTTAGCGGTCGGCTCTGCCACCGCCACGGTAGTGCCGGCATGGTTTACGTCCTTGACCCACCTGGCTTGGAGCGTCAACGTAGTGCTGTGGATTATCGGCACGACGATTGGCGTTGTGGCCGCCCTGCTATTTGCTATGCGGCTCGTCGGCAGTGATTTAGGTGCGCCGACGACGGTATGGGGATTAGCGGTTGTCGGTCCAATGGTTTCTTCCACGACGGGGGCGGCTCTCGTTCCACATATCGGCAATGCCGAGGCGCGAGTGTGGCTCCTCGTTGGAACGGTGGCATGTTTCTTCTTGTCGCTGTGTGTGGGCACGGTGATTTTTGCGGTGGCTTATCATCATCATTGGCGAATCTCTCCAGTAGCGCTGGCTGCTTCGTGTAGCTCCTGGATTCCTTTGGGTATGGTGGGTCAGTCAACGGCTGCCGCGCAGGCAATGGCTTCTCAGGCGATTACGATGGTCGATGATTCCACGGCTCATGCGGTGCAGCAAATGGCGAATCTGTACGGTTTGGGAATGTTCTGTGTGGGTGTGCCTTTGGTACTATGGGCGACGATAACCACGGTGCGAGGTTTCCTGCGTCGGATGCCATTTTCTCCTGGCTGGTGGGCACTAACCTTCCCTATCGGCACGTTATCCCTTGGCGCACATAACCTCGGTGCGGGAACTGGCGTCGGGTTCTTTACTGCGCTGGGCGTCATCGCGAACCTCGTTTTGTTTGGCACGGTCTGCTTCTGCCTGTGCTGTTCGCTGGTCATGATTAAGCGTCGGGGTATGGCGTTCTAGGCCGGTTTAGCGTGGGTAAGCGGCTTGCGATAAGACACAATACAAGAGCCGCGTATCGCCGATATTGCTGTGCATACAGCTCAGCGCGATTCCGCGTGGCTTGATAACGGCTAATCAGGAGTTCAATGCTGCTCTCAGGTCAGTGATACCCGATTGTTAGGTGCCTGGGAGGTAGTTGCGGGCGGCGCGCGAGGGAAGTTGGTGCGCATATCTACGGCAGACAGCAGATATGCATCTCGCGTAAGGTTTTCCCAGGGTTTGCCTAGCGGAAAATGAAACGCGGCTTTTGTATGATGGGGCGTCGTTCATGCACGCAAATGGCTGTTATGTTCTCCGTCGGTATATAGCATCTGCATTGGAAGTACGCCATATTGAACGTGCTATCCGTATGGGAGTTACAGCCAGATATTGGCACATAGGTTCTAACGCTCAATGGGCGGCAAGGTAGACCACGGAAAATTAATCCACAGATCGGTGTGCCGCCAGGTGTAGTCCGGTTTAATAATGGAGCGCGATTTTTCGTAGATCACGGCACAGCGCGCATCAACGGGTATGCATTGCTGCCCGTCTAGCGATAATCCGCGCGTGCTGATGAGATCCATGACGAGTTGAAGGGTTTTCCCGGAATCGGCCACATCATCAACGACGAGAACCCGTTGGCCAGCGAGGGAGCTGACGTCCATAAGCGGGGGAAGTAATACGGGTTCAGGCAGTGTTTGCGCAATATCCGTATAGAATTCGACGTTCATCGTCCCGATGGCTTTGATCCCCATTGCGTAGGCGATAGCGCCAGCGGGGAGTAGCCCGCCGCGAGCGATAGCGACAACAAAATCAGGAATCCATCCGGAGGTGATAACTGTTTGAGCAAGTTCGCGCATGGCCTGCCCAAACGTCGGCCAATCTAAGGTTTCGCGAGATGGTGTTGAGGTATCGCCGAGAGCAGGATGTTCCATGGTTGTATCGTCTTTCGCGGTATGAGCGGGCGAATGGCGCGGTGATGTGCCTATGGATGTCAGTCTACCGTGAGCTGTTCGGAACTGTTGTGATAAAGGCGGCAGAATTTGGCCTGTGCGTCCACATAATCAGCGGAAATGGAGATTAGGGGGGGGGAGGAGAGGAGCTAGTGGAAAATAATCTATTCTTCGCGAAACAGCCGGTACAATCGGCATTAACTACTCATCACGCATTTTAGAGGAGTTTACAATGAGATTTTGCCTACGAGGGAGGATTGCTGCCAGCCTTGCGGCACTGTGTGCGCTGGCAGCATGTTCGTCGTCACCAGAGGGATCTTCGAGCAGCCCAGAGTCGGAAAACGGCGCTAGTGAAACCACGAGTTCGCTACAGAGCGCGTTTACGCACATTGACCTGGATCTGAATGCTACCTACGATTTCCCGAAACCATTTGCCGAGGCGACCACTTTCGGTTCTCCGTTGCGCGCGAGCCTGCAAGGCTTTTGGTTTTTCTACTACAGCAATATTGATATTGCGGTAGAGCATTCCCTCACCGGAAAGAAAGATCTAAAGACGCTTCCGGTTGATTTAGTAAAAGAGCGCAAAGATCCCAGCCTGGCGTGGTTCTACGATGGTGTTGATGAGGATAAGGAACCCGCGTTAGAGATTGCTAATACGGAGGACGTCACCGTCGGTGATTATGACACGGTGTATTTTGAATCGACGCCGCAGAGCATCGAGAACTTCTTGGGAGATAAATACAGCCGGACGATCATCGGTTACAACTTCATGTTTGACGGCAAGGCCGTTTCGGTATCCTCTACGTGGATCGATCCCGCCTCGATTACTGATGAGAGCCAGAAAGAGGGGATTCCCGGCAAAGACGATGTGAAAGCCGCATTGCGCCACGTGGTATTGACGATGAAGCCCTATGACGGGAAATCCAGCTTTGCGGATCTGAAATCCAATTTGCGCGACGTTATTGATGATGGCAAAACGGTTTCGGCGGATAAGTGGGGATCGAAAGTGCTGGGCGTCAATATGCCGTCGAACCACACCATTAACTTCGGTTTAGGTAATGAGCTTAGGCACGAGGAATCGTTCTTTGTGATCGGCCCAGATAAGGGGGATTACAACGGGGATCCGGCAACGATCATTGATCTTATCTTCAAGCCAAAGATGATTACTGGCGTGTTGGGCGAGACGGTTCCGGCGCTATCAGAGGATCTCTTATTCGTAAACTGGGATAAGAATGAGGCTGGGCAATGGGAGTTGCGATCGAATTATGATCGCAAGGATCTAGGCAAGGTGACGGTTAATGGTCACGAGTTCAATACCTACCTGATTCAGCAGCAGTACAAGCAGCAGTCGATATCGGGCAATAGCTATTACATGGCAACGGCTGATATTGACGGAGTGCCGGTGGTGTACGTGTTCCAGCCGACGGTTGGAAGGTGGAGTGAGGATATGGGTGATCCGTTCAAGCTCCGCGATGATATGGCTGGGACGGTTGAACGTCTGGGGAAGACCTGGCTGTTAAGCGTCAATATGTATGACTCTGAGGACGCGGCATACGATCACGTCTCCTTCTTCTAAATCGGGAGACGGGCAATGGGGTGGCGCCGTAGTTCGCGTGTGTGAACGGCGTGGCTGCCCTATTGCCTTCCCGCTACGATTACCGAGGCGTGTACTAGCGAGTGCAAGGATATGTAATCCAGTATTTTGGTGTGCCTCCTACCTAGGTATGCGTTTAAGCGCGTAATAAGAAGTCCGGCTACCGAAGCGGTAGCCGGACTTCTCACTGTATCTAGATGGTATCTTGTCTGTTCTTTTTAGTGCGGAAGTACCCTATTACCAGGAAAATTATCCCAATAATGGCAAGTGTTGCTCCGCTAGCAATAATAGGTGGGAGATGGAGAAACAGGGCAATGATCATGGACGTTAGCCCGCAGGAAAGGACTGGGACCCCTAGCCGGATAAACCAGCTCGTTCCTTTAGGATATGAGGTGCTTGTTAGCCAGTTCAAAGGTCGTCACCTGCCTTATTAATTTTGTACCCAATTAGATGAGGACTGGTGCGGAATGTTACTTCTACACATGGTTCTCTGTTAGTCCGGCTCCATACGTGATATAAGTGCGGTTTGCACCTCAGGAGCTGTGCGGCGATAAAAGCTCTTTTCTCATAGGCACTCCTTGCCGGCTATTTTGTGACGCGGGGCATATCAAGTCTATAGCCTGAGGAGAACTTCTGTGCCATATTTAGGGGCATATATTCCGCTGTATTCCGTCATGTTATGCCATTACATATTTTTCTCCGTGGCGAGAAGTTAAAGTTTCGCATGGCTATCACTGTGCCTGCGCGGTTGCCACCATATTTAACTCGCGTGGATGGCTTGTGCTCGGGTTTATGGAGCTATATTCAAAGCGAGAAGGGCTGGCATGGGATTCGCAAAGCCCGTGAAACCTCTTGGAAAGCCCCTGCTTGTAATCTGGAACCGGCTTATATATCACGTGGAAAGCCACCCAAAATACAATCTGGAAAAGGTGTAAACACAATTTAGGAAGCGCCCTGCCCTGCGCAGCTTGTCGTATTAAAAATACCGACGCGAGGAAACTCTCGATCTCGCGCGCGTCTGCAGGTAGGAATAAAAATTTCTGTGAATCGCTTGCCGGTGAGTGATTTCTGTGCAAAAATCAGGAATTCGGCAATCAGCGGTAACTTTTTGTTAGCTATAAAGTAATAGCTGGTAATAGCCACTAATAACGGGCTCATGCGAGAGTCGTACCGAAAATAATGGGCAGCGAAATAACAGCACATCACAGACAGCACGTGACGAGGATGGTATGAGAGCAACTGGATCAGAAAACGTATGGCGGGGGCACTTCTCTAGATTTTTCCTTGGGCGAGTTGTGGATCTCGCGGGCAGTTCGATGACCTCAGTGGCAATCGGATTAAGCGTCCTACAAACCACGGATTCTCCGCGTTCCATGGGCCTCGTCTTGGCAGCAAACGTATTTCCCACTCTTGTTTTCATGCTGGTTGGCGGGGTAATTGCGGATCGCTGGGAGCGTGGGCGCATCCTCGTGGTGACCTGCCTGTTATCCGCCGTCACTCAAGGGGCGATGGCTGCGATTCTGTTTTCTGGGCGGTTCAACCTCGGGCTAATGTCTGCTTGCGCCGCGCTGAGCGGAATGATTGGAGCCTTTAACGGGCCAGCCTTACGCGGTATTGTTCCCGATCTCGTCGCGTCTGAACAGGTACACCAGGCCAATGCCCTACTAGCAACCGCCCGCAATGCCACGCGAATTATTGGGCCAGCGCTCGCGGGCGCTCTGGTGGCCAGTATTGGCGGTGGCTGGGCGCTAACGATTGACGCGATAAGTTTCCTCCTGGCTGGCCTATGCTTTTGGGGATTGCCGACGGTTTCTCGGGCGAAAAATCCCGCCGGAATTGGGCGCAGTCTTATCGAGGGCTGGTCCACATTCTGTTCTATGCGATGGGTGTGGACGCTATCTATCGCCTATGCCGTCATTAACTTGCTGTATGTTGGTCCGTGGCAAGTGCTTGGACCGGACGTATTGCGTCAACGCCACGGCATTGGGATCTGGGGCGTGATTTTATCGGTGCGAGCTGTCGCCCAGTTGGTTGCCAGCGTGCTACTCGTCAGGATTTCTTTCCGCAATCCGTTGCTCGTGGGGCTGCTCCTTGGAACAGCAGTTGGTTTTCCACTCATTGCCCTGGGCGTCACGGATTCGCTTGTGGTGGTTATCCCGATGGTGATTATGAGTGCGGTTGGGCTCACCGTATCGGGAATTACCTACGAGACGACTTTGCAAACGCACGTCTCGCGCGACAAGCTCTCTCGAGTGGCGGCCTATGACGATCTTTTCGTCTTTTTATCTGTTCCGATCTCTCAGATTGCGGTGGGATGGGTTGGCACAGTGTTTGATATTCACACCGTGTTATTGGCCAGCGGGATCGGATTAGTTATCCTGCACATTCTTCCGGCGATCTCCCGCGAGGTGCGCACCATAAGCCGTGTGGATAAATAGCAAGATGCGCATACGGGTTCCTCGCGCGTCGCTGGTAATCCAGCAGGCTGCCACCGCCACTATGCCGTATGCACGTAGTGCTATATTCACGTGCCTCCCCGTCGAAAACCGTTATCACCAGCAAATATGCCAGCATCCGCTAAGCCCTTAGGGCTAGCGTGAGGTACTGGGCGCCTCAACTAATGAGCTGCTGAGCTACTGGATTACTGAGTTACTGTGGGGTCACCTCGCGAACCATCCGCATAAGCTGGGTGGCGATATTACTGGCGCAATACCGTCGGGCGCGGATAAGGGCAGCCCTACCGGCATCGGTGCGAAGATACGTTGCCTGCATCGCTATCCCTTGGCGGCGCAAATGGGCGAGAAACAGATCAACATATTCGCGTTTCGTCCCTAAAATATCGGGTACGGCTTGGCAGAAAAATGTGCGGTACCGGATGCCCTGATGTGTCAAGCTGAGAAGATAGCGAGGATTACCAATCGGCCCATATAGCTGTTCTAAGGCGCGGGCGCATAACAGCCGCTCTGCAATCGTGCCGCCAACAACGAAAGCGCAGGTATTGGTTACCGCGATGTCGAGATCATAGGAGCTGACGAGCTGGCTTTCTTTTAAGGTCTGAATAAGCGCGTGAGATTGCCGGCGCAAGCGCTGATGTGGATCTAATGTATGGGTCATGACGTACCAGCGCAATAGGGAAACCCCAGCAAAAGCAATGGCACATACGAGCATGACGACCATACATACGGTGGAGGATCGAACAAAGCGGGTTGTCTGCGTGGCGAGGAAAAGGAGTGCGCTGGCGATCAGACCAAAAATGACCTCTACATAGTTCACGATGCCAACTCGAATCCGTGGAGTAAATTCACAGCGAATCCGCATAAGTAATGACGGTAATTGCACCCCACCAGCGCTCCCCAAGGCCTGATACCACTGTTGGGCCATCGCCTTACGATTCTGTGCGCGGGCAAGCATGGTGTTATTTTCTTTGGTGATGTTGCGATACGTCGTGGAGAGATCGCTGGCAAAGCAGCGCTGGATGCCAGATTCGATACGTGGTTCAACGACGTGTGGGGCAACGAAAGTGGTGAATCGGGAGGCAAGGGAAGAAATCTCAGGGGAGGACCACACCGCATCGGAGGTGTCGCGGTGCCCGAAGAGTTCTGCCATCCGGTTAGTTGGTAGCTGGCAGCTGGCAATATGCCAAATATTGGCGGTTTTCTCCGAGCTGCCAGCAGAGCGGATAACTCGACCGCGCATCTGATTCGTCAGCATAAAGGCGCGAATCTTCGTCGCTAAAATAGCAGCATTAGCGTGTGGAGCATCCCATCCTTCCCCCAGGAGAGCGGCAGTTCCGATAAGCCCAATGAGCAGCCCAGATTCAAAAGCGTGAGTGATACATCGAACGGAACCGCGCGTCCCGGAAGCAAAAGTGATCTGTACGTATCCTGCTTTAAGGGGCGTGACCTTCGAGATTACCTCCTGGTAGTGTGCGGCGATAATGTTCAGAGCATTGAGGATTGACTCGGGAACAATGACCACCGATCCAGTTAGCACTCCTAGTGGGGCGTCGTGTGGGAGTCTGCGTCGGATTTTCTCAAAAATGGGGATAACGCCATTGTGCAGGAGTGGCTCGTCAGTGCCGATTGCTTTGCTGTAGCTGGCCTGAATGTGATCGGCTAACACCACCAGGCGCAGGTTTGATCCTAGGGCGGCGTATTCGGCCTGGGCAATATCGGCGCTGGCCCGCAATAACGTGGCTGAGGAGGTGAGAATACGGGCAATGTCCTTATCGTGGGGATTGGTGATCGTGGTTCCAGATAGTAGGCGTTCAGCTCGGAGTGCCTCAACAACAGATTGGTACGTCTCTTCACGGAATAGATGTGGATGCGAAATGACGAACTGCAAGGCGTTCGCTTGTGGAAGCTGGCGGTTATCTGGCTGAAAGAAAGAGTAGAGGCGGGGCGGGATGTCAAAACCGGCGGCATAGAGCAGATTGACGAGGTGCAACAAGCTATCTTCGTCATCAAGTGCCTCGTTGAATGCGCTATCCGTTTCCAGGGCGCGGGTCAATTCTTCCATTATGTGCGCAAGAAGGCCGCGTTTTATAACGGTTTCCAATGCGCGGTCGTTTGGCTGGTGCAGGGCGGCTATCTGGGCGGATTCTTCTATGCTGGGTTGGGTGACGTAGATGTAATCCTGGTGCGGGCATAGATCGCCGGTGGCGACCAGTTCTGGGGTGGAGATTTCTTCGTCAATTGGTCCACATAAGTCAATGTATTTTCCCCATTCACTGACGGTGGAGTCATAGGGCGGGGTGGCGGTGAGGGATATGGTTGTCACGTCTTTCAGAGCAGATCGAAAGGCGATGAGGCAGCGATGCCATGCGGAGCGCAAGTGATGAGCTTCGTCTAAGCACAGGGTGTGGATGCCGGCGTCGCGCATGGCGGCAACGACGTCAAGATCAGCAAAATCCTCTCCGGTTTCGGGATCTTGTGAGCGGGTAAATGCGCTGTAGAGACTCTGATAGGTGACGACGGTTAGCGTCCGAGGGTGGTGTAGATCGGTGGAGCACAGCTCGTTTGGCGTGGGGAGGTCATGTGTTGTGCTCGGGTCTACGTGCTCGGATGGGCACGATGTGGGGTAACTGACGCAGGAGAGCGTTGAGGAATCGGCAGGCCCAGGCAGGGTGGATGAGGAATGGCTGGCTGTAGCGTGAGTATTGGAGGGCTGGGCGGCAAAATGGGTGCGGAAGCGTTCAATCCATTGGTCGCGAATGGCGATAGTAGGGGCGATGACGAGGGCTGGCTGGTTGAGTCGGCAGATCATCTCTAGGCCGAGGATGGTTTTTCCAGATCCCGGCGCGGCCACCACGTGGATGCGTTTATCAGCGAGAAGTTGGGGTATGCGATCGAGGACCCGCTGCTGATAATTGCGAAATGTTCCCGTGAATTGGTAGGAACGAGAGGTGCTGGAGAAAGCCATGTATGTATATTACGCGGTGCAATAACGAGGTACTTCGTCTGGGATGGCTGGCTGTTTTTACCAGGCTGAGGGGAAGGGCGGGGCGGTGAGAAAAGCTGCGCACTGTTTGGCTGGTTATGCTCCTATCGGATTGTGTGAGGCTGCGAGTAGCTCCGTTGCCTGGCAGTACTATCTGGGGTTTTACCGACGTATGAGCGCCGAGGAGTCAGTGTTCAAGGCTAGGACAGGGTGCGATTTTCCTATCTCATCGGCGTAGCGCGCCGGATTCTGCTGTTACGGTTTCTGTTGCTTTTACACATGTCGTGGGGGGGGGGGGGGGGGGGGGGGGGGGGGGGGGGGGGGGGGGGGGGGGGGGGGGGGGGAGGGGGGGGAGGGGGGGGGGGGGAGGGGA